>NZ_CBOM010000013.1:0-46422 GCF_000476275.1 Helicobacter pylori SA213A
TTAATTATGAGCGCCTTTTACAAAACGCTTCGCCTTTATTAGAACTCTCTCAAAACACCACTTTTAAAATCTATCGCAAAGCTTATCAAAAATCCTTGCCTTTGTTGCGCGTAATAAGAAAGTTGATTAAAAAATAGGGTTTGTAAAATTGGGGGGTAATCAAACCCCTTGCGCTATCATCGCAGACGCTACTTTTCTAAACCCAGCGATATTAGCCCCTAAAACAAAATTAGTAGGGTCTTTAAACTCTTTAGCGGTTTGAGAGACATTTTTATAAATCTCTTTCATAATATGGTGCAATTTCGCATCCACCACTTCAAAACTCCATGGGTGCATGCTCGCGTTTTGCGCCATTTCCAAGCCGCTCACGCTCACCCCCCCAGCATTAGCCGCCTTGCCCAAACCATAAGAAATTTTAGCCTGCAAAAACAATTCAACCGCTTCATTGCTTGAGGGCATGTTCGCCCCTTCAGCCACGCATTTACACCCGTTAGAAAGGAGGATTTTGGCGTCTAAAACGCTCAATTCATTCTCTGTTGCGCTAGGAAAAGCCGCAAAACAAGGCACATGCCATATTGTATTCCCCCCTTTGGGGTAGTTTTCTGTGGGCGTGTATTTCGCGCTCTTTTTTTCTAAAGCGTATTCTTCAATCCTCTCACGACGAACCTCTTTAATCTCTTTTAAAAGATCTAAATCAATGCCCTCTTTATCATAAATCATGCCATTAGAATCGCTTGCAGTTACCGGTTTAGCGCCTATTTGAAGCAATTTTTCAATCGTATAAATAGCGACATTACCGCTCCCAGAAACGCTGCAAACCTTACCCTCTAAAGAGCTGTTTCTTTCTTGCAACATTTCTTCAGCAAAATACACGCACCCATAACCGGTAGCTTCTTTTCTGCACAAGCTCCCCCCATAAGTTAGCCCCTTACCGGTCAATACGCCCTCAAAACGATTGACTAATTTCTTGTATTGCCCAAACAAATAGCCAATCTCTCTTTCACCCACTCCAATATCCCCAGCTGGCACATCGGTTGTGGCTCCAATATGGCGGTATAATTCATTCATGAACGCCTGGCAAAAACGCATGATTTCATGCTCGCTCTTTCCCTTAGGGTCAAAATCGCTCCCCCCCTTAGCGCCCCCCATGGCCAAAGTGGTGAGCGAATTTTTCAACACTTGCTCAAAGCCTAAGAATTTGATCACGCTTTCATTCACGCTAGGGTGGAACCTCAAACCCCCTTTATAAGGGCCAATAGCCGAATTGAATTCAACCCTACACCCCCGATTGACTTGGATTTGATTGTTATCATCTAGCCAACACACCCTGAAAAAAATCTCTCTTTCAGGCTCAACTAAACGCTCTAAAATTGCATGCTTTTCATAGCTTTTATCGCTGTCTAAAAGGGGTTTTAACGAAGTGATAGCCTCATAGACGGCTTGGTGGAACTCTTTTTGATAAGGGTATTTTTTTTGTAAAGACTGGAGAATTTTTTCAATATACATGAGCGGCATTCCTTTATTGTTTTTAGGTTTTTATTGTAACACTAAAAGGGTAATTAAGTTTTAATTCTTTTGGTTTTTCTCATTAAATAGGGATAGTTAAAATTTTGTTTTTAATTTTTCAAACTCAACTACTGCTTGATTAAATCAATTTTTTTATTTTAAAAAACTTTTTAAAATGCCCACAAACCCTCTATCAAAGCCGCTCAAATCCTTGTAAAACTCTGCATCATAACCGCAAAATTCCAAGCATTCTTTCAAGCTTTCCAACTGATCATGCCCCATTTCACAAACCAAAAAAGGGATTTTCAATCCAGCGGCTAAAAAAATGATTTCTTTTAAGATTTCATCGCCTTTAACCCCCCCAAAAAGGGCTTCATGCGGTTCTTTTAAAACGGATTTATCCAAAGGATAATTTTTAGCGATATAGGGCGGGTTAGAAACAAGCATGGGTGTTGTTGGCATATGATCCCAAAGATGCGTTTGTTTTAAAAAAATACGCTTTTTTAAGTCAAAGCGTTCAATATTTTTTGACGCCACTTCTAAAGCGTTGGGTGAAATATCGCTCGCATGAATAGAGAGATTAGGGTTTTCTAAAGCCAAACTCACCGAAACGCAAGCGCTCCCTATGCCTATTTCGCCTATTTCTTTTAAATGGTATTGAGTAATAATATCCAGCGCTTTTTGGACTAAAATCTCGGTTTCAGGCCGTGGGATTAAAACATGTTCGTTCACAAAAAAAGAGCGCCCATAAAAATTACAGCTTTCTAATAAATACTCTAGGGGGTAGTCGTTCAAACGCTTTTCTACCAGTTCAAAAAAGCGCATTTCTTCTTTATGGTTCAATTCTAAATGCTCATGCGTGTGCAAAAAAACCCTTTCTTTTTGCAAAACAAAGCCCAGTAAAATTTCAGACTCTAACCCCCCCCTAAAACCTTTTTGGGATAATTCTTTTTTGGCTTTGTTTAGGGCTTGTGAAAGGGTCATTCAATTTCGTAATCCAAAGCTTTCAAGCGTTCTAAAAGCGGCGGGTGCGTGAAATGCAAGAAAACATAAAAGGGGTGCGAATAGGGGAAGGCTTTATTTTCATTAACGATGGACACTAAAGCTTTGGCTAGAGTTTCTTTAGAGCTTAAGCTCGCCCCGAATTTGTCGGCATTGTATTCATTTTTGCGGCTAAAAAACCCGATCAAAGGCATGGCGTAAAAGGAAAATACCGGCAAAAATAAGAGTAAAATCGCAATCAAACTCGCTGGCGTTTGCGAGACATTAAAGCCTTCAAAAACCAATGGCGGCAAATGAGCGATCAAAGCAAAAACCAAAGCGAGCAAGCCTCCCATAATCCCTAAACTTTTCAACAAATCGTTATTTTTAAAATGCCCTAACTCATGCCCTAAAATCGCTAAAAGCCCCTCTGTGCCAACTTTAGAAAGCAAAGTGTCAAACAACACCACTCGTTTGTTTTTTCCCAACCCTCCAAAATACGCGTTCAAACGCCCATCTCTCTTGCTAGCGTCCATCACAAAAATGCCTTCGGATTTAAAGCCCACTTTATCCATCATGCTTTCAATTTGCTTTTCTAAATCCCTGTTGTTTAAGGGGGTGAATTGGTTGAAAAGCTGAGCGATTTTAGGGTAAAAAAGATTAGCCAAAATCATGAAAACAAACACGACAAAAAACGAGCTGATCTCCCAATGCTCCACATGTTCAATGATCATAATGAGAGTGTAAATCAACAACAACCCCACGCCTAAAGTGAGCAAAAAGCCTTTGAAAAAATCCTTAAAAAACAACGACAAACTCACCTTAGAAAAGCCAAATTCCTTGTCCAAATGCATGGTGGTGTAGTAATTAATGGGTAAGGATAAAACGCTTTGAATCGCTAAAAACAACAACGCAAACACCAAGTAACCGAGCGTTTCAGGAAGATTCAAATAATGCATCAAATCTTCTAAATGCGTCAAGCCAAAAAAGACCCAGCCAGCAAAGATGATGCCGTCTAAAATTTGAGAAATGATAGATAATTGCATTTTTCTAATTGCATAATGACCCGCTTCTTCATAATCCTTTTGAGAAAGTAAAATAGGCTTCTCGCAGAGCTTTTGGCGGATGCATTTCAATTGCAAAATATCGCCTACAATGTAAGGAGTCGTAAAAAAGAGCAAGTAGAAAATACAAATTATCATATCTATCCATACATCAAGCATGTTCTAAACTCCTTTCTCCATTAAATTTACCAATAAAAGTGTAGGAATTATAACAATTTTTCAAAAATTTACCATAAAATTAAATAAATATGGTAGAAAAAAGAGGCTGTTTTTGAGCGTTTTTAATCCAATCGTAAAAAGCTGTGTTATCCAACCCGCTATCAACAAAAAGGTCTGTCATGCCCTATTCTTTTAAAAAGCGTTTTTTGATGGTTTATCTTTTTTCTACCTTGCTTTTAGTGGGGGTTTTGTTGGTGCTATTTTTCTTTTATGCGAAAAACAACCTCTTAGAAAATACCCAAATACGCATGCAATACACCGCTGATGTTATCGCTAAAAGCCTTTTAGAACTCAATAACACCTCTTCTTTAGAGCCTTTAAAGATCTTAGAAGAGCGATTCAAAAACACTCCCTTTGTCTTATTGGATACAGACAACAAGGTCAAGTTTTCCAATGTTGGGGCGTTTGTGATTTCTTTTAAAAAGGAAGCCTTAATCAAAACCCCCTATTTTGTGCTTAAAAAACAGGGCTTTTACCTCATAGATGACGCCCCAAATAACCGCTTAGGGGTTTCTAAAATCATTATTATAGAAGAAGAAATTCAAAAAACCTTTATGCCCCTTTATAAAATGATAGGCTATGCGTTTTTGGGTGCGAGTTTGTTTGTTGCATTGATAGCCATGTGGCTTTATAAGATAAAAATCCAATAAGATCGCTTTTTAAGAGATGATCGCTTGATTAAAAACAAATTCTTTTATTAAATGCTTTTGAGTTTTTTTATCACCAATGCTCCGTTAAAAAGCTATTAAGAATTGGAATTAAAACAATCATTTTTCCACCAACACGGGCTTATTTTTAAAGCTTTTAGCCGCATTTTCAAGCTGTTTTAGGGCTTCTTCTTTGATCTTGTAAGGGCCAATAAAATAATGCGTGAGAGAGTCTTTTTTCTCTGTTTTATAAGGGAAATTTTTGAGCGTTTGCAAAAAATCCTTACTGGGCACGTTCAAAAAAGCCCCCACTTGCAAGTAATACCCTTTAGGGATACTCGCATCTTTTAAGCTCGGTTTTGTCAGGTTTTTTTGACGCTCATTTTTAGGCGGTTCTTTTTTTGCGGATTGGGATTGATTGATAGCAACCTCTTGCTTACGGGCTTTTTTGATTTTTCTTTTCACCTTTTTGCTCTCTATATAAAAATCATATAAATCATGGATTCTTTGCTTCACATAAGCTTCATAACAATTTTTATAAATGGGGCTATGTTCAATAGAAGCTTTTGGGCTTACTAACATGACTAACGCTATGCATTCTTCATGGGCGACTTTGAGCCATTCTTCTTCGCTTTGCTCTAGGATTTCTTTGATTTTAGGGAACTCATACTGCGTGCCTTTCCCCATATTTTCTAACATTTCTATAAGTTCTTCATGGACTTGATTGAGCCTTAATTGGATAGGGGGTAAATCTTTGGGCGTATTTTGAACGCTCTCAGGCTGGGTAGTCGCTTTTTTGTCCTCTAAACCAACAGCGTTTCTTAAAAAGAGGAAAACCAACAACAGAGTCATTTTCAATATACTTTTTTGCATTCACCACTCCCATGCCAAGCTTTCTGTCTTGTTGCTTTATGGTAGTAAAAAATACTAAATACCGCCATAAGAATGGTTTAAAACATGGGGTTTTAGTTACTTTATTTAAGGGGATAGGGGTATTTTGCGATAATTTAATAGCTTTGATATAATAACTTTCAAAAACCATGAAAGGCTTATGATGCAATCTTTAAGTTTGTTAAACCAATTGGGTGCTAAAATTGATGAATTGATTGAAAAAATCCAAAAACAAGAAGAAGAGTTGAACGCTTTACGCCAAGCAAACACCACCTTGAATGCGCAAAATGAAGAAAAAGACATTCAAATCGCTATTTTATACGATGAATTGAGCGCTAAAGATAAGGGCATTCAAGGTCTTTATGACAAAATCTCTGATTTATTGTCATAAACCATTAAAAACATGTCTTTAGAAAACGACAGCTTAGAAATCACTTATTTAGGCAAACGCTATAAAATCTCTCTCAATAACACCTTTAGCGATGAGATGAAACGCACCCTAAAGGAGCGTTTCCATAACCAAGAATTAAACGCCTTAGAGCTTTTAAAGGACTATTTGCATGAAAGTTGTCAAAACGAGTATTTGCATAATGAACTCCAAAAGCTTTTAGAAAAAATCTCATCATGTTCTATCACTTGATCGCTCCTTTAAAAAATAAAACCCCCCCTCTAACTTACTTTTCTAAAGAGCGACACCTTAAAGGAGCGTTAGTCAATATCCCTTTAAGGAATAAAACGCTTTTGGGCGTCGTTCTTGAAGAAGTTTCAAAACCCTCTTTTGAATGCCTAGAGTTAGAAAAAACCCCTTATTTTTTACTCCCCTTTCAAATAGAGCTCGCTATTTTTATCGCTCAATATTACTCGGCCAATCTTTCTTCAGTCTTAAGCCTTTTTGCCCCTTTTAAAGAATGCGATTTAGTGGGGTTAGAAAAAATTGAGCCTGTTCTTAATGCGTTGAGCCAAACGCAAACCAACGCTTTAAAAGAATTGCAAAAACATTCAGCAAGCTTGCTCTTTGGCGATACGGGCAGCGGGAAAACCGAGATTTATATGCATGCAATCGCTCAAATATTAGAGCAAAAAAAAAGCACTCTGTTGTTAGTGCCAGAAATCGCCCTCACCCCTCAAATGCAGCAACGCCTTAAAAGGGTCTTTAAAGAAAATTTAGGCTTGTGGCATAGCAAACTCTCTCAAAATCAAAAAAAGCAATTTTTAGAAAAGCTTTATTCGCAAGAAATCAAATTAGTGGTAGGCACACGAAGCGCGTTGTTTTTGCCCCTTAAGGAGTTGGGTTTAATCATTGTAGATGAAGAGCATGATTTTTCTTATAAATCCCATCAAAGCCCTATGTATAACGCTAGGGATTTATGCTTGTATTTATCCCATAAATTCCCTATTCAAGTGATCTTAGGCTCTGCTACGCCAAGTTTGAATAGTTACAAACGCTTTAAAGATAAGGCTTTAGTGCGCTTAAAGGGGCGCTACACCCCCACGCAAAAAAACATTATTTTTGAAAAAACCGAGCGTTTTATCACGCCCAAACTCCTAGAAGCGCTGCAACAAGTGATAGACAAGAACGAGCAAGCCATTATTTTTGTGCCTACAAGGGCTAATTTCAAAACCTTGCTGTGCCAAAGTTGTTACAAAAGCGTTCAATGCCCCTTTTGCAGCGTGAATATGAGTTTGCATTTAAAAACCAACAAACTCATGTGCCATTATTGCCATTTTTCAAGCCCTATCCCTAAAATTTGCAGCGCATGCCAAAGCGAAGTTTTAGTGGGTAAAAGGATAGGCACCATGCAAGTGTTGAACGAGTTGGAAGGCCTTTTAAAAGGTGCTAAAATAGCGATTTTAGATAAAGATCACACCAGCACGCCAAAAAAACTCCACAATATTTTAAACGATTTCAACGCTCAAAAAACCAATATCTTAATCGGCACGCAGATGATAAGCAAAGGGCATGATTACGCTAAAGTGAGTTTAGCGGTTATCTTAGGCATAGACAATATCATTAAATCTAATAGTTATAGGGCTTTAGAAGAAGGCGTGTCGTTACTTTATCAAATCGCTGGGAGGAGCGCTAGGCAAATTTCTGGCCAAGTGTTCATTCAAAGCACCGAAACCGATCTATTAGAAAATTTCTTAGAAGATTATGAAGATTTTTTACAATACGAATTGCAAGAAAGGTGCGAACTCTACCCGCCTTTTTCAAGGCTGTGTTTGTTGGAATTTAAGCATAAAAACGAAGAAAAAGCCCAACAATTGAGCCTAAAAGCCTCCCAAACCCTTTCTTCGTGTTTAGAAAAGGGTGTAACGCTCTCTAATTTCAAAGCCCCCATTGAAAAAATCGCCTCTTCTTACCGCTACCTGATTTTGTTGCGTTCCAAAAACCCTTTAAGCCTAATCAAAAGCGTGCATGCGTTTTTAAAAACCGCCCCTAATATCCCTTGCAGCGTGAACATGGACCCTATAGATATTTTTTAAAACACTTAAGTTTTCTATATTATCTTAAAAAACTTAAGTTTTTCTGGCGGCTAGCAGCGTGAAATTCACCCATTTAAACACCGCTTCCACATGCTTAAACCCCACGCTTTCTAAAAGCGCAATATTTTCTTTTAAACTATAAGGCACAAGCACATTTTCTAACGCTTCCCTTTTGAAAGCGATTTCATTGTGGCTGTAGCCTTGATTTTGTTTATAAAGGTAGTATAGCTCTATCATTTGCTTGTCTAATATCCGATCTTCGCTCATGGTCTTTTCGCCCACCAATAAAACCCCATTCAACGCAAGGCTGTTATAAATCTTTTTGAGCAACACCTCTCTTTGCATGGGGCGGACAAATTGCAACACAAAAAGCAATGAAAACGCATTCGCTTCTTTAAAATCAACCTCTAAAAAATCCATGCATTCAAAACGAGTATTTTTAAAATCTTTTAATTTTTCTTGCGCTTTTTTGAGCATGGGCATGGAGTTGTCAATCCCTATAAGTTCAATATCTTGTTGGATTTGTTGGTTAAGCACGATAAAAAAGTTTCCGGTAGAACAACCCAAATCATAGATCAAGGGTTTAGGATTGATGCTTTCTTTTAAATTTTGAGCGATAAAATACGCCCCTAAATTTAACATTTCATGGTAATAAGGGATAGAACGCTCTAGCATGTCATCAAAAACATGGGCGACTTTTTCATCAAAACAAAAGCGTTTGTTTAGAGCTTTGTTAAAAAGAGTGTCTTTCATCAAACAAAAAGCGTGGTTTAAAAGCTTTAAACCACCCTATTAAAATAACGCTTAAGCCTTTTTATGCACCAATTCGTTGATGTAGTAATCCACTGAGCCTAAGCCTTCTTTTTTCGCCCATTCATAGCATTGAGAGACAAAATGCCAGTTAATATGCCCATAGAATTTTTCCAAATACACAGGGCGTGCGTTTTTATGGTCAATATAATAAGCATGCTCCCACACATCTACCACTAAAAGCGGCACTTTTTTATCCGTTACTGGGGTTTGAGCGTTGCTGGTTTGAAGGATTTCAATTTTTTGAGTGTCTGAATTATACGCCGCCCAATTCCAACCAGAGCCAAACAAAGTGGTCGCGCTCTTAATGAATTCTTCTTTAAATTTCTCTAGTGAGCCAAAATCTTTTTCTAAAGCCCCTTTCAATTCATCGCTCAACGCAGTCGCTTTAGGGCTTAAGCAATCCCAATAAAAATCGTGGTTATAGATTTGAGCGGCGTTATTAAACACCCCTCCGCTAGACTTCGTCAAAATGGTGTATAGGCAACTTTCTTCAAACTCTGTGCCTTTGATTAAATTATTCAAATTATTCACATAAGTTTGGTGGTGTTTTCCATGGTGGAAATCAAACGCTACAGGGCTTAAAAAATCTCCCATGCTGTCTTTAGCAAAAGGTAATTCTCGTAATGTAAACATGTTTTCTCCTTGTGATTAGGTGAGCTTATTGTAATCATTTTTTAATACTTTTTGGTAAATCTTTTCTTAAAAATGGATCGTTATGCAAATTTTGTGGATTTTAGGGGGATTTTTCAAATTAAAACAACTTTTTTAACAAATCTTTCTTGAATTTTTTAATAGTTAATCTTAATGGACTATTATTCTAACGCAATATAGCAATTCAATGAGAAAGGATTTAACCATGCAAAAAGTTACTTTTAAAGAAGAAACATACCAATTAGAAGGGAAAACCCTAAAAGTGGGCGATAAAGCTCCTGATGTGAAATTGGTGAATGGCGATTTGCAAGAAGTCAATTTATTGAAACAAGGCGTGCGTTTTCAAGTCATTAGCGCGCTCCCTAGTTTAACCGGATCGGTTTGCTTGCTCCAAGCCAAACACTTCAACGAACAAGCCGGCAAACTGCCTTCTGTGAGTTTTAGCGTTATTTCTATGGACTTGCCTTTTTCTCAAGGACAAATTTGCGGCGCTGAAGGCATTAAGGATCTAAGAATTTTAAGCGATTTTAGGTATAAGGCTTTTGGGGAAAATTACGGCGTGCTGTTGGGCAAAGGTTCTTTGCAAGGCTTGCTCGCTCGATCCGTGTTTGTTTTGGACGCTCAAGGGGTACTCATCTATAAAGAAATCGTTCAAAACATTTTAGAAGAGCCCAATTATGAAGCGCTTTTAAAAGTGTTGGAATAAAAAATCCCTAAAAGGAGGGGGCTATAATCTGATAAATCTCAACGCAAAAACTTCGTTTATTAAAAGTGTTGGCAATAAAAATAAAAAGTTCTTTTGAAATCCGTTTGAAAAATTTCACGCTATTTTAAAAAAAGATTAAAAAAACTCTGTTTTGAACCAAACGCTAACAATAGATTATCGCTTAATTAAGCTTTTTTAATGGAATAAACCTTAAGCCCATGATAGGGGGCTTAGCTAAAAGTTTTAGAAGTCTTTTTTTAGGATTTCTTCCACCCTTAAAATGGTTACCAATCGGTCGTTTTGCTTCCCAATGCCATAGGTTAGATTGTTATTATCACTTAAAGTCTCTGGCACCGGGTCAATATCCGTTTGTTTGATGCGAATGGCTTCAGTCAAGCGATCTATAAAAAACCCAGCGATCTGGTCGTTATGACGCACCACTAGATAACGAGTGTCTTTATTTTGTTTTTCGGCTTTCAAGCCAAATTTCAGACGCAAACTAATCAAAGGGAAAACATTACCCCTTAAATTGAACACGCCAAGCACATAATTCGGCGTTTCAGGGACTCGTGTGTAGCCGATGGGTTTGACGATCTCTAAAATATTCAAAATGGGAATGGCATACTCTTCATCGCCGATAATAAAGCCAATGAATTGCAAAATTTCTTCACTATCTTCTGGTTTAGAACCCGCATTAGCTTCTTTTTGTTTTTCAAATAAATCTTTTAGTTGGTTACTCATGACTCGCCTCCTTCTAATTTAATACTGCGCTTCACTACGGTAGTTAAATACTCACCGCTATAAGGTTTGGTGATGTATTCAGTCATGCCGGATTCAACGCCACGCATCCTGTCGGTTTTGGTTACCCGACTAGTAACTGCAATCAAAGGCAAGTTTTTGAATTTATTGTATTTACGCACTTCAGAAGCGAAAGTGTAGCCGTCCATTTTAGGCATTTCAATATCCACTAAAATAGCGTCCGGGATTTTATCGCCATTTTTAAGCATTTCTAAGCCCTCCAACCCGTTAGTGGCCTCTAAAAGCGTGATGCCTAATGGTTTTAAACATTTGCGGATAATCGCCCTGTCTGTGCTGCTGTCATCAATCGCTAAAACAATATAATCGCTAGGAGAATTTTTGCTTTTCGTGTTTTCTGATTCATTCATTAAATTAGTGATATTGACCTTGATGCTTTTTGCCATATCCATCATCGCCCCCACATCTACAATGAGAGTGATTTTCCCATCGCCTCTTACCGTAGCCCCAGCAATGCCTCTAGTGTTTTTAAGGTAATAGCCTAAAGACTTTATGACCACTTCTTCTTGACCGATCAAATAATCCACGATCACGCCAATTTTTTGATCAGCCAAGCCAATGATGACCACATACACATCAGAGTTAGATTCCAAAATAGCATCCACTTTAAAAATATCAGAAAGGCGTACCAAAGAAAGCACCTCATCTCTCAAGCGCAACACGCTTTTGCCATCAACGGTGTAAATTTCATCTTGGCTGATGCGCACGGTTTCTAAAACCGAAGAAAGCGGAATAGCGTAATATTCTTCTTGAACGCCCACGAGCAAAGCTTGAATGATAGCCAGAGTGAGAGGGATTTTAAGCTTTTGAGTCGTGCCTACCCCCACTTCTGAATCAATTTCAATGATCCCATTAAGCTTTTCAATATTGGTTTTCACCACATCCATGCCCACGCCTCTGCCTGAAACATTAGAAACGGTTTTTGCAGTAGAAAAGCCTGGCTTGAAAATAAGGTTAAACGCTTCCCTATCGCTCATGCTTTCAGCGTCTCTTTCGCTAATCACCCCTTTTTCAACCGCTTTTTCTTTAAGCATTGCAGGATCTAAGCCCTTACCATCATCAGAGATTTTAATCACAATGTGGTTACCCTCATTATACGCGCTCAATTGCACTTTACCGGTTTCAGGTTTGTTAAGCCTTTTTCTTTCTTCCAACGGCTCAATCCCATGATCGCATGAGTTGCGGATAATGTGAATGAGCGGATCGCCAATTTCTTCCACAATGGATTTGTCCAGTTCGGTTTCTTCGCCTTCAATGATCAATTCAATGCTTTTGCCTAACTCTCGGCTCAAATCCCTTACCATGCGAGGGAATTTGTTAAACACCTTGCCCACCGGTTGCATTCGGGTTTTCATCACCGCAAGTTGCAAGTCTGTCGTTACCGCTGAAATAGAAGAAACCACCTGGTTTAATTCCTCTAAAAATTTCTCCCCATCATAGCGTTCTTCCACATCGCTATAGATTCTAATCAAGCGATTCTTGCCCAACACAAGCTCACCGATTAAATTCATCAAGTGATCCAAGCGGCGCACATCCACCCTAACGGTTTGCTCCACGCCAATAGAGGGGGCTTTATTTTCTTCAGTATCGGCTTTAGCCTTAGCTTTAGTTTCTGTTTTAGGGGCTTTGGGGGTTTCTGTTTTGGGGGGTTCTTTTGTTGGGGTAACTTCTTGTTTGGCTTCTTGTTTTTTTTGGGCTCTTCGCTCTTTATCGGCTTCTTGGCGTTTGTTCAGCAGGCGTTCAATTTCCGCTTCCACTTCTTCAGCGCTCATGTTAGCGTAATCCAAATCCGGCTCATCGGCTAGCGGGTTATCGCTTGCGGGATTTTCTGCAGTAGGGGTTTTATTTGCTTTAACTTCTTCTTTCGTTTTTTCTTTAATTTCTTCTTTTACTTCTTTTGGGGCTTCTTTAGTCCCTGAAGTTTCTTTAGCACCCTCTAGATTTTGGCTCGTAATGGCTTGAAGCTGTTTGACCGCTTCTTCAATCTCGTTTTCCTTGCCGTTATTGGTATCCGAGCCGGTATCTCTAATCGTTACGAGTAAAGTTTTCATCAAATCAATGGAGCGCAACACGACATCCATAATATCAGGCGTGATCTTGATTTCGCCTTTTCTGGCGCGATTTAAGACATCTTCCATGTTGTGCGTGAGGTGCGTGAGAATGTTGAGATTCAAAAACGAGCTAGAACCTTTAATGGTGTGAGCGACTCTAAAAATGCGATTGAGCAAGTCTAAATCTTCAGGATTATGCTCTAACTCCACCAAATCCTGATCCAATTGTTCATTCATTTCAAAGGCTTCAATCAAGAAGTCTTCCATTATTTCTTGCAAATCATCCATTTAAACCCCTTTAGCGTTTGAGATAAGAGTATTTTACAATTTTATAAAAAGAATTACGCATTCTTGTCTAAAATCTTAGAAATTTCTTCGGTGAATTTTTCTGCATCAAACTTGACTAAATACGCCACAGCCCCCATTTCTTTAGCCCTTTCAGCGCTATAATTATCGCAAATAGAAGAATTAAAAATCACCGGGATATAAGCAAACCTGGGGTCTTTTTGGAGCTTGAACAAGAAATGATAGCCATCCATTTTAGGCATTTCAACATCTGAAATAATGAATTTTAAATGATTTCTTAAATCGTCCCCGTATTTTTTAAATAGCATTTCTAGTTTGTTCAACCCGTCTTCCCCATCCACGGCTTCAGTGATGTTAAAACCCAATTTGCTCAAATGGTTTTTTAAGGTTTTTCTTGCGGTTTTGCTATCGTCTAAAAACAACACTTCGCCTTCAAAACGCTCTTTAGGGGTAGAATCCTTTGTCTTGTTAGCGTCTTCATTAAGCTTCAAATCGTCTAAAATGCTCTCTAAATCCAAAATGAGCAAGGTTTTATCGTTTTCAATGCGCGTGGTGCCGGTGATATTTTCTTTATTAATATTATTGGACGCGCTAAAGGATGCAGGCTCTACATCTTTCCAACTAATGCACCTGATACGCCTGGCTGAATGGACTAAAAAGCCTAATTTAACATGATTAAATTCCGTGATAATGACAATTTTTTCATTTTCCTTACTTTTATCCGGAATGATCCCTATCCATTTAGCCAAGTCAATAAGTGGGATGATCGTGGAGCGCAAATCAAACACGCCGATAATGTAATCCAAATTCGTGGGGTATTCAAAAAGGGTGGGCATGGGAATGATTTCTTGGACTTTGGCTACATTGATGCCATAAATCCCCTCATAAGGGACGCCCTCTTGCATGCCATAAATACGAAAATCCACGAGTTCTATCTCGCTTAGTTTTAAATCGTTAGCTGTTTTTTCTGCCATGATTTAGGCGTCCTTATTTTGAGATGGTTCTAAAACGCTTGATGATACCTTAAAAAGGCTTTGTTCGTAATAAAAGGAAGGCAGTGGGCAATAAATAGGCGCGCTTAAGGGGATTTTTGCACCGCTTTTGAGATGAAAATGCCCCTCTATAATGCCATCAATCCTACCAAGGTTAAGATCTTTAATATAGTTTTGATAGGCTTTTAGGCGCTTTTCAATAAAAGATTGCAATTTGTTTGGCTCTAATTCCCAAAGGCGGACGGGTTTTTGATAAATGAGTTTTTTCAAAAAAGGGTATAAGGTTTTAAAACTTAATAAATTTAAAAAAGTTAGAAAAAATCTAGCCCAAGTGGAAGTGAGTTGCGTGATGTAAAATTCATACGCCTTAGTAGTGAATAAATCCCCATGGGCCAGTAAAAAGCGTTTGTTATCGTATTGGAATAATACGGGCTGGTTTTGGCGCTCAAAAACCACCACTTTGGAATTGAATACAAAACGCGTGGAAAAATCATGGTTGCCTTCAAAATAAAAGACTTGTGAAATTTCGCTTAACGCATGGATTAAATCAATGATTTTTTGCTGCTCTTTATCTAGGGGTAAATAGCCCACAAGCGCATGGAAAATATCGCCCATGAAAAAGACTTGTGGGGGTTTGGCGCTTAAAAGTTCTTTAAGCGTATGGATTAAATGAGGGTTTTTGGGCAAAAAATGCGCATCAGAGATAAAAACAGCCCCATTTTTAAGCGCATAAGATTTTAGCATCTCACTCTTTGAACAAAAAAGAGCCAATCCTTAAAAGATTCGCCCCGCAAGCAATCGCTAATTCAAAATCATCACTCATGCCCATTGAAAGAACGCTCGCATTTTTTATTTGGTCAAAAAGCTTTTTGGTGGTGATAAAGGATTTTTCAATTTTCTTTTCATCATCGGTGTGCGCCCCTATACACATCAGCCCCTTAAGCTTGAGGCGCTTGCAAGTTTCACTGATTTGAGAATAAGTTTCTAGCGCTTCTTCAGGCACCACCCCGCTTTTACTTTCCTCATACGCGCTATTAACCTGTAAAAGAGCGTTTAAATTGACGCCCAATATTTCGCAACGCTTTTCTATTTTTAGGGCGAGCTTTAAAGAGTCTAAAGAATGCAAAAGAGCGGGTTTTAAACTCAAAAGCGCATTGATTTTATTTTCTTGTAAAGAGCCTATCATGTGCCATTCAAGGGGCAAATGCTCTAAAGAATGCATTTTAGTTTTTAAATCTTGAACTCTATTTTCTCCAAAAGCCCTTTGAGAGCAGTTGTAGTAATGTTGGATAGCTTCTAAGGAAGCGTTTTTTGAAACAGCCACGATTTTGACAATATGATGCCTTGAATAGGCGGTGCGAGCCTTTTCTATTTTGGTGATGAGGGTATCAATTTTTTGGCGGTAATCTAACATAATCCTTCTTTATGGCTTCTTCTTTATAGATCTTCTTTGTGCGTGCTGAAAGAATGCGTGAGATGGAATTTTTGATTCAACTTTTCAAAATCTTTTAAAAGCCCTTTCTTTTTCAAATTTTCTATGACTTCCATGGAGCAATTGGTTTCGGTGGGCCATTCTCTAAAATGTTTATCCATAACGCCCTTATTGGTAGCGTCTATAAAAAAACAATGTTTAGAGGTGAGAATATCGCGTTGTGCATCAATATTATTAACGATGCGCCATAACAGCATGTAAGGGTTGTTTAAATCGTTGCTGGTATGCTCTACAAAGATGACAATGCGCAAATGCTCTTCAAAACCGAGCAAGTTTTTAGCCAATTCAATGACGCTTTTGTCTTTCTTTTCCACGCTAATGACGCAAATGGGGTTACGGGTGTGCGGGTAGTATTGCTTCAAAAGAACGATATTTTGCATTTTATCTTGTAAAAGCGCTAATAAGGCGCTATCGTTTAAAAGCGTGGGGTTGGGGGTATTGCTTTTAGAGGTCGCATCAATACCGAGTTTCCCCCCCATAGCGTATTCAGGGCTTGCATGATCTAAGGCGTCGCATACGCCTTGAGAGATAAGAATTTTTTCTTTAGAAAAATTTTCTAGTATATACTCAATGATAGCGTTGGTGTCTCTTAGATTGGGAGCGTCTTCATTGACAAAAATCGCATGTTTGACAAAACTCATCTGCCCCACACCCCAAAAAGCATGCATGACTTGTTTGGCATGAGCGTTATAGCGCGTGTGTATTTGGGCTAAAATCAAATTATGAAACACCCCATTTTCTGGCATGCAATAATCTATAAGATTGGGGGCGTTCATTTGGAGTAAGGGCAAGAACAAGCGTTCGGTCAAATACCCCATGTATTTGTCTTCTAAAGGGGGCTTACCCACCACAGTGGCTAAGTAAATGGAATCTTTTTTATAGCTAATGGTTTTGACTTCTAAAACAGGGTAAGGCTCAATAGGGGTGTAATAGCCAGTGTGATCCCCAAAAGGCCCTTCAAGCTCTAATTTCTCGCAATCCACAAACCCTTCTATCACAATGTCGCAGTCGCTTGGCACGCTTAAAGAGTTGCTTAGGCATGGCATCACGTGCGCTTTTTTTCCTCTCATAAACCCATAGAGCATGAGTTCATAAACCCCATAAGGTAAGGGGGCTGTCGCGCACCATGTGTAGAGCAAATCCCCACCAATAGCGATACTGACAGGCATTTTGACTTTAGCCTTAGCGTATTCGTGGAAAAAGAGTTGGGAGTCTTTATGGATTTGCCAGTGCAAGCCTAAATGGTTTTTATCATAAACTTGCAAGCGGTACATGCCCAAATTCTTTTTTTTATGATCTAGGCTTTGGGTATAGACTTGCCCCATAGTGATAAAAGCCCCGCCATCTTTTTCCCAAGTTTTTAAAACGGGCAGATCCCACAAATTGACTTCTTTGTCTTGCTTGATGATGAGATCTTTAGGGCGAGTGGTTTTTTTAGGGAAAATGTGTCTTAAATCCCATAAATCTTTTAAGACTTTCAAACCCTCAGTGAAATTTTTAGGAGCACTAAAGTGCAAGAACGCTTGCATGCGTTGTTGCAGGCTTTCTATGGGGGTTTTTAATAAAAGATCCAAGCGTTTGAAAGAGCCAAAAGCGTTCATTAAAACCGGCATGTCAAAGGTTTTGATCTGGTCATGCTCTTTTCTTATGGGTTGCGTGAATAAAAGGGCTTTGCCCCCATTAGGTTTTTTCGCTTCTATATAGGCCAGATGAGCGATTTCTAAATCCACTTCAAGGGGGGTGTCAATGACTTCTAATTCATTATGTTTTTTTAAAAGCTTTAAAAAATCTCGCATCCAACTACCTTAAATAACCACATAATGAACGCTTAAGCACGCAGGAATGTTTTTAAGCTCTTCTAAAACTTCCAAAGAAACTTCTTCATCTACAATAATGAGCGCTAGGGCTTCTTTTTGCGTGTTGCGCCCCAAACGAAAATCAGCGATGTTAATGCCATGCCTAGCGAACGCATTCCCCACACTCCCAATAACGCCTGGAATATCCGTATTCCTGAATAAAAGCATTTTACCCTTTGGCTCTATATCAATATGAAACCCATCAATCTCAGTGAGTTTTAAAATATATTCTTCAAACACCGTGCCGCTCACGCTGATTGAACCATTAGCCGCATTGAGAGTTAAAGAGAGCATGTTTTTATAGGGCGAAGCGCTTTCTTTAAGGCTAACCTTAATCTCAATGCCTCTTTCTTTAGCCACAAAGGGGGCGTTAATGTAATTGATTTTATCCCCTACAACGGGTTTTAACACCCCTACTAGTGTAAAAGCGACAAGGGCGTCTTTGAATTGGTTGATCTCCCCACAAAGACTGAGTTCAATTTTTTGGCACACGCCCTTATGGATTTGACTGGAAAAATAACCCAATTTTTGCGCTAAATTCAAGTAGGCTTTTGCGTTTGCATCAAAAGCTTGCATGGGTAAATTCAAAGCATGCGGGTGGCTTGAACCTCTTAAAGATTCCATAACCCCTTGAGCGGCTTGTTTGGAAATTTCTTCTTGAGACTCTAAAGTGTTCGCGCCAATATGAGGGGTCGCATACACATTAGGCAAGTCTAAAAGCTTGTTATGAATGCCAGGCTCTTTAGAAAAGACATCAATGCCAAGCCAACGCACTTTTTTGGTTTCTAAAGCTTCATAAAGAGCGTCTTCATTATAAAGCCCCCCTCTAGCGCAATTAATTAAAATAACCCCTTTTTTCATGCGTTCAATTTCTTTAGCGCCTATCATGTTAATGGTTTCTTTATTTTTGGGGGTGTGGATAGTGATCATATCGCATTGCAAAATGTCTTCAAAATTTTTTGTGTAAATGACCCCTAAATCAGTGGCTTTTGAAGAAGGGATATAAGGATCATAGGCTAGAACCTCCATTTCAAAGGCTTTAGCCCTAATGCCCACCCTAGAGCCAATATTCCCAAAACCAATGATGCCTAGCTTTTTATTTTTCAATTCCGTGCCATACCAATCTTCTCTTTTCCATAACCTTTGGTGTTTGATTTGATCGTTCGCGCAAGGGAACGAGCGCACTGCATTGATCAAATGCGCCATGGTCAATTCCACAGCGGCAATCGTGTTAGCGGTGGGGATATTCATCACTACAATGCCTTTTTGAGAGCAGCTTTCTAAATCAATATTATCCACTCCCACGCCCGCTCTCACAATGGATTTTAAGTGGGTTAAGGGCTTTAAAAAATCGCTTGTGATAGGAGTCATGCTGCGAGTGATGAGCGCATCCATGGGGATGAGTTTCTCTAAAAGCTCCTTTTTGGGGCATTTGGAATAATCATGCAAGATAATGTCTTTTTGAGCTTCTAAAATTTGAATGCCTTTAGCATGGATGGGGTCGCAAATGGCTACTTGATACATTTTTATCCTTTGAATTTAAAAAACAGCATGATAGCGTATTTTATAATAGTCTAAATCAGCTAAAAAGCGTTCTTTTTTATTTTTATCTAAATAGATGATGAGGTTAGGTTGGTTTTTGGTGCTATCGTAAGCGTAATCAATTTGTTCTTTTTTAAGGATTTCTTTTAAACACCACCATTGATAACCCTTTAAATCCTTAATGATAAGCTTTGAATACTCCCTTTTTTTTTCTTCAAAAGGGATTTCAAAATAATGCTCTATAACGGGGTAATTGATAGATTCTTGTGCATCAAGGTTTTGAGAAAGGGCGTTATTGCGATTTTCTTCGTTATGGGGGGCTTTTTCATCGTTAGGGGTATTAGGATTATTGGGGCTTTCTTCTAGGTTGATTTCATGGCTTTTTGCATCTGTTTGAGAGAGACCTTCATTGGTTTGAGAGATCGCATGTGTTTGAGAGATCGCATGAGAAGTAGCGGGCATTTCTTTTTTAACGCTTAAAAACAAATAGGCTAAAACGCCAAGAGCGACAGCTAGGGAAATAAAAGCAACAACACCCTTAAATCTCATGCCATTCTCATGCTTTTAAAATCACTCTTTAGAGTTTTTCTTTAAGAATATCCCCTAAAGTCATTTTATCATCGCTCGTGTTAAAAGCTTGCAATTCTTCTTTTTCTTTTTTGCGCTCTAACCTATGCACAGAAGCACGCACCTTGTTGTTAGATTTTTCAATCACAACCACCACGCATGTGATTTCTTGCCCTATTTTGATTTCATCTTTTTTCAAGGGGTTCAAATCTTCATTTTTGATCAGCACATCAATGCCATCAGCATTAATGAAAACGCCAAAATCCTTAATACTCACCACTTTGCCTTGAATCACGCTGTCTGTTTTATGCTTTTGAGCGAATTCTTCTGTAGGGGAAGTCACCAAGTGCTTCGCGCTCAAAGAAATCTTTTTATCTTTTTTGTTGATTTTAAGGATTTTCACTTTGATCACATCGCCAATTTTATAGTGGTCTTTGCATTTTTTATCTTTATCCCAAAAAGCGTCATGATTGTGGAGCAAACCATCCACCCCACCCAGATTCAAAAACGCCCCAAAATCCGTTAAAGTCGCCACTTTGCCCTCTATAATGTCTCCTACTTGGTGTTTGGATTCAAAAACATCAAAAGGCCTGTTAGTGAGTTGCTTTAAAGAAACCCTTAAGCGGCGGTTTTTAGGATCAATGTCAATGATCTTCACATCAATTTCTTGCCCCACGCTCAAGTAATGGCTAGGGTGGCTGACATTTTTATCCCAAGAGATTTCAGAAACATGCAAAAAGCCTTCAATATCATTACCAATATCCACAAACACCCCATAATGTTCAATATTGCTCACCACCACCTTAATGGCGTATCCGGGTTTTAGCTTGTCTTGGATCTCTTCCCATGGGTCTTCTATGGTCGCTTTTATGGAGAGTGAAAGGCGTCTTTTTTCTGCATCATAAGCGATAGCTTTGACATAGACTTCATCGCCCTCTTTGTAGTATTTTTCAGGATTGACTGGCCCTTTATGACTGATTTCAGAATAATGAACCAAGCCCTCAATCCCCTTAGCTTCTACAAAAATGCCAAAAGGGGTGATCTGGCGCACAACCCCTAATACCGGCTCTGTGGCTTCTAACAATTCTTTAGAAACCTCAAGCTGTCGTTTGTCATTGACTTCAAAGAATCGTTTGCGAGAAATATTGATAGAATGGTTTTCCTTATCCACACGAATAATGCACGCTTTAATGCGTTTGCCGATATGGTTTGCGTCATTTTTTAAAGAAGAGTGCGAGCGGGAGAGAAAATACTCCACGCCTTGAGACTCCACGATATAGCCTCCTTTATTTTTGCCTACGATCTTGCCTTCAATAATGGCGTTTTCATAGTTTTCGCCCAATTCCTCAATTTTAGCCTGAATCTTTTGTTGGGAAATGGCTTTTTTGTAGGAAACGCTAGGGTGTTCACCTTTCTCGGACACATGCACGATAATGGGGTCATTTTTTTGATACAGCAACTGCCCCTTTTCATCGGTGATCTCATTCAAAGCCAAACGGCCTTCTGTCTTACCGCCCACGCTCACCATGGCATAACCATCATTCTCATTGATGGAAACGATTAGCCCTTCTTTGATAGTGCCTTTTTCTAAGGTTTCTTCTTTTTCTAATTGTTTTTTAAAGAGTTTTGCGAAGTTTTCCTCCTCGTCATTAAAGTTCTGATCATCTGCTATCTTGCTCATTGACTGCCTTACTATAAAATAAATATAAAATCCTTAAGGGCATTGTATCCTTTTTTGGCTTACAAAATCGTTTAAAAACTAACAATTAGCGGTTTTTTTAAAGAAAATTTTCAAAATGTGTTAAATCGTGCTGATTTTTTGCTTGACATTTTCTATAATCCAATCCGGCGTGGAAGCCCCAGCGGTAATCCCACACAATTTTTTATCCTTAAACCACGCCAACTCTAATTCGTTTTCATCTTCTACCAAGTAGCTGTCTTTGCAATGCTGTTTGGCGATGCTTAAGAGCTGTTTGGTGTTTGAAGAAGTTTTACCGCCCACGACTATCATAATATCCACTTCCTTACTCAAATCCAAAGCGGCTTTTTGGTTGTAGGAAGTAGCGTTACAAATCGTGTTAAAAATACGCACTTCAGTGCATCTTTCCACCAAATAAGAAGCGATTTGCAAGAGCTTTGGGGTCTGTTTGGTGGTTTGAGAAACTAAAGCCACTTTTCGTTGGAGCTTTTTTTCTTGCAATTCTTCTAACGAATTGACGACTAAAGCCTGGTTAGTGGCATAGCTTATCACGCCCTTGACTTCAGGGTGGTTAATATCCCCAAAAAGTACGATTTGATACCCTTCTTTGCTCATGGATTCCACAATTTGTTGGGGCTTGATCACATACGGGCAAGTCGCATCAGTGATTTTGACCCCCTTATTTTTCAAGTATTCTAAATCCTGCTTAGGAATGCCATGGGTTCTTATGATCACGCTCTTATTTTTAGGGATTTTTTTAGGGTCTTCTTCAATTTTCACATTAAAGTTTTTTTCCAAACGATTGATTTCTTTAGCGTTATGAATGAGCGAGCCAAAAATCAAGCTGTTTTGATTTTTTTCAGCGATTTGTATCGCTCTTTTGACGCCAAAACAAAAACCATAATCTTTAGCCATTTTAATTTCCATTAAGACTCCCTTTTTTGAATTGATTGAGCAAGCGTTTGAATTGTGGGAAAGAAATGTTTGCACATTCTAAATTATCAATTTCTAAAGGCAACGCTAAAGTTAAAATAGCAAAACTCATCGCAATCCTGTGGTCATTGAAGCTTTTGATAAGGGGGGGTTTAATCCTAGAAAAATGCTGTTTTAATGGGCTTATATCTTCTAATCCCTCTATGTAAAACCCGTCTTCAAACTCTTCGCACTCAATCCCTAAAGCTTTGAAATTAGAAACAACCGCTTTAATCCTGTCGCTTTCTTTGGCTCGTAAATCTTTAGCGTTTTTAATCATGCTTTTGCCTTTTGCAAAAAGCATAGCGATACTCAAAGCGGGGATTTCATCAATAAGACTAGCGATATTTTGCTCAATGCTGATCGCTTTTAAAGGGGCATGCTCTATATAAATATCGCCGATGATTTCTAAATCTTTGGACTGAATCGCATACTCTATGGAAGCGCCCATTTTTTTCAACGCTTCAAAAGCTTCTATGCGAGTAGGGTTGAGCAAGACATTTTTTAAAAGAAGGCGGCTTTTTGGCGTAATCGCGCAAGCGAGGGCGAAAAAAAACGCGCTAGACGGATCATTAGCTATCGTAAAATCAAAGGCTTCTAGGGGTTTTTCTAGGGGTGAAATTTTTAAAACGCCGTCTTGATTTTGAATATCAGCTCCCAAACTTTTAAGCATGATTTCTGTGTGGTTACGGCTAAGCTCACTTTCTTTATAAACGCTTGTGCCTTGAGCTTGCAAAGCGCTTAAAATAAAAGCGCTTTTGACTTGAGCTGAAGCGATAGGGCTTTCATAATGACAAGCTTTTAAAGGGCTCCCTACAATCACTAAGGGGGCGAAATGGTTATCCTCTCTCCCTAAAATCTTTGCTCCAAAAGCCTTCAAAGGCTCAATGATTCTTTTCATGGGGCGTGCGTTTAAGGAATTGTCCCCGCTTAAAACAAAAAGGCCTTTTTGAGCGCTTAAAAGCCCGCTGTATAAACGCATACTGGTGCCAGAATTGTTGCAATTTAAAATCTTACTAGGCTCTTTTATAGCCGTTGGGGGCGTGATTTTAAAAGAATTTTTTGCGGTATTTTCCACTTTAGCCCCTAAATTTTGAGCGATTTCTAAAGAGCTTAAACAATCTTCTCCCATTAAAAAATTCCGCACGAAACAAGGCTTTTGAGCGAGCAGGCTAAAAATAACGGCTCTGTGTGAGAGCGATTTATCGCTAGCGTTAATGTCAAGCTCTATCACATATTATCCTTTATATTATCCCTTAAGGCGGGCGTTAAATTCTTTTTCTAAAATTTCAAGCGCTTTTTGAACAACTGAATTGACCTCTTCATCATTTAAGGTTTTTTCTAAAGAATGGATCACGCAACGCACGCTTAAGGCTATGGTGTTATCGCTTTCTTTAAAAATATCAAGAGGTAGAATCTCGCTTAAATTAGGGATTTGAGCGTCTTTTAGGGCTTTTTTAATCTTGCTAAAAGCGGTATTTTCATCAATGATGAGAGTCAAATCCCTCACACTGCTAGGGTAAATGCTAAAGGGTTTTAACAGCATGGCGGGGCGTTTGAGTTTAGAAGCGTCTATCTCAGCGTAATAGCTTTCAAACAAATCTAATTCCTGGATCATTTTAGGGTGGATTTTAGCGATTACGCCTATGATTTCATTGTTTTGAATGATTTTAGCGCTCTGGTAGGGGTGGTTAATGGGGGTTTGAGAGGTCAGTTTTTCCAAGCTGAAATCCCCTATAACTTTTGAAACGCATTCGGCAAAAGAGTAAAAATCCCACGCCTTGCCCTTAGCGTCAGGGTAGCTTTCTTTTTTTTGTAAGCCGCTTACTAAAAAGCCTAGTTTTTGGATTTCTTCTCTTTTAGCGTTATACACGCTCCCCTTTTCATAAAGGGCGATGCTTTTAAACCCTAAATTTTTATTCCTTAAACTGGCGTCTAAAAGCCCGCAAACAAGGCTTGTCCTCAGGGTATTTAACTCCGTTGTGATAGGGTTTTGCAATTCTAGGGGATCTTCTAAAACTTCAAAGCCCAGTTTTTGCTGTTTTTCTTTAGAATAAAACACGTAATGAATGACTTCTTTAAAACCGCAAGCGAGAGCCTTGTGTTTAAGGTTTTCAAAAAAGCGGTGCGTTTCATAATGGGGGTTTGAATTTTTACTACTGACACTATTAAGGGGCTTTGAGGCTAGATTATCAATCCCTACAAAGCGCAAGATTTCTTCAGCAATATCTTGGATCGTTTTAATGTCATGCCTGAAATTTGGCGCAACAACCTCTAAAATTTGGGGTTTTGAGTTTGGCTCTTTTATGCTGACTTTAAAGCCTAAATTTTTTAAAATGCTTTGAATTTTTTCTTTCTCTACAGCAAGCCCTAAAATTTCAGTAATGTCTTCAAGCTGGAATGTAAGGGTGCGATCTTTTAAAGAATGCTTGGTTTGTTTGCTTTCTAAAATCGCCGCTTTCAAATGAGCGCTTAAAAAATTCAAGCCGTCTGATAAATTAGGGTTGCTCCCCCTAGCGCTCCTATAAATAAGGGCGTTGTCTTTTTGAAGCGTTTTATCTTTTAGGGCGTGTAATTTTAAAGACAGGCTTATCGGATCAATATAGCTCGCTTCTAAAAGCAAACACTCGCTCAAATCTTTTTGATCTTGATGTTTGATAGCGATCGTGGAGCGTTTTTGATGGTTGATATAAACGCTCTCAAGATTATTTTCATCGTTTTTCACGCTCAAATCCATAGGGGTTGCATTCAGGCTATAAGCGTTCATTATTACCCCACTAAAATGCGTGCTAAATTCTATGAAATTGTTCAGATCGTTCTCACTTAAGGCGTTGTTATGAGCGAGCGAAAGTTTGATATTTAAAGGGGTTTTTAAAGAATGGTTGCAAATCAAATGATAAGCCAGATGCGATTCAATATTTTCACCCACACTAAGCGTGATCAAATCGCTTTTGGGTGTAAAATTTAAAGCCTTGATAGGTTTTAGGGGCGTGTGATAAAATGCACTAATCTCTCTAGCAACGCCTAAAACGCTCAAGCAATCCCCACGATTGGGAGTCAATGAAATTTCTAAAACATGCGTGTTGAAAGGGGCGTATTCATTTAATTCTTTCCCTAAAACCAACTCTCCAACGCTCTCATCTAATTCCAAGATGCCATCATTGATTTTAGGAAAACCTAATTCGCTGCTAGAGCAAATCATACCACAGCTTTCAACCCCCCTAAGCTCAGTTTTAGCGATGGTGGTTGAGCCGATTAGCGCCCCGTTTAAAGCGACTGGCACGAATTGGTTTGGCGCGACATTTTTAGCCCCACACACGATTGGCAACACTTCTTTACCCACATCCACTTGACACACGCTGAGTTTTTCGGCGTTTTTATGGGGGGCTTTTTCTAAGACCTTACCCACAACTACATTTTTAGGAGCGATACAAGGGATACAGCTTTCCACTTCTAAACCTAAGCGACTCAAATCCTCACAGAGCTTAGCTATATCTTTAGGTGCATCTACAAAAACGCTCAAATCATTGACGCTCAGTTTCATTAAAAGCTCTCCAACACTCTCAAATCAGTTTCAAAAAAACTGCGCAAATCATTGATTTGACAAGTCAGCATGGCTAATCTTTCAATCCCCATGCCAAAGGCAAACCCGCTCACATTCTTATACCCTATGGCTTCAAACACCGCATTATTGACCATGCCACAACCCAACACTTCTAGCCAGCCTGTGTGCGAGCAAACCCTACAACCTTCTTGCTTGCAAAACACGCAACTAATATCCACTTCAGTGCTTGGCTCTGTGAAAGGGAAAAAGCTAGAGCGCCACCTTAATTTCACGCCGCCAAAGAAATAATGCAAAAAGTCTTCGATCACGCCCTTTAAGTGCGTGAAACGGATATTCCCTTTTTGATCCACGACAAGCCCTTCAATTTGATGGAACATGGGCGTGTGGGTCAAATCATAATCGCGCCTAAAGGTTTCGCCTAAACAAATCATCTTAATGGGTGGGGTTTGTTCTTGCATGGTGTGGATTTGCACGGGCGAAGTGTGGGTCCTTAAAAGCTTGTGATCTTTAAAATAGAAAGTGTCTTGCATGTCTCTTGCAGGATGGTAAGGGGGCAAGTTTAAAGCGCTGAAATTATGGAAATCGTCTTCCACTAAAGAGCCGATTTCAAGCTTGTATCCTAATGGGGTAAAAAATTCAATGATTTTATTTTTAGTATAATTCAAAGGGTGAGAAGAGCTTGTTTTAATAGCGTTAAACAAACTCACATCAATTTTTTCTTTTTTCAAGCGTTCTTCTAATTCAAACTCTAAAATAGCCTTTTTTTTCCATTCAAAGGCTTTTTCAAACGCTTGTTTATAATGGTGGATTTCTTTAGCAAAGGCGTTTTTTTCTTCGCCGTTAAGGTTTTTGAGCTGGTTGAATTTATCTGCAAAAACCCCTTTTTTACCCAAAGCATTCAAGCGCGCTTCTTCTAACTCTTTGCTATTAGTAACCTTTTCTAATCGCTCTATTAAGGTGTGCAATAACGATCCTTATATTTTATTTTTAAAAAGCTATAATACAACTTTAATAAAAGAAAAACCTTAAAAGGGAGCAAAAAAGCATGAATGTGTTTGAAAAAATAATCAAAGGCGAAATCCCTTGTTCTAAGATTTTAGAAAACGAGCGTTTTTTATCCTTTTATGACATTAACCCTAAAGCTAAAGTGCATGCGTTAGTGATCCCTAAGCAAAGCATTCAGGATTTTAATGGCATCACCCCAGAGCTTATGGCACAAATGACAAGTTTTATTTTTGAAGTGGTGGAAAAATTAGGCATCAAAGAGAAGGGTTACAAGCTTTTAACGAATGTGGGTAAAAACGCAGGGCAAGAGGTGATGCATTTGCATTTTCATATTTTAAGTGGGGATAAACATTAAAAGCGTTGGTGGTAGTTCGTGCAAGCGTTTTTAAACAGGAGTTTTGCCCCCTTACTCAACCCTAACGAGAGTCCTTTAGAGCAAGTTAAATCCAGTATTATTTTAAAAAAAGGGGTATCTTATTTTGACTGGGGGGCTTCAGGTTTAGCGAGCGTTTTAGTGGAAAAGCGCGTGAAATCCTTACTGCCTTATTACGCGAACGCTCATTCTGTCGCTTCTAAACATGCGATTTTAATGGGCATGCTTTTAAAAGAGTGCCAAGAAAAGTTGAAGCGTTCTTTAAATTTGAGCGCTAATCATTGCGTCTTGAGCGCAGGGTATGGGGCGAGTTCAGCGATTAAGAAATTTCAAGAAATTTTAGGGGTGTGTATCCCTTCAAAAACGAAGAAAAATTTAGAGCCGTATTTGAAAGATATGGCTTTAAAGCGTGTGATTGTAGGGCCTTATGAGCATCATTCTAATGAAATCAGCTGGCGTGAAAGCTTGTGTGAAGTGGTGCGTATCCCTTTGAATGAACATGGCTTATTGGATTTAGAAATTTTAGAGCAAACTTTAAAAAAATCCCCTAACAGCCTGGTTTCTATGAGTGCGGCTTCTAATGTAACCGGACTGCTTACGCCCTTAAAAGAAGTTTCATCATTGTGTGAGGAATATAAGGCCGCTTTGGCTTTGGATTTGGCGAATTTTAGCGCGCATGCTAACCCTAAAGATTGCAAATACCAAACCGGTTTTTATGCACCTCACAAGCTTTTAGGGGGCATTGGAGGGTGCGGTCTTTTAGGCATTTCTAAAGATTTGATTGACACGCAGATCGCCCCGAGTTTTAGCGCAGGGGGCGTGATTAAATACGCTAATCGCACACGGCATGAATTTATTGATGAATTGCCTTTAAGGGAAGAGTTTGGCACGCCAGGATTGTTGCAATTTTATAGGAGCGCTCTAGCGTATCAATTGAGAGATGAATGCGGTTTGGATTTTATCCACAAGAAAGAAAACAACCTTTTAAGAGTGCTAATGCATGGCTTAAAAGACTTGCCCGCTATTAATATTTATGGGAATTTAACAGCGCATCGGGTGGGGGTAGTGGCTTTTAATATTGGAGGGATTTCGCCCTATGATTTAGCGAGAGTTTTAAGCTATGAATACGCTATTGAAACCCGGGCAGGTTGCTCTTGCGCAGGGCCTTATGGGCATGATTTATTGAATCTTAACGCTCAAAAGTCAAGCGATTTTAACGCTAAACCCGGATGGCTTAGAGTGAGCTTGCACTTCACGCATTCCATAAACGATATTGATTATTTGCTAGACAGCTTGAAAAAAGCGGTTAAAAAATTGCGTTAAGCTAAAACTATTTTTAAGGAAAAATTTGGATATTTTAGATTTGAATAAAGCGCAAGCGACACAACAAAATGAGCGAGAGGTAGAGGATAAAGAAAAAGAGTCTAAAGAGCCGGTGGTTTTAGAGGATTTGAGCGCTTTAGCATGGCTTGAATTAGAAGAGTTCAGCCGCCTTTCAGGGCTTCCTAAAGAAAGGATTTTGGAATTAGTCAATCTTGGTAAGATTAAAAGTAAAATAAGCCACAACAAGCTTTTAATTGATGCGAGCAGTGGGACAAACGCTTTAATCAAAAAGGTAGAAAATAATTTGATTTCTATGGATATGAACGGGCGTTCTTTAGAGCCTGTGTTTGTGGAAAAAACCATTAACACGATTTTAAATTTGCATGATAAAGTCATTGGCGCTAAAGATGAAACGATTTCAGCCTTTAAAAATGAAAACATGTTTTTAAAAGACGCTTTAATCTCTATGCAAGAAGTCTATGAAGAAGATAAAAAAACCATCGATCTTTTGCGCGATGAACTCAATCAAGCGAGAGAAGAAATTGAATTTATGAAGAGGAAATACCGCTTGATGTGGGGGAAAGTCGCTGATATGAGCAGCGTGAATAAAAAGTAGTTTTAAATTAACGCCCATGATGAGGGCTTATTAGCGGTAATTTTAGGTGAATCTATGTTAGAATTTGGGGTATTTTAACAGAATGCAAGCTTGAAGGAGAACCATGTCCATTTCACGCAGAAGTATCCTAACAAAAATCCCCATCGCGCTCGCTAGCGCTAATGTTTTGAAAGCTGTTGGTGTTTTTGAAAAAGTAGAATCCATTCCGCATGCAACGCATTTTGGCCCCTTTATCGCAAAGGTTCAAAATGGAGTGATTAAAGATATTGTCCCCCAAAAGAGCGATTATAACCCTACTATGATGTTAAAAGCGATGGCAGATAGGGTGTATTCAGATAGTAGGGTGAAGTATCCTTGCGTGCGCAAGAGCTTTTTAGAAAACAAAAAAAACCACAAAGAATTGCGCGGGAGAGAAGAGTTTGTGCGCGTGAGTTGGGATGTGGCGTTGGATTTAGCGGCTAAAAAGCTTAAAGAAATCCCTAAAGAAAACATCTATAATGCCAGTTATGGTGGTTGGGGGCATGCGGGCAGCTTGCATCGTTGCCATCATTTAGCATGGCGTTTTTTTAACACGACTTTAGGGGGGGCTATTGGCACTGATGGGGAATATAGTAATGGCGCGGCCGCAAGAATAAACCCTATGATTGTAGGGGATATGGAAGTTTATTCGCAACAAACCACGCATGAAGAGATGATTAAAAATTGTAAGGTGTATGTCATGTGGGGGGCGGATTTATTCAAGTGCAACCGCATTGATTATTTTGTGCCAAACCATGTCAATGACAGCTACTACCCTAAGTATAAAAGAGCCGGTATTAAATTCATTAGTATTGATCCCATTTATACCGAAACCGCTCAAGCCTTTAATGCTGAATGGATACCCATTCGCCCTAACACTGATGTAGCGTTAATGCTAGGCATGATGCATTATCTTTATACAAGCAATCAATATGATAAAGCGTTTATCGCTAAATACACTGATGGTTTTGATAAATTCTTACCTTATTTGCTAGGGGAGGGCGATAATGCGCCTAAGACTTTAGAATGGGCATCTCAAATCACTGGAGTGAGTGCAGAAAAAATCAAAGAATTAGCGGATTTGTTTGTTTCTCAACGCACTTTTTTAGCGGGTAATTGGGCCATGCAAAGAGCTCAATATGGCGAGCAACCGGATTGGGCGTTAATTGTTTTAGCTAGCATGATTGGTCAAGTGGGCTTATCGGGTGGGGGCTTTGGCTTTTCTATGCATTATGGAGGGAACGCTCAAGCGAGCTCGGGGGCAAGAATTGTTCCTATGATTTCGCAAGGGCATAATTCTGTAAAAAGCGTTATTCCAGCATCTAGAATTTCTGAAGCGATTTTGAATCCGGATAAAGAAATTGATTTTATGGGTAAAAAACTCAAATTGCCTAAAATCAAAATGATCTACAATTGCGGGACGGATTTGTTGGGGCATGAAGCTGATACGAACGAGCTGATTCGTGCTTTAAGGACCTTAGATTGCGTGATCGTGCATGAGCCTTGGTGGACGCCTACAGCGAAATTTGCTGATATTGTCTTTGCTTCCACTAGCACTATGGAAAGAGATGATATTACTTTTGGAGGGAGTTATTCTAAGAATATGGTTTATGCCATGCGTAAGGTGGTAGAGCCTGTTTATGAATCCAAAGACGATTATGAGATTTTCAGGCAGCTTGCTTTGCGTATTGGGGGCAATGAAACAGAGCAGAAATTCACTGAATCTAAGAGTTACATGGAATGGATTAAGGGCCTTTATGAAAAAAGCGATGGCCCTACTTTGAAATCGTTTGATCAATTTTGGAGGGATGGCTTTGTGGAGTTTGAAATCCCTGAAAATGCGAGAAAGTTTGTGCGTCATGCGAAATTCAGGCAAGATCCTATTAACAATAAACTGGATACAGAGAGCGGGAAAATTCAAATTTTTTCTCAAAAATGCGCGGATTTTAAACTGGCCGATTTTAAAGGGCATCCTGCTTGGTTTGAGCCAGCTGAGTGGCTAGGCTCTAAAATGGCTGAGACTTATCCGTTCCATTTGATCTCTCCGCACCCAAAATACCGTGTCAATTCACAGCTTGATAACACTTGGGTTAGGAATGTGTATAAAATTCAAGGCAGAGAGCCTGTGATGATCAACGAACTAGACGCTAATAAGTTAGGCATTAGGCATGGTGAAATTGTAGAAGTGTTTAACGCTAGGGGGAGGTTGTTAGCAGGGGCGTTTGTAACTAAGAATATCCGTCAAGGGGTTTTGAGTATCCAAAAAGGGGCGTGGTATGACCCAGAAGATGAGAGGGTTAGAAACCCACGATGCAATGGAGGGCATGTGAATACGCTCACTTCTTTACGCCCCACAAGCAGCATGACACAAGCCATTTCAGCCAATACCGCCTTAGTTAATATTAGAAGACTTAGAAGGTATGAATTAGTCAAACCCTATCATTCTATTTCAACACCAAGCATCATTGGGGCTTAAACGGAGTGAAAATACTAGCATGAGAGTGTTTTTACCCAATAAAGACTTAATAACTAAAGACTTGACTACTAGCCAAGCCAAAGCGTGGGGTGATTCTCAATTTTTATATTATAATACTTTGTGTCATGTAACTTGTGGTTATGCAACCGATGATAAGTCAAGGATTATAAAAGATGAGCGTTTTTCAAATGAGTTTGAAATGTTGCGTGGGGTTGGTTTTGTTTATGGGGGTCTTATTAGGGGATTTTAAAGCTTTTAAGGTTAGGGTGGATAAAAGTTTAGCTCTGCCCTTTTTGAATGTGCTTTCATTAGCTTTTAAACAAGACATGAGAAAAGAGATCGTTTTTGTTTTCACCAAAAGCAACAAGTTGAGTAAAAAAGCGCTTTGTGGTTTTGACGCTTTTTTATTGCCTGAATCTCTGATGAGCAGCATGCCTAAAAAAGCGCTATTCCATAAGGAGTTTTTATTCCAGTCTAAAGAAAGTAAGACGCTCTATGCGTTTTCGCTGATTGATTCTCAGTATTGCTCCAAAGGTGGAAATTACAGATACGAACTAGAAAAATTAGAACGCTGGTTTGTGCAAAAAGCTCCTGAGTTAGCTGAGAGCCACAGAGTGGATTATAAGAGCCAGTATGATAAAACACAAACAAAAAAACAAAAATAAAGAATGAGCGATGATTTTAGTATTAGATTTTGGGAGCCAATACACACAGCTGATTGCTAGAAGATTGAGAGAGAGCGGGATTTATGCAGAAATAGTCCCTTTTTTTGAAAGCATAGAAAACATTCAAAAAAAAGCCCCCAAAGGTTTGATTTTGAGTGGGGGGCCAGCGAGCGTGTATGCTAAAGACGCTTACAAGCCTAGCGAGAAAATCTTTGATTTGAATGTGCCGATTTTAGGGATTTGCTACGGCATGCAGTATTTGGTGGATTTTTTTGGGGGCGTGGTGGTTGGTGCGAATGAGCAAGAATTTGGTAAGGCTGTTTTAGAAATCGCTCAAAATTCCGTGATTTTTGAAGGCGTGAAGATTAAAAGCCTTGTGTGGATGAGCCATATGGATAAAGTCATAGAACTGCCTAAAGGCTTCACTACCCTTGCAAAAAGCTCTAATTCCCCCCATTGCGCGATTGAAAACGGCAAGATTTTTGGCTTGCAATTCCACCCAGAAGTCATTCAAAGCGAAGAAGGGGGTAAGATTTTAGAAAATTTTGCCCTTTTGGTTTGCGGCTGTGAAAAAACTTGGGGGATGCAGCATTTCGCTCAAAGAGAAATCGCGCGATTGAAAGAAAAAATCGCTAACGCTAAGGTGTTGTGCGCGGTGAGTGGGGGCGTGGATTCTACGGTGGTCGCTACGCTATTACACAGAGCCATTGAGGATAATTTGATCGCTGTTTTTGTGGATCATGGCTTGTTGCGTAAAAATGAAAAAGAAAAAGTCCAAGCGATGTTTAAAGACTTGCAAATCCCTTTAAACACGATAGACGCTAAAGGAATCTTTTTGTCTAAATTAAAGGGCGTGAGCGAGCCTGAATGGAAGCGAAAAATCATCGGCGAAACCTTTATTGAAGTGTTTGAAAAAGAAGCCAAGAAGCACCATTTAAAAGGCAAAATTGAATTTTTAGCCCAAGGCACTCTATACCCTGATGTGATTGAATCTGTGAGCGTTAAAGGGCCTTCAAAAGTGATCAAAACCCACCATAATGTGGGCGGACTGCCTGAATGGATGGACTTTAAACTCATAGAGCCTTTAAGGGAATTGTTTAAAGATGAGGTGCGCTTATTGGGTAAAGAATTGGGCGTTAGCCAGGATTTTTTAATGCGCCACCCTTTTCCAGGGCCTGGGCTTGCTGTAAGGATTTTAGGCGAAGTCAGCGAGAGTAAGATCAAGCGCTTGCAAGAAGCGGATTTTATTTTTATAGAGGAGCTTAAAAAAGCCCATTTGTATGACAAGGTTTGGCAAGCTTTTTGCGTGCTGTTGAATGTCAATTCTGTGGGGGTGATGGGGGATAATCGCACTTATGAAAACGCTATTTGTTTAAGAGCGGTGAATGCGAGCGATGGCATGACGGCGAGCTTTTCATTTTTAGAGCATTCTTTTTTAGAAAAGGTTTCTAATCGCATCACTAATGAAGTGAATGGTATCAATAGGGTGGTGTATGATATTACTTCTAAGCCGCCAGGAACGATTGAATGGGAATGATTATCTTAAAAATAGCGCTAAAAGTAGGATTTTTTGGGTAAGATTAGGAATTGATTTTAAAGAAAAAGAAAGAAAGGAATTTAATGAAAAAAGGTAGTTTGGCAATCGTTTTAGGATCGTTATTAGCGAGTGGGGCGTTTTATACGGCTCTAGCTGATGGAATGCCTGCAAAGCAGCAGCACAATAACATGGGTGAGTCCGTGGATTTGCATTTCCACTATCCTATTAAAGGCAAGCAAGAGCCTAAAAATGGCCATTTGGTTGTCTTAATCGATCCTAAGATAGAGGCTAATAAAGTTATCCCTGAAAATTATCAAAAAGAATTTGAGAAGTCTTTGTTTCTCCAACTGAGTAGTTTTTTAGAGAGAAAAGGCTATAGCGTTTCGCAATTTAAAGATGCTAACGAAATCCCTCAAGATATCAAAGAAAAAGCGTTGCTCGTTTTACGCATGGATGGGGATGTGGCTATCTTAGAAGATATTGTAGAAGAGAGCGATGCGCTTAGCGAAGAAAGAGTGATAGACATGTCTTCGGGGTATTTGAACTTGAATTTTGTTGAGCCAAAAAGTGAAGATATTATCCATAGTTTTGGTATTGATGTTTCAAAGATTAAGGCTGTGATTGAAAGAGTGGAATTGCGACGCACCAATTCTGGAGGTTTTGTCCCCAAAACTTTTGTGCATAGGATTAAGGAAACCGACCATGATCGAGCCATTAGAAAAATCATGAATCAAGCCTATCATAAAGTGATGGTGCATATTACCAAAGAGTTAAGCAAAAAACACATGGAACATTATGAAAAAGTTTCTAGTGAAATGAAAAAACGAAAGTAGTTTTTAAGAAACAAAAAGCTTAAAAATCCTTTAGAGCTGTTTTTAAAAAGTAGCTTTTTAAAAGGGTGGGGGAGTTGGAATTAATACAATTTTTGAGTTCCGCTTTTGATTTTAGTGGCATTTTTGAAAAATTACGCTCAAAAATTAGAAAATTCAGCTATAATAATGCTTCATGTGAAAATTTCGGGGCGTAGCGCAGTCTGGTTAGCGCACTTGGTTTGGGACCAAGGGGTCGAAGGTTCGAATCCTTTCGCCCCGACCACTTTTTTGCATAATTTATTGTTCTGTTTAAGATTCTTTGGTAGAATGTTGCTTCCTTTGAATGGTGGGAGTAGCTCAGTCGGTTAGAGCATCAGATTGTGGTCCTGAGGGTCGTGGGTTCAATTCCCATCTTCCACCCCATCTCATTAAATAAGCGTTTTACCAAGTTTTATGTTAGTCATTCCTTTATTTGAATTGTAAGCGTTCGTAGCTCAATTGGATAGAGCACCAGACTTCGGATCTGGGGGTTAGGGGTTCGACTCCCTTCGGGCGTACCACCTAACATTAATACCATTCAATGCGCTTGTAGCTCAGCTGGATAGAGCAACAGCCTTCTAAGCCGTAGGTCGCAGGTTCGAGTCCTGCCAAGCGCACCACTTTTGACATTCTTTAAAGAGGAGTTATGGATTCTTTAGAGTGGGGATTACTCATTTTCTTAATTCTTGTTTTTCTTATAGGCATAGGATACTACATTTTTATGGTTCTTTCTTCTAAAGATTGATCATCAAAATAGCCCAATGACAAGAGATAGAGTTGGAAATCTCTAAGACATAGATCTTATATGAAAACATTCAATAAAAGCGGTTATAAAAACATAAAAAGTGAAACATGTAAGAATAAAAGACATGCACATTATCCGTGACTTTATCGCACCGAACAGGGAAAGCTTTTTGACTACGGTCTATTTGAAATCCTACTATAAAAATATTAAATAAAGCAAGATTTGTTAGAAATTAAGGCTTTGTTTTAATTGTAAAATGTAAAAATACTCAAAGCATCGCATCAAGCGATGTAGCGATCTAAAAAGAGGCTCACAATTGAGCTAAAGCCCGCTTTTTAGGGATAAATAAAAAGCGTTTTCAAATTGCATGGGTAACTTTATGGGGCGAAGCGTTTCTAATTTTTGGTATAATCGCTAGAAATTATGAGAAAGATTTTATCTTGTTTGAGTGGGGTTTCGCATGCGTTTATTATTGTGGTGGGTATTGGTATTATCGCTCTTTTTAAATCCTTTGAGAGCGGTTGAAGAGCATGAAACAGATGCGGTGGATTTGTTTTTAATTTTCAATCAAATCAACCAGCTCAATCAAGTCATTGAAACTTACAAAAAAAACCCTGAAAGAAGCGCTGAAGTCTCTCTGTATAACACCCAAAAGAATGATTTGATTAAAAGTTTGACTTCTAAAGTGTTGAATGAAAGGGATAAGATCGGGATTGATATCAACCAAAATTTAAAAGAGCAGGAAAAAATCAAAAAGCGTTTGTCTAAAAGCATTAAGGGCGATAATTTCTACACTTTCATGAAAGATAGATTGTCTTTAGATATTTTGTTGATAGATGAAATTTTGTATCGTTTTATAGATAAAATCAGGAGCAGTATTGATATTTTCAGCGAACAAAAAGATGTGGAAAGTATCAGCGATGCTTTCCTTTTGCGTTTAGGGCAATTCAAACTCTACACTTTCCCTAAAAATTTAGACAATGTCAAAATGCATGAATTAGAGCAGATGTTTAGCGATTATGAATTGCGTTTGAACACTTACACTGAAGTCTTGCGTTACATTAAAAACCACCCTAAAGAAGTGCTTCCTAAAAACTTGATCATGGAAGTGAATATGGATTTTGTGTTAAACAAAATCAGCAAGGTTTTGCCTTTCACAACCCATAGCTTGCAAGTGAGTAAAATCGTGCTGGCTTTGATGATTTTAGCCTTATTGCTGGGTTTAAGGAAGTTGATCACTTGGCTTTTAGCCTTATTGTTAGATCGTATTTTTGAAATCATGCAGCGCAATAAAAAAATGCATGTCAATGTGCAAAAGAGCATTGTTTCGCCGGTTTCTGTCTTTTTAGCGTTATTTAGTTGCGATGTGGCTTTAGATATTTTCTATTACCCTAACGCATCGCCCCCTAAAGTTTCTATGTGGGTGGGTGCGGTGTATATCATGCTTTTAGCATGGTTAGTGATAGCACTCTTTAAAGGCTATGGGGAAGCGTTAGTTACGAATATGGCTACCAAAAGCACGCACAATTTTAGAAAAGAAGTGATCAACTTGATCTTAAAAGTCGTGTATTTTTTGATCTTCATTGTCGCGCTTTTAGGGGTTTTGAAACAACTAGGGTTTAACGTTTCAGCCATCATCGCTTCTTTAGGGATTGGGGGGTTAGCGGTGGCTTTGGCGGTTAAAGATGTGTTGGCGAATTTCTTTGCTTCGGTCATTTTATTGTTAGACAATTCGTTTTCTCAAGGAGATTGGATCGTGTGCGGTGAAGTGGAGGGAACGGTGGTGGAAATGGGGTTAAGGCGCACCACGATCAGAGCTTTTGATAACGCTCTTTTGTCCGTGCCTAATTCAGAGTTAGCTGGAAAACCCATCAGGAATTGGAGCCGTCGTAAAGTGGGAAGGCGTATTAAAATGGAAATAGGCTTAACCTATAGCTCCAGTCAAAGCGCTTTACAGCTTTGCGTGAAAGACATTAAAGAAATGTTAGAAAACCACCCTAAAATCGCCAATGGAGCCGATAGCGCTTTGCAAAATGCGAGCGATTACCGCTACATGTTTAAAAAAGATATTGTTTCTATTGATGATTTTTTAGGGTATAAAAACAATTTGTTCGTCTTTTTGGATCAGTTTGCGGATAGCTCCATTAATATTTTGGTGTATTGTTTTTCTAAAACGGTGATTTGGGAAGAGTGGCTAGAAGTCAAAGAAGATGTGATGTTAAAAATCATGGGGATTGTAGAAAAACACCACTTAAGTTTTGCTTTCCCATCACAGAGTTTGTATGTGGAGAGTTTTCCAGAAGTTAGCCTGAAAGAAAGGGCTAAAATCTAAAATTATTGATAAATATATTCTTTGGTTAAGGGGAAGGTGTTATCCACGCTGTTAGTTAAAAGCAATTGGAATAAATCCGCACTCCCTACCCTAAAAGCCGATGCACAAGTGTTTAAATACAAATCCCACATGCGGATAAACCTTTCATCATAGCCGAGTCTTTTCACTTGGTCTAAATTGTGGTTAAAGTTGTCCCGCCAAATGTCTAAAGTTTTAGCGTAGTGGATGCGTAAGCTTTCAGCCATGAGCAAGTGGAAATCGCATTCGCTCATCACGCTCATCACTTCTCTCAAAGAGGGCAAGTAGCCGCCCGGGAAAATGTATTTATCCACCCATGCGTTAGTCTTGCCTTCAAAACAGCATAAAATGGAGTGGAGCAAAAACATCCCGCCCGTTTTTAACACTTCTTTAACTTTTTTGAAATAAAAAGGTAGATTATCCTTACCCACATGTTCAAACATGCCCACGCTCACCACCTTATCAAAGCGATACAACCGCCCATCTAAATCCTGGTAATTCAATAATTTGATCGTAACTCTATCTTCTAAACCTAATTCTTGGACTCGCTTGTTAGCCTGTTTGTATTGCTCGTTAGAAATGGTGATCCCCATCACTTCTGCCCCATATTCTTGAGCGGCTTTGATAGAGAGATAGCCCCAGCCACAGCCTATATCTAGCAGTTTTTCGCCTTGTTTTAAATGGAGCTTTTTTAAAGTGTGATCTAATTTTTGGAGTTGGGCGGTATGGAGAGCGTCATCGTCCTTTTTAAAATAAGCGCATGAATAGCTTAAGGTTTCATCTAGCCAGATAGAATAAAAGTCATTCCCTAAATCGTAGTGTTTAGAAATGTTAGAGCTTTCTTTAAGGGGTTTTTGAATGGCTTTAGCACCATCATGTTTATGCAAATGTTCGTAATTGGTTTGCAAATACAAAGAATGCATCACCTCATCCATAGAGCCTTCAATATCAATCACGCCGTCCATATAAGCTTCAGCAATCGTTAAAGACATGTCTTTTTTAATGTCGCTAAATTTCAGGGGGCGATGGATTTTAAGGGTGAATTTAGGCGAATGTTCGCCATTCCTATAAACGCTATTGTCCCAAAAAACGACCTGATAATCGCCGTTTTTCCACTGCTTGAACATGCTTTTGAGCAAAAATTTTGAAATCATGGGTGTGTTCCTTAATTCTAATTCTTCAATTTTTTGAGCGTTAATTATAATGCATTTTCTATAAATAAAATAAGCATCAATTTAACCTCTAGCCTTTAAATTGCATGGCTTTATTTTCAAAAGCATGTTAAAATTAATGCGAATTTATGGAATGTAAAAAATTTAAGGTTATACGATTATAAAAATGCAAAAATCACTGATCACAACCCCCATTTATTATGTGAATGACATCCCTCATATTGGTCATGCTTATACGACTTTGATTGCGGATACTTTAAAGAAGTATTACACGCTTCAAGGCGAAGAAGTCTTTTTTTTAACCGGCACCGATGAACATGGGCAAAAGATCGAACAAAGCGCAAGACTGAGAAATCAAAGCCCTAAAGCTTACGCCGATAGCATTAGCGCGATTTTTAAAGACCAATGGGATTTTTTCAATTTAGATTATGATAGTTTTATCCGCACCACAGACAGCGAGCATCAAAAATGCGTGCAAAACGCCTTTGAAATCATGTTTGAAAAAGGGGATATTTATAAAGGCACTTATAGTGGGTATTATTGCGTGAGCTGTGAGAGTTATTGCGCGATCTCTAAAGCGGACAACACGAGTGATAAAGTCTTATGCCCTGATTGCTTGAGGGAGACTGCACTTTTAGAAGAAGAGAGCTATTTTTTCAGATTGAGCGCGTATGAAAAGCCTTTATTGGAGTTTTACGCTAAAAACCCTGAAGCGATTTTGCCTATTTATCGTAAAAATGAGGTAACTTCTTTTATTGAGCAGGGTTTATTGGATCTGTCTATCACGCGCACGAGCTTTGAATGGGGCATTCCTTTGCCTAAAAAGATGAACGATCCTAAACATGTGGTGTATGTTTGGCTGGACGCTTTATTGAATTATGCGAGCGCGTTAGGGTATTTGAATGGTTTAGACAATAAAATGGCGCATTTTGAACGCACTAGGCATATTGTGGGTAAGGATATTTTACGCTTCCATGCCATTTATTGGCCGGCTTTTTTGATGAGTTTGAATTTGCCCTTATTCAAACAGCTTTGCGTGCATGGGTGGTGGACGATAGAGGGCGTGAAAATGAGTAAGAGCTTGGGTAATGTTTTAGACGCTCAAAAGCTCGCTGTGGAATATGGGATTGAAGAATTACGCTATTTTTTATTGCGTGAGGTGCCTTTTGGGCAGGATGGGGATTTTTCTAAAAAAGCGTTAACAGAAAGGATCAACGCGAATTTGAATAACGATTTGGGGAATTTGCTGAACCGCTTGCTAGGCATGGCTAAAAAATATTTCAATTATTCTCTAAAAAGCGCCAAAATCACCGCTTATTATCCTAAAGAGCTAGAAAAAGTGCATCAAATCTTGGATAATGCTAATTCTTTTGTGCCTAAAATGCAATTGCATAAAGCTTTAGAGGAATTGTTTAATGTTTATGATTTTTTAAACAAACTCATCGCTAAAGAAGAGCCGTGGGTCTTGCATAAAAACAACGAATCAGAAAAACTAGAAGCCTTATTGAGTTTGATCGCAAACGCGCTGTTACAATCAAGCTTTTTACTTTATGCGTTCATGCCAAAGAGCGCTGTGAAATTAGCGAGCGCTTTTCATACAGAAATCACGCCCAATAATTACGAACGCTTTTTTAAGGCTAAAAAATTACAAGATATGATTTTACAAGACACCGAGCCTTTATTTTGTAAAATGGAAAAAGTGGAAAAAGCCTCACCAGAAAAAGCTCCACTAAAAGAAAATCAAGAAAAAGAAAAAAAAGATAGAAAAGAAAAAGCCCCACCAACACAAGAAAACTATATCAGCATTGAAGATTTTAAGAAAGTAGAGATTAAAGTGGGGCTTATCAAGGAGGCTCAAAGGATTGAAAAATCCAATAAATTACTGCGCTTGAAAGTGGATTTAGGCGAAGGTCGTTTGAGGCAGATTATTTCAGGGATCGCTTTGGATTATGAGCCTGAAAGCTTGGTGGGTCAAATGGTGTGCGTGGTGGCTAATTTAAAACCCGCAAAGCTTATGGGTGAAATGAGTGAGGGCATGATTTTAGCGGTGCGAGATAATGATAATCTGGCTTTAATTAGCCCTACCAGAGAAAAAATTGCAGGAAGTTTGATCAGCTAAATGCGATTAGGGGTGAATGAAGCCGTAGAGTTGAGTTTGGGCGAATTGCAAAACACGCCCTCAATCAGCTATTTTAATTCTATTGTTTTGTCTTTAAGCAAAGTCCAAAAAGGCTCTTTATTTGTCGCTAAGGATCATGCTCTCATTCCTAAAGCCTTAGAGTTAGGGGCTTATGGGATTTTATACACAGGAGAGTATCTTTTAAGCGATAGGGATGTGGCATGGATCAAGCTTAAAGATATAGAGCATTCTTTGAATCATTTGTTTAAATTTTGCTTGTTGAATGAGCGCGTGGTCGGGGCGTTGTTAAGCCCCATAGAATTAGAGATCGCTTCTAAAATCATGGTGAGCAATTTTGTGTGGTGCTTGAAAGAGAGCCTTGAAGATTTATTCATTATAGAGGGGTGTAAAATAGCCTTTTTTGATAAATTGGAGTGGCTCCATCTGTTTTATAAGCAAGAGCGCTTGAAAGAAGATTTAAAGGAAGATTTAAAAGAAAGCCGTTTAATGATTCTCAACCAATCGTTTTTTTGCAGCGCTTTAATCTATGAAAAACAAGAGTATGAGTTAAAAATGCCATGCATCTTTTTAGAGCCTTTAAAAAGGGTCATTCAATTGTGCGAGAAATTACAAATTGCGTTTGATTTGAATCTTTTGGGCAAAAAAGAATACCCACTAGATCATTGCAAACCCTTTTTTGTGAATAAAAATTTAGAAATAGCCCCTTATGGCGCAACGGCAAGGGTGGTTGTCGCTGAGACTTCAAAAGAATTGTTTGAAATGATGCTTCAAAAAGCCTTTGAGACTTTATCGTGGGGGAAAATTGTCGTGTTTTGTCGTAAAAACAGCACGGCTTTCTTTGAAAAAAATAACCCTTATTGTTACACCACCCAAAACAACTTAAAAGAGCAATTAAAAAATTTAGCGTTTAATTTCGCTTTTATTTATGGGATTAGCTCTCATCATTTAGAATCCCTTTTAAACCCCCCTCTTTTTAAAAAAACCCCCACGCTATGGTAAGTCATGCTCATTTGTAACGATAAAATTAATCCAAAAACCCTTTTAGAAGAAATCATGGCGTTAAAGCCATGGCGTAAAGGCCCTTTTGAAATTTCTCAAATCAAGATTGATAGCGAATGGGATAGCTCCATTAAATGGGATCTAGTCAAAAACGCCACTCCTTTAAAAGACAAAATAGTGGCTGATGTGGGTTGCAATAACGGCTATTACTTGTTTAAGATGCTAGAACATGGGCCTAAAAGTTTGGTGGGGTTTGATCCGGGCGTTTTAGTCAAAAAACAATTTGAATTTTTAGCCCCCTTTTTTGATAAAGAAAAAAAAATCATTTACGAGTCTTTGGGGGTAGAGGGTTTGCATGAAAAATACCCTAACGCTTTTGATGTCATTTTTTGCTTAGGGGTGTTATACCATAGAAAAAGCCCGCTAGAGGCTTTAAAAGCCTTATATCATGCTTTAAAGATAAAAGGGGAGCTGGTGCTAGATACGCTTATTATTGATTCGCCCCTAGACATCGCCCTTTGCCCTAAAAAAACTTATGCTAAAATGAAAAATGTTTATTTTATCCCTAGCGTTAGCGTGCTAAAAGGGTGGTGCGAAAGGGTAGGGTTTGAAAATTTTGAGGTTCTTAGCGTTTTAAAGACCACGCCTAAAGAACAGCGTAAAACGGATTTTATTTTGGGGCAAAGTTTAGAAGATTTTTTGGATAAAACGGATCCCTCTAAAACTTTAGAGGGGTATGACGCTCCTTTAAGGGGGTATTTTAAAATGCTTAAACCAAGCAAGCGTTAAATAAAGGATTAAATAGTGCAAGAATCAGTCGTTCGTGTGGATTATGACTCTTTAGAGACTTGTAAGAATTTCAAACCAAGCGTTGGCACTGAATTGATCGTTTTAGAAAAAGATATAGCCCATGCGCGTTTTAAAGGCAATGAAAGCATGGTGTATGAAGAAAATTTTGTGCATGCCGGGTTTGTGCTTATTGCGTGCAATTATGCGGCCTTGTGTGCGTTGAATAAAAGACACAGCGTGGTGGTTTCTAATAACATCAATTTTTATGCCCCCCTAGAATTGAATCAAGAAGCGCTCATTAAAGCGCAAGTGGTTCAAGATGGCGTGAAAAAAGCGGAAATAAAAATAGAGGCGTTTGTGTTAGACATTCAGGTTTTAGAGGGAATGATAGAAATCGTGGTGTTTGATAAAAAGCCTTTTAAATTTAATTTTAAAGAAGAGTAGTTGAATGGTTATTGTGTTAGTTGTGGATAGCTTTAAAGACACCAGTAATGGCACTTCTATGACAGCGTTTCGTTTTTTTGAAGCGTTGAAAAAAAGAGGGCATGCAATGAGGGTGGTCGCCCCTCATGTGGATAATTTAGGGAGCGAAGAAGAGGGGTATTACAACCTTAAAGAGCGCTACATTCCTTTAGTTACAGAAGTTTCACACAGACAGCACATTCTTTTTGCTAAGCCGGATGAAAAAATCTTAAGAAAGGCTTTTAAGGGAGCGGATATGATCCATACTTATTTGCCTTTTTTGCTAGAAAAAACAGCCGTAAAAATCGCGCGAGAAATGCAAGTGCCTTATATTGGCTCTTTCCATTTACAGCCAGAGCATATTTCTTATAACATGAAATTGGGGCAATTTTCTTGGTTTAACATGACGCTTTTTTCGTGGTTTAAATCTTCGCATTACCGCTATATCCACCATATCCATTGCCCGTCAAAATTCATTGTAGAAGAATTAGAAAAATACAACTATGGAGGGAAAAAATACGCTATTTCTAACGGCTTTGATCCCATGTTTAAATTTGAACACCCGCAAAAAAGCCTTTTTGACACCACGCCCTTTAAAATCGCTATGGTAGGGCGCTATTCTAATGAAAAAAATCAAAGCGTTCTCATTAAAGCGGTTGCTTTAAGCCGATACAAACAAGACATTGTATTATTACTCAAAGGCAAAGGGCCTGATGAGAAAAAAATCAAACTTCTAGCCCAAAAACTAGGCGTAAAAACGGAGTTTGGGTTTGTCAATTCCCATGAATTGTTAGAGATTTTAAAAACCTGCACCCTTTATGTGCACACAGCCAATGTGGAAAGCGAAGCGATTGCGTGTTTAGAGGCTATTAGCGTGGGGGTTGTGCCTGTTATCGCTAATAGCCCTTTAAGCGCGACTAGGCAATTCGCGCTAGATGAACGATCATTATTTGAGCCTAATAACGCTAAAGATTTGAGCACTAAAATAGATTGGTGGTTAGAAAACAAGCTTGAAAGAGAAAGAATGCAAAACGAATACGCTAAAAGCGCTTTAAATTACACTTTAGAAAATTCAGTCATTCAAATTGAAAAAGTTTATGAAGAAGCGATCAAAGATTTTAAAAATAACCCCCATCTCTTTAAAACCTTATCGTAATAAAGGATAAAAAATGCAAGAAGTCCATGATTATGGGATTAATTTTTGGAGCAATAACGAATTTAAGATAGAAAAAGGCTTGGTTAAAGTTTGTCATGGCAAAAACCCCTCGCTTTTAGAAATCGTTCAAAGCGTGCGCGATAAGGGCTATAGAGGGCCTTTGTTGGTGCGATTCCCCCATTTGGTGCAAAAACAAATCAAAAGCCTGTTTGATGCGTTTTCTTCAGCGATTAAAGAGTATCAATACAGCGGGGCTTTTAAGGCGGTTTTCCCTTTAAAGGTCAATCAAATGCCATCGTTTGTTTTGCCTTTAGTGCAAGGGGCTAAGGGTTTGAATTACGGGTTAGAAGCCGGGAGCAAGTCTGAACTCATCATTGCGATGAGCTACACTAACCCTAAAGCCCCTATCACCGTGAATGGCTTTAAAGACAAAGAAATGATTGAGCTTGGTTTTATCGCTAAAAGCATGCAACATGAGATTACTTTAACGATTGAGGGTTTGAATGAGCTAAAAACCATTATCGCTGTGGCTAAACAAAACGATTTTGTAGCATGCCCTAAAATTGGCATTCGCATCCGTTTGCACAGCGCTGGCACTGGCGTTTGGGCAAAGAGTGGGGGGATCAATTCTAAATTTGGTCTTAGCAGCACTGAAGTTTTAGAAGCGATGCGCCTTTTAGAAGAAAACGACTTACTAGAGCATTTCCACATGATACATTTCCACATAGGCTCTCAAATCAGCGATATTTCGCCCTTAAAAAAGGCTTTAAGAGAAGCGGGTAACTTGTATGCAGAATTGCGTAAAATGGGCGCTAAAAATCTCAATAGCGTGAATATTGGAGGGGGGTTAGCCGTAGAATACACCCAGCACAAGCACCACCAAGATAAAAACTACACTTTAGAGGAATTCAGCGCTGATGTGGTGTTTTTATTGAGGGAAATTGTGAAAAATAAGCAAGAAATCGAGCCGGATATTTTCATTGAATCAGGCCGTTATATTTCTGCTAACCATGCCGTTTTGGTGGCCCCGGTGTTAGAATTGTTTTCGCATGAATACAATGAAAAATCCCTAAAAATCAAAGAAAGTAATAACCCCCCCTTGATTGATGAAATGCTAGACTTGCTCGCTAATATCAATGAAAAAAACGCCATTGAATACTTGCATGATAGTTTTGATCACACCGAGTCGCTGTTCACGCTTTTTGATTTGGGCTATATTGATTTGATTGACAGGAGCAACACTGAAGTTTTAGCCCATTTGATCGTCAAAAAAGCGGTGCAATTGCTTTATGTTAAGGATCATAACGATATTTTACGCATTCAAGAGCAGGTCCAAGAGCGCTATTTATTGAATTGCTCGTTTTTCCAAAGTTTGCCGGATTATTGGGGCTTGAGACAGAATTTCCCGGTCATGCCCTTGAATAAATTAGATGAAAAGCCCACCAGGAGCGCGAGCTTGTGGGATATTACTTGCGATAGCGATGGGGAAATCGCTTTTGATTCCACGAAGCCCTTGTTTTTGCATGATATAGACATAGATGAAGAAGAATACTTTTTAGCGTTCTTTTTAGTGGGAGCGTATCAAGAAGTTTTAGGCATGAAACACAATTTATTCACGCACCCTACGGAATTTAGCGTGGTTTTTGATGAAAAAGGCGATTATGAAGTGGAAGATATTTGCGAAGCCCAAACGATTTTAGATGTGCTAGACGATTTGGACTATGACACCAAAGAAATTGAGCGCCTTTTAAAACAAAAAATTGAAGACAACAACCAACTAGACATGGAAGAAAAGAAAGAAATCATGGGGCGCTTGTATGTCATGTTGAGTGAAAACGGGTATTTGCGCACGATTTCTTAAAAGAACGCTATAAATTGGTTATAGCATTCTAACGATACAAGAAAAAAGAAAGAAGAGAGATTAG
>NZ_CBOM010000014.1:0-42518 GCF_000476275.1 Helicobacter pylori SA213A
CCAATCATTATCAAAACATTGATTTTTTTGAGATTGAATAAGGCGTGTTAAAAAACCACTATAATACCCCTAAAAAATGCGAGTTTTAAAGATGCCTTTATTTGATTTAAAAAGCCCTTACCCACCAGCAGGCGATCAGCCCCAAGCTATAGAGGCCTTAACGAAAAGCTTGAAAAATAACAACCATTATCAAACTCTAGTGGGGGTTACAGGAAGCGGTAAGACTTACACGATGGCTAATGTCATCGCTCAAACCAATAAACCCACTTTGATCATGAGCCATAATAAGACCTTATGTGCACAGCTTTATAGCGAGTTTAAGGCGTTTTTCCCGCATAATAGGGTGGAGTATTTTATCTCCCACTTTGATTACTACCAGCCTGAAAGCTATATCCCTAGGAGGGATTTATTTATTGAAAAAGACAGCTCTATTAACGATGACTTGGAGCGTTTGAGATTGAGCGCGACCACCTCGCTTTTAGGTTATGATGATGTGATCGTGATAGCGAGCGTTTCGGCTAATTATGGTTTGGGTAACCCTGAAGAATATTTAAAAGTCATGGAAAAAATCAAAGTGGGCGAGAAGCGTGCTTACAAGAGCTTTTTATTAAAGCTAGTGGAAATGGGTTATAGCCGTAATGAAGTGGTGTTTGATAGGGGGAGCTTTAGAGCGACGGGGGAGTGCGTGGATATTTTCCCTGCTTATAATGACGCTGAATTTATTAGGATTGAATTTTTTGGCGATGAGATAGAAAGGATTGCTGTCTTTGACGCTTTAGAAAAAAATGAAATCAAGCGCTTGGATTCTGTCATGCTTTATGCAGCCAGTCAGTTTGCCGTAGGGAGTGAGAGATTAAATATAGCCATTAAAAGCATTGAAGATGAACTCGCTCTAAGATTGAAATTTTTTAAAGAGCAGGATAAAATGCTTGAATACAACCGCCTCAAACAACGCACCGAGCATGATTTAGAAATGATTAGCGCGACCGGTGTGTGTAAGGGCATTGAAAATTACGCGCGCCATTTTACAGGCAAAGCCCCCAATGAAACGCCTTTTTGTTTGTTTGATTATTTAGGGATTTTTGAGCGGGAGTTTTTAGTCATTGTGGATGAAAGCCATGTGAGTTTGCCGCAGTTTGGGGGGATGTATGCAGGGGATATGAGCAGGAAAAGCGTTTTAGTGGAATATGGTTTTAGATTGCCTAGCGCTTTAGACAACCGCCCTTTAAAATTTGATGAATTTATCCATAAAAATTGCCAATTCCTTTTTGTGTCCGCTACGCCCAATAAGCTCGAATTAGAGCTTTCCAAAAAGAATGTCGCTGAGCAAATCATTCGCCCTACAGGGCTTTTAGACCCTAAATTTGAAGTGCGAGACAGCGATAAACAAGTCCAGGATTTATTTGATGAAATCAAGTTAGTGGTGGCCAGAGATGAAAGGGTGCTTATCACCACGCTCACTAAAAAAATGGCAGAAGAATTGTGTAAATATTATGCTGAATGGGGCTTGAAGGTGCGTTACATGCATAGTGAAATTGATGCGATTGAAAGAAATCACATCATCCGCTCTTTAAGGCTTAAGGAATTTGACATTTTAATAGGGATCAATCTTTTAAGAGAAGGGCTGGATTTGCCTGAAGTCTCTTTAGTAGCGATCATGGATGCAGATAAAGAAGGGTTTTTAAGGAGCGAAACAAGTCTCATTCAAACCATGGGGCGAGCCGCTAGAAACGCTAATGGCAAGGTTTTATTATACGCTAAAAAGATCACTCAAAGCATGCAAAAAGCCTTTGAGATCACTAGTTACAGGCGCGCTAAACAAGAAGAGTTTAATAAAATTCATAATATTACTCCCAAAACCGTTACTCGCGCTTTAGAAGAGGAGCTGAAATTAAGAGACGATGAGATTAGAATCGCTAAAGCCTTAAAAAAGGACAAAATCCCTAAAAGCGAAAGGGAAAAAATCATTAAAGAACTGGATAAAAAAATGCGAGAATGCGCAAAAAATTTGGATTTTGAAGAAGCGATGCGTTTGAGAGACGAAATCGCTAAATTAAGAACGCTTTAAAAACTATCGCTTAAAAACTATAGGTGTAGTTGAAATAAACCGAGTAATTGCGCCTGAAATCAACTTGGTATAACAAGCTGTTGATCCCGTATTCTAAAAATCGTAAAACCTTTAGGACATCTTCACTATTATTGCTAATGTTATTCATGGAATAATAATGGTTAAAATAATAAGTGGGGATTTTAATCCCAAAGCCAAACTGGTTGCGCTTATTCCCCAAACGAACCCCTAAATTTACCAAAAATTGGAAACCATTTGGATCCACTTTCCCGCCAAAAGTGTCTAAAAGAAGGGCTTGATACAATAACGCATCGCTCAATTTGCCATACACTCCAGCAAAAGCAATCCCCAGATTGAACCCGGCAAAAAACTTATCCCCATTATAAGCGTTAAGCAATAAATCCATATAAGTGCCGTAAGTGGAAATGATAATAGACTGCGATTCTTTTGGACCATAAAGAGAAGCGCTCAAATCATAAAATAACCCCCACCTGAAGCCAAACCACTTCGTTTCTTCATGCTTACCCACCCATTTATAGCCTACCTGAACGCCAAAACCATTAGACACATACGAATTTTTAAAAACAGGGCTTAAGCCATCGCTAAAAATAATCTGGCTCTTATTGAATTGTTGGGATAAATTCAAGTTGCTGTAGTTGTGCTGAATGCTCCCTAACTGATACCCAAACCCCAAATAAAACGCCGATCTATCCGCATAGCGTTTGATGGGCGAAACCACCTTTTTATTAAAAAAAGTGTAATCCCCTTTAGTCAAAACATCTTTAAAACTATCCGCATGCAAGGCATAAGAAAGCCCTAAAACTAAATATAACGCTCGTTTCAAAAAACCCCTTAAAACTTCAATTTTTTAGCGCTTATTTTATAGTTTTGTTTTTGTAAAAACGCGCCTTATCCAAACACCCTTTTAAAAATCGCCCCCACATTTTTAGTGTAATAGCTGTAATCAAAACATGCTTTGATTTCATCCTCGCTCAAATATTTTTTCAAGCGTTCATCGTTGAGTAGGGCGTTTAAAAACAAATTTTCATCAGCGTTTTTAAAAGCGCCTTGTTGCAAAACCTCCCATATTTTCATCGCATTTTCTTGCACGATAGAATAGCTTTCTTCTCTGCTCAAACCTTTTTTAGGCAATTCCAATAACACCCGTTGCGAAAAGACTAGCCCCCCACTCAAAGCTAAATTTTTAAGCATGTTTTTAGGATAAACTACCAGATTTTCAATCACGCTATTTAGGCGGCTGAGCATAAAATCGCTCGTGATAAACAGATCGGGCAATGCAAAACGCTCCACAGAGCTATGGCTCATGTCCCTTTCATGCCATAAGGCGACATTTTCTAGCATGGGGGTCGTAAAAGAGCGAATCACCCTGCAAAGCCCGGTGATATTCTCGCTCAATATGGGGTTTCTTTTATGGGGCATCGCAGAGCTTCCTTTTTGCCCTGTTGAAAAAGATTCTTCCACTTCATAGACTTCACTGCGTTGCAAATGGCGGATATTGACAGCGATTTTTTCACAACTGCTCGCCAAAAGAGCCAGATCGCATGCAAGCCTAGCGTAGCGGTCTCTTTGAATGACTTGATTGCTGATATTAGCGGTTTTTAAGCCTAAAAACTCGCACGCTAATTCTTCTAATTCTAAGGGGGCGTGCGCGAAATTCCCCATAGCCCCACTGATCGCTCCCACGCTGATAAATTCCATTGTTAAATCTAAGGCTTTTAAATGCCGTTTGATTTCATCAGCAAAAAGGGCTAACACTAAGCCAAAAGTAATGGGTTCGCCAAACACCCCATGGCTTCTGCCCACCATTAGCGTGTCTTTATGCTCTAAAGCCCTGTTTTTAAGGGTTTCATAAAGGTTTTTAACGCCTTTTTGAATGAGCTTTAAGCTTTTGGTCATCAATAACGCCATAGCCGTATCAATGCAATCGCTAGAAGTGATCCCATAATGAAAAAAGCGGGATTCTTCGCCCAAGCTTTCAGCCACGCAAGTAGTGAAAGCGATTAAATCATGCTTATTGGTTTTTTCAATTTCTTTGATGCGCTCAAGATTGAATGCCGCTTTTGTGCAGATTTTTTCACAATCGCTATCTTGGATTTGCCCAAGCTTGTTCCACGCCTTAACGACAGCTTTTTCCACTTCTAGATAGGTTTCAAATTTGGTTTGCTCATTCCATAGGGCTTTCATTTCTTCATTCGCATAGCGTTCTAACACCGACAATCCTTAAAATCAAAATGGGATTTATGTTACTTTAAAGGGGTTTAAAGAATCAAGGGGAAAAATCGCACAAGACGCCAAAAAGCCCCTTGATTTAATGGAAGGGTTATACTTTAGCTTCTTCTCTGCGTTGCAAGTATTCCCAACGATCATTCACATCTTTTTGCAATTCTTCAATGATGTGTTCGTTTTCCTTTTTGAAAAGGTGTTTGAAACGTTTTTGCGCCCCTAAATAATCCCTTACAGGAATGATATTTCTTGGGCGGTAAGTGATTTTCAATTCCCTGCCATTAAAAATTTCAAATAAGGGGAACATCAAGCTATCCACAGCCATATCCGCTAATTCAATGGTTTTATTGGATTCAAATTTCCATTCAGTCGTGCATGGGCTAAGAGCGTTGATGAAGCAAGGCCCTTCAGTGTCTAGCGCGGTTTTAATCTTTTTGTTCATGTCTTTCCATTTGTTAGGCGAGAGTTGCGCCACATAAGGGACTCCATGGCTTGCCATGATATTGACGATGTCTTTTTTCTTTTCTTTTTTACCAAAGCTCACCGATCCTGCTGGCGTGGTAGAAGTGCTAGCCCCTAATGGCGTAGAGCCGCTTCTTTGACCGCCGGTATTGGCGTAGTTTTCATTATCTAAGCAAATGTAAGTCATGTCATGTCCTCTTTCCATGCAACCGCTGATGAATTGAAGACCAATATCATAACTAGCCCCATCGCCTCCAAACGCCACAAATTTTGGTTTTTGACCTTGATAGCGGCCCTTATTCACTAGCGCTTTATACATCGCTTCCACCCCTGAAATCGCTGTAGAGCCATTTTCAAAACCAATATGGATCCAAGGCACATCCCATGAAGTGTGCGGATACACAGCCGAGCATACCTCTAAACAACCGGTAGAGTTACCTAAAACAATAGGCCCATCTACGGCGTTTAGAACTTCGCGCACGATAATGCCATGCCCACAACCTGGGCAAAGCAAGTGCGAGCCTTGGAATTTTTCAGCGCTTTGGCTAAAACCTTTGAGTGTTTTGACTTCTTTTACCATGATATTTCCTTTTTAAAAAAAGCTCATTTTAGGGCCACGCAAGCCTACGAATTGTTGGGTAGGGTGCGTGAGCGTGCCTTTAAGAGCGTCTTCATTGATTTCTTCAAAAATCTCGCATAAATGTGCGATCGTCATATCCCTTTCGCCTAAACCATAGATATAGTTAGACACTACGGGGTGTTTAGTCCCTTGGGTTTGATACACCGCGCTTGTAACTTCATTAAACATCGCCCCCATAGCGCCGGCTGGAGAGCTTTTATCTAAAATCGCTAAAGCTTTAAGATTTTTCAAATCCTGCCCCAATCTTTCATAAGGGAAAGGGCGCAAGGAATGGATGGTCGCCACGCCGGCCTTAATGCCTTTTTTACGCATTTCTTTAGCCGCTACGATGGCGGATTCATAAGTAGTCCCTAACGCAAAAATAGCGATCTCAGCGTCTTCTAGCTGGAAAGTTTTGGTTAAATGGTATTGCCTGCCTGTCAGTTTAGCGAAATCATTAAACACTTCTTCAATCACAGAAGGCGCGCTCATGATCGCATGGTGGAGTTGGGCTTTATGTTCATAATGCCATTCTTCTTCAGCTTGCGCGCCATAGCTTACCGGTTTGTCAAAATCCAAAAGGGAATGTTTGGTTTGGTATTCGCCTACGAATTGATAAGCCACTGCATCGCTCAAAGGGCGGACATTTTGCACGGTGTGTGAGCATAAAAACCCGTCTTGATTGACAATAGTAGGCACGCGCACCTTTTGGTGCTCTGCGATTTTAAACGCCATTAAAGTGAAATCATAAGCTTCTTGAGGGTTGCATGTGCATAAACTGATCCAGCCTGAATCCCTACTCAAATACATATCAGAATGATCGCCATGGATATTCAAAGGGGCTGCTAAAGCGCGATTGACTAAATTCAAAACGATAGGCAAACGCATGCCAGAAGCTTGGTATAAAACCTCTACCATTAGCGCCAAACCTTGAGAGCTAGTTGCAGTGCTGACTCTCCCTCCAGCTGCCGCAGCTCCCACGCATGCGCTCATGGCGGCATGCTCAGATTCCACTAAAACGAATTCGCCATCAACATAGCCATTATCCTTAAACGAGCCATAATTTTGCACAATGGGCGTTGATGGGGTGATAGGATAGGCTGCAATGACATCAATTTGAGCCTGTCTTAAAGCGTTAGAACTAGCGGTATTGCCATCCCACACTTCTATCTCTTGCAATTCAATACTTCTTGCCATATTTTTTCCTTATGATTTTTTCTTTTCTTGTTTTTGCGGCCATTGAGTGAGAGCGGTGGCAGGCTCAATTTGCTCTTCAAACATCCATAGCGATTTAGGGTTGGTGGGGCAGACATCCACGCACACGCCACAGCCTTTACAATGGGAATAATCCACGCCTTTTAACTTGCCCTCTCTTGAAAGAATAGCAGCGTCTGGGCAATAAACCCAACAATTAAAGCAATTGATGCAAATATTATTGTTATGCACAGGCTTGGCCACGCGCCAATGAGCCACTGAAGTGGTGAAGTAGCTTTGCTCGGTGTAATGGCGCTCATCGTTGTGTTTTTCCATTTCGCTTTGTGCGTTTTTTTCAAAAGGGAAGAGCACCGCTCCCATTTCAAATTCATTCCAATCTTTCATCTTTAATCCTTAATGTTATTGAACTTCTTCATAAGCTCTTTGGATAGCGAGCATGTTAGCGTCAATGACTTCTTGCGTGAGTTTTTTGCCTAAAACTTTCTTAAAAGCTTCTTTAAAAGCCTCAATTTCAAGCATGCCAGACACTTTCATTAAAGCCCCTAACATGGGCGTGTTAGGGATGGGGCGTTTTAAGGTTTCCATAGAGATTTTTAAACAATCCACTAAAAACACCTTACGGGTTTTTAATTCAGGTTTTTTTTCAAACAATTCTTCTTTACTGAGATAGCTAGTGATGATATAAGTCGTGTCTTCTTTTTCATTAGCGAAGATGTTTTCAATGAAAACCAAACCAGGGTCAATCACTAGCACATAATCAGGCTGCATGAAGCGTTCATGGTTTAAAATAGGCTCATCATCAACGCGGTTATAAGCCATCATAGCAGCCCCCCTTTTAGCTGAACCATAAGAAGCGAACGCTTGCACTTCTTTGCCTGTTTTTGAAATCACATCAGCCAACCCTTTAGCACCGGTGATGGCGCCTTGACCAGCTCGTGCATGCCATCTAATTTGAAACATGGTAATATGTCTCCTTAATATCGTATAAAATAAATTGAATTTAGCCTAAATATTATACAAGAAAAACTATTAATGTGTCTTATAACAATAATCTTTTTAGGAATTTTTATAGGAAAATGGGGGCATACCTACAAGAATTATGGCTATTTTATGGCCATTTATTCTAAAAAGATAGGCGTTCTTAATAAAAATCACTAATATTTATTTTAAACTTTGTTATTATTAGGGCGTGATTTGATCTTAATCTATTAGGGCAAGTGTGGGGCAGGATAACATAAGGAATTGGGTTATGGATAAAACAATGGTTAAAATATTGATAGGCATGGCGTTATTATCATCGCTTCAAGCCGCGGAGGCAGAGCTTGATGAAAAATCAAAAAAACCTAAATTTGCGGATAGGAATACATTTTATTTAGGGGTTGGGTATCAACTTAGCGCGATCAACACATCTTTTAGCACCGAGTCTGTAGATAAATCGTATTTCATGACCGGCAATGGCTTTGGTGTGGTGTTAGGGGGGAAATTTGTGGCTAAAACGCAAGCTGTAGAGCATGTGGGTTTTCGTTACGGGTTGTTTTATGATCAGACTTTTTCTTCTCACAAATCCTATATTTCTACCTATGGTTTGGAATTTAGCGGTTTGTGGGACGCTTTCAATTCGCCAAAGATGTTTTTAGGGTTAGAGTTTGGCTTAGGCATCGCTGGGGCGACTTACATGCCAGGAGGAGCTATGCATGGGATTATCGCTCAAAATTTAGGCAAAGAAAATTCGCTTTTCCAATTGCTTGTGAAAGTGGGTTTTCGTTTTGGCTTTTTCCACAATGAAATCACTTTCGGGTTGAAATTCCCTTTCATTCCTAACAAAAGAACTGAAATCATTGATGGCTTGAGCGCGACTACTTTATGGCACCGCTTACCGGTAGCTTATTTCAATTATATCTATAATTTTTAGATATGGTTATTTAGAGGTTTTAGATTTGACAAAATCAATTAACTCTCGTGTGTCTATGGTTAGGGTTAAGAATTGCTGATAAGTAGTGATCCACTTGCCCCCTTTCCCATACAAATGATACCCATCGCCCCCACCTAAAAAGTTAAAAAACGCATCCGCTCGCACGCTTATCCATTTATTTTTATAAACATAATAAAGCCCTATCATGTCAAAATTAGGGGCTCTATACCATGGCAACCCGGTATAAAGGGATTGGCCATAAGTGGCATAAAAGTGCATTTGGGGTTTGTTGGAAAAATAATACCTGTTAAAAATCCCAAAGCCTTTGTATTGCACTTGGGCGTAAAATTCCCCCCCAAAGCTGTTATAAAATTGAGCGTTTTTACACTCGCTAGCGTAACGCACGCAATAATGGGTTTGAGACGATTGCGTGCCAAAAGTCATAAAGATGTTATCCATATAAGGCATGAGGTTTTTAAAATCCGCTTTAAGATAAGCGTGGTAATAAACCCTATCCAAAATAGTAGGATTAGAGTATTTCCCTATTTCTCCCCCTTGTGGGTTATCTTTTTGACTGAAATAAGGGTAGCCATTAGGCCATTGTGGGGTTGCATCGCCTGGTTTAAAGTAGGAATTCCCGCCATAAGGGTAATTATCTCCCATGCTGTGAGAGCTAGCGTTATGAAAGATCACAAGTTGTCCCCCTAAACCTAAATACCCTTTAAGAAACTGAAATTCTGAAGAAACAAAATATAAAAACTGGCTGAAGTCGTAATTTTTCTTTTTGGGCTGGTTGTTCCAATTGCGCCCCCCATACCAATCAACAACGCCCTCAAACCACCCATTCCACCAGCGATTAGGATCATAAGCCGGTTTGAATTGGAACGCTCCTCCCCTAAAAGTAGGATCAATAAACCAAAAAAGTTTTTTAAAAGCGCTCAAAGGGTAATGCCCTATTTGGTAGCTTCGTGGCACAATCCCTAAAAAAAATCTCAAATTTTTTCCTATGTATTGGTAATACATCGTAACCCCCCAAGAATAAGGGAAGTAGCTATAATGCGTGTGTAAATTTTGAATGAACCACGCTCCAAACATTAAGGCTTGTCTTTTGTCTAACTGGACGCCAATTTGAGGCATGAGACGGACTTTCATGTTGGTTAGGCTATTCCAATAAGGGTTGTTGTTTGGGGCAACTAAGTTGTAATTAAAGCTCATGAACTTCAAGTCATAGACAAAACTAGCCGCTTTCATTAAAGGCGCTATTAAACAACCTGAAAACAACAACGCGCCAAGAGATTTTTTCAAGAAAATCAAATTAAACACAGCCCCTTTCATCATCTTTTAAAATTGTAGCATTTAAAGATAAAATGCAAAGAGTGAATTTTAGATTAATTTTCATTAAATGGCATAAAAATAAGAGTTAGAGCCTTTCAAATGCGGTTTTTTTTTTTTGGATAAAATAGCTTCAAAAAAGGGGTGTTTCATTTTCTATGACTTCAGATTCAAATCATTCTTTCAAAGAGCAAGATTTTCATATTCCTATCGCTTTTGCATTTGATAAGAATTACCTTATTCCCGCAGGCGCATGCATTTATTCCTTGTTAGAAAGTATCGCTAAAGCCAGTAAAAAAGCGCGTTACACTCTATACGCTTTAGTGGTGGGCTTGAACGAAGAAGATACAGCGAAACTCCACCAAATTGCAGAGCCTTTTAAAGAATTTGCTACTCTGGAAGTGAGGGATATTGAGCCTTTTTTAGACGCTATCCCTAACCCTTTTGATGAGGATTTTACCAAGCGTTTTTCTAAAATGGTGTTAGTGAAGTATTTTTTGGCGGATTTATTCCCCAAATATTCTAAAATGGTGTGGAGCGATGTGGATGTTATCTTTTGCAAAGAATTTAGCGATGATTTTTTAAACATTAAAGAAGATGATGAGAATTATTTTCATGGGGTTTTGGAAGTTGAAAAGAACCACTTAATGGAAGGGTTTTTGTTTTGCAATTTAGATTACCAACGCAAGAAAGATTTTACCTTAAAAATGCATGAGCTTTTAAAAGGGAATAAGGCTAAAGAGGAATTGGATTTTACGAAATGGTGTTGGCCTAACATGAAGGCTTTAGGGATTGAGTATTGCGTTTTCCCTTGGTATTACACGATCAAAGATTTTTCTAATGCATACTTGAACGAGAATTATAAAAAAACCATTTTAGAAGCGCGAAAGAACCCTATCATTATCCACTATGACGCTTGGTGGGGGGCCGTGAAGCCTTGGGATTACCCTTTTGGTTTGAAAGCGGATTTATGGCTGAACGCTTTGGCTAAAACCCCTTTTATGAACGATTACACCAAACAAATACATATTAATGAGAGCTTTTACACCACAAAAATGGCCCAACAACATTATTTTTCTCCAACAAAGTCTTCAAAAGACATTCTGTTTAAAACGCCGTATTTGTTTTTCAAGTCGTATTTGTTTGTTGTGTTTAAAGAAAGAAAAATCCATTCAAGAATTTTTGAATTAATCTGCATTTTAGTGAAAAGATCTTTCAAAAAGCTTGTTTATTGGGTGTTTTTTATGCCTAAAGCGTTAGCTAAAAGGGTGGTTAGTAAGATCCTTAGGATTTTAGGACTCCATGGGATTGTGAAAAAAATCCTAATCAAGCTTTTAAAAAAGGGCTAGGATAAAAGATTTAACACCTTTTTTAAATTAATTTCCATTAAAAACAACATAAAAACCAAAAAACAAAACCCTTTCAAATGCGGTTTTTTTTTTTTGGATAAAATAGCTTCAAAAAAGGGGTGTTTAATTTTATTATGACTTCGGTTTTAAATCATTCTTTCAAAGAGCAAGATTTTCATATTCCTATCGCTTTTGCATTTGATAAGAATTACCTTATTCCCGCAGGTGCATGCATTTATTCCTTGTTAGAAAGTATCGCTAAAGCCAATAAAAAAGCGCGTTACACTCTATACGCTTTAGTGGTGGGCTTGAATGAAGAAGATACAGCGAAACTCCACCAAATTGCAGAGCCTTTTAAAGAATTTGTTGCTTTAGAAGTGAGAAATATTGAGCCTTTTTTAGACGCTATCCCTAACCCTTTTGATGAGGATTTCACCAAGCGTTTTTCTAAAATGGTGTTAGTGAAGTATTTTTTGGCGGATTTATTCCCCAAATATTCTAAAATGGTGTGGAGCGATGTGGATGTTATCTTTTGCAAAGAATTTAGCGATGATTTCTTAAACATTAAAGAAGATGATGAGAATTATTTTCATGGGGTTTATGACAAAATATACCCGTATGAAGGCTTTTTTTATTGCAACTTAACTTACCAGCGAAAAAATCAATTTTGTAAAAAAATATTAGAAATCATACGCACGCAAAAAATAGATAAAGAACCGCAATTGACAGAATTTTGTCGTTCAAAGATCGCGCCATTAAAAATAGAGTATTGCATTTTCCCACACTACTATAGTCTTTCTGAAGAGCATTTAAAGGGTGTGGTCAATGAAATCTATCACAACACCATTAAACAAGCCCTAAGAGAACCTATCGTTATACAATATGACTCTCATCCTTATTTTCAAATAAAACCTTGGACATATCCTTTTGGTTTAAAGGCGGATTTATGGCTAAACGCTTTGGCTAAAACCCCTTTTATGAACGATTGGTCTTATTTGATCACAGGGGGTGGGGAAATAGGTGGAGAAAAATGGCACTACTACCATAGCGTTGTTGCATACCATTACTACTTCCCTTTGTGGAAAGTAGAAGAGCAGATTGCCCACGACGCTCTTAAGACATTTTTAAAACATTATTTTTTGCACATTCATGAAATGCCTAAAAATGCAAAGCGAAGACTATTCAAATATTGTGTTTCAATACCAATCAAGAGCCTTATTAGCAAAACCCTTAAAATTCTAAAACTCCATGCATTAGCAAAAAATACCCTAATCAAACTCAAGCTCTTAAAAAAGAGCTAAAATAAAAGCCTTTAGTCAAACGATTTTTTCATATCAATCACATAGCGGAATTTCGCTTTCCCATGGGTTAGGTTGTGATAAGCCGTGTCAATATCCTTGCCTAAGATCAAATCTATTTCAGGGTAAATATTGTGTTTGATAGAAAAATCCATCATTTCTTGGGTTTCTTTAATGCCCCCAATCAATGAGCCATAAACCTTGCGATTGCCTAAATGGATAAAATCAAAAACGCTAAGCACTGGAGCGACTTCTACAGGGGGGAGCCCCACAAGGGCTAATTCGCCACTATAAGTTAAGAGCTTGAGGTAGTCTTTTAAATCGTAATGGGTAGGAATGGTTGAAATGATAAAATCCAATTCTTCTTTGCATTGTTTGGGGTCCGTGTAGAAATGTTTGACCCCCATGCTTAAAGCGTCCTGCTTTTTGTGTTCGTTTCTTGCAAAAACGCTCACTTCAGCCCCCATAGCCACAGCGTATTTAACCGCCATGCTTCCTAGCCCACCAAACCCAGCGACGCCCACTTTTGTGCCTTTAGTAACCTTAGAAAATTTTAAGGGCGAATAAGTGGTGATGCCCGCGCAAAGCAAGGGGGCTACTTTTTCTAAAGGAGCGTTTTTATCCACGCTAATCACATAGTTTTCATCCACGACAATGTTATTAGAGTATCCGCCCATGTGGGGTTCGTTGTCATGGAAAGAATCCAAACAATCGTAAGTAAATACCACTTTGGTGCAAAATTGCTCTTGGTGTTCTTTACAGGGCTTACACGACTTACATGAATTGACAAAACAGCCCACGCCCACCACATCGCCAACCTTAAATTTCTTAACTTCCTTACCCACTTCTTTGATGACCCCAGCAATTTCATGCCCAGGAACCATAGGATAAATGCCTTCTTTCCATTCGCTATAAGCGCTATGAATATCGCTATGACAAATCCCCGCATAAAGAATGTCAATCAACACATCTTTAGGGCCTACAGCATGGCGGCTAAAATCATGGGGCTTGAAATGCCCGTCTTTAGAAAAAATAGCAAAACCTTTAGATGGAACTCTCATTAAAACTCCTTGTTTGATTAAAATACCGCTATTGTATCGTTTTTATGGTTTGCTTATGTTTCTATAGGTTTAACTAATTTTATAGCTGTTGGTTATATGGTATCGTTGTTTGGCGCGTTTAAACGCACCCCTTAATATAAGCCGCCTCTATCTTAACGCTACTATATCTTATCATGCAGTAAATAATTCTCTAACGCAATGCCTGCCCCATCAAGTCCGGGAGTTTTTTTCATCACGACATGCACAGGGATAGAAGCGAGAAACGCTCCCATGCGCCCTTTCGTTTCAAAACGCGTTCTAAAGGGCGAAGTTTTAAAATAATCAATGAATCGTGGGATAATCCCCCCACACAAATACACGCCCCCTCTAGCCCCCAAAGTGAGAGCCACATCAGCAGCGAGCGTGCCTAGCATGGAGCAAAAAGTGTCCAAGGTCAATCGGCATATAGGGTAATCCCCATTCAAAGCGCGTTCGCTAATGATTTGCGGGGTTAATTCAGCCTTGCTTAACTTCGCCACTTTTTCTAAACCTTTGCGCTTAGACAGGGCTTCATAAATCAACACTAGGCCACTACCGCTTAAAAACCTTTCCGCACTCACATGGTTGAATTTAGAGCGAGCGTATTGCCACACTAAAATTTCTAAATCATCAAAAGGGGCAAAGCTCACATGCCCCCCTTCGCCGGGTAAGACTTTCAAAGAGCCATCGCTATTTTGGATAAGAGTGCTTACCCCAAGCCCGGTTCCTGGCCCTAAAATCGCTTTAGGGGCGTTGATTTCGCACTTAATCCCGCCTATTTGAGCCAAATCGTTTTCTTGCATCGCGCTAATGGCATAGGCTTGCGCGACAAAATCATTGATGACAAGCAATTTTTTTAAAGTCAAACATTGCCGTGTCGTTTCAATAGAAAAAGTCCAATGGTTGTTCGTCATTTGGACAAAATCCCCCATAATAGGCGTAGCCACAGCAAAAGAGCCATAAATAGGGTGCAGTTTAAGGCTTTCTTTGCATTTAGAAAGGTAAAATCGCACCGCATCGCTCAAGCTCTCAAAATCTTCGCACCGCAAGACTTCAATGCATTCAATCTGTCGTGGGGCGACTTCCAAACCAAAGCGCGCGTTCGTGCCGCCAATATCGGCTAATAGTCTTGGGTAAGTTTCAGTTTTTGGCATAAAACACCTCCGTGGTAACTTTTTTAGAATGTAAAATCCGAGCGATCGGCAGAGAATAGGGGGCGTTTTCTTTTAAAGCTTTTTCTAAAACCTCCCTTTTTTCTACCCCGCTAATGCTTAAGAAAAGTTTTTCGCAATTTTCTAAGGCGTTAACAGACATGCTCAAGCGCTCATAAGGAGCGTTAATTGGCTTAGTCAAAACGATATTTTCTTTTTCTTCGTTTAAAAAAGCGCTCGTTTCGGGAAAAAGGCTAGCCGTATGCCCGTCAGTCCCCATGCCCAAAATGGCTAAATGGGGCTGTTTGAAATGCTGGTTAGCAAAATGAAAAAGCGCGTTTGTATCGCTAGAAATCTTTTTGGGCAAAAGCGGGGTGAAAGAAGCTTTTAAGGCGTTATTTTGCAACAAGTAATCATGCAATAATTTAGTGTTGCTATCCTTGTGGCTTGTGTCTATAATGCGTTCATCTACCAAACTGATTAAACACTCATGCCATTTGAGATTCAAGACGCTCAATTTTTGCAACAAACCAATGGGCGAACGGCCCCCAGAAAAAGCGATAGAAACTTGATGATGCTTTTTTAAGGCGTTGTTAAAAAATTCTTTAAAACGCTCTATTAAAGCCTTGTGGCAATCTTCTAAACTTTCAAATTCAAACAATTGATAACCCATGAAAATCCCTTTTACTGATAGAGTGGTTTTAAAAATTCTGATTCGTTGAGATTATGGCTTTCATAGGAATGTAAGGGCGTGGCGTTATTCATAAAACCTTCTATGAGCGTGTCAATAAACACCCATGACGCTTCTAATTCCAATTGGTGGGCGAAATTATTGTGGTTATTTTGTATCGCATCATAGAGCAATTTAGCGTAGGGCTGTAAAAATTCTTGTTTGTTATGGGTTTCTAAAATAAGGGGGTTTTGATTGTCTTTTAGGGTGAGGGTGATTTTATCTTGAGAGAGGAAAAATTCTAGCGTATTAGTGGCATTAAAATGGATTTTCACGCTCGCTTGGTTGCGGGGCATTTTTTTAGCGTGCTTAAGGTAGAAAGGCACGCCTTTAAATTTAGGCGTATCCAAAAAGGCTTTAATAGCGACAAAAGTTTCTGTCTGGCTCTCTTTATTAACCTTATTTTCATCTCTATAGCCTTGATACTGGGCCCGAATAACCTGTTTTTTAAAGTCTTTAGGGGGTTGTAAGGTTTTTAAAACTTTGATTTTTTCTTTTCTCAAATCCTTTAAATCGTTGGGTAAATCTGTAGCGATAAGGGATAAAACTTGCAAGAGGTGGTTTTGAACCATATCCCTTAAAGCCCCGATTTTATCGTAAAATTCGCCCCTTTCTTCCACCCCCAAAGTCTCATACACGCAGATTTCAACCGCGCTGATTTGATCCCATAAAATGTTTAAGATAGGGTTATTCAAGCGCAATTCAAGGATATTTTGAACGCCCTTTTTCCCTAAATAATGATCGATTCTAAAGATTTGTTCTTCTTTAAAAAAAGCGCTAATGCTTTGGAAAATCTCTTGACAAGTCTTTAAATCATGCCCTAAAGGCTTTTCTAAAATCAAGCGAGTGTTGGCGTGATTGAGTGCGTTTTGGGCCAAATTTTGAGCGGTCGTTGCAAAAAAACTAGGCGAGATAGAAAAGTAGAAGATCAAGGGCTTATTTTTTGTAGCGATTTTACTCAATTCTTCAAAGTCTTTAGGGTTATCCAAACGGACGCGCAAATAACTGATATGGGCTAAAAATTCCTCACCCTTTTCTCTTGAATGCAACTGCGTTTTTTCACAAAGGAGCGCTAAAAATTCTTCATTGGATAGTTCCTTACGCCCCGATGCGATAATTCTAGAATCTTTTTTAAAACCATAATGGGTATAAATTTCATAGAGCGAAACGAAGAGCTTTCGCATGGCTAAATCCCCAGTCGCACCAAAAAGAACCAAATCAAAATCCAACATCAATAACCCTTTTAGAGTGTTTTTAAGTTATTATTATATATTAAATCTTAATTGAAGGGGTGTTCATGCCTAAGCATTCTTTAGAACAAATCAAAGAAAAAATTACAGAGCGTAGCAAAAAAACCAGAGAGTTTTATTTAGAAAATATCTTTAACCCTAAAAACCAGCCCAAGATTGAGAGTTTGGGTTGCGCGAATATTGCGCATGTTACTGCGAGCATGCCAGAGCATTTAAAGATGCCTTTAGGTTCGCATAAAAGAAAGCATTTTGCGATTATCACGGCTTATAATGACATGCTTTCAGCCCACCAACCTTTTAAAAATTACCCTGATTTGATTAAAAAAGAGTTGCAAGAGCATAACGCTTATGCGAGCGTCGCTAGTGGCGTGCCAGCGATGTGTGATGGTATCACGCAGGGTTATGATGGCATGGAATTGAGCTTATTCAGTAGAGATGTGATTGCCTTAAGCACCGCCGTGGGGTTAAGCCATAATGTTTTTGACGGGGCGTTTTTTTTAGGCGTGTGCGATAAAATCGTGCCAGGCTTGCTTATAGGAGCGTTAAGTTTTGGGAATTTAGCGAGCGTGTTTGTGCCAAGTGGGCCTATGGTGAGCGGAATAGAAAATTATAAAAAAGCCAAAGCGCGCCAAGATTTTGCACTAGGAAAAATCAACAGAGAAGAGCTTTTAAAAGTGGAAATGCAAAGCTATCATGATGTGGGCACTTGCACTTTTTATGGCACGGCTAATTCCAATCAAATGATGATGGAGTTTATGGGGTTGCATGTGGCTAATTCTAGTTTTATCAACCCTAACAACCCCTTACGAAAGGTTTTAGTAGAAGAGAGCGCGAAAAGATTAGCGAGCGGGAAAGTCCTGCCTTTAGCCAAACTCATTGATGAAAAAAGCATTCTTAACGCTCTTATAGGTTTGATGGCAACAGGAGGTTCTACTAACCACACTTTGCATTTGATCGCTATCGCTAGATCTTGCGGGGTGATTCTCAATTGGGACGATTTTGACGCAGTTTCTAACCTCATACCCCTTTTAGCTAAAGTCTATCCTAACGGATCAGCGGATGTGAACGCTTTTGAAGCCTGTGGGGGATTAGCGTTTGTGATCAAGGAATTGTTAAAAGAGGGGCTTTTATTTGAAGACACTCATACCATCATGGATACAGAAACGCAAAAAGGCATGCAAAATTACACCAAAACCCCCTTTTTAGAAAACGACCACTTGGTGTATAAAGACGCTGTTAATCATAGCCTGAATACGGATATTTTACGCCCTGTTAGCGAGCCTTTCGCCGCTAATGGGGGGCTTAAAATCTTAAAGGGTAATTTAGGGCGGGCCGTGATTAAAATCTCAGCCATTAAAGATGAGCACAGGAAAGTTAAGGCTAGAGCGATTGTTTTTAAAACCCAAAGCGAATTTTTAGAACGCTTTAAAAATAAAGAATTAGAAAGGGACTTTGTGGCGGTCTTGCCTTTCCAAGGGCCTAAATCTAACGGCATGCCAGAATTGCACAAACTCACCACGAATTTAGGGGCTTTGCAGGATATGGGCTATAAGGTCGCACTCGTTACAGATGGGCGCATGAGCGGGGCGAGTGGGAAAGTGCCTAGCGCGATCCATTTAAGCCCTGAGGGAGCGTTGAATGGGGCGATCATTAAGATTAAAGATGGCGATTGGATAGAATTAGACGCTCCTAATAACGCCCTGAATGTGCTTGAAAAGGATTTTGAAAATAGGGGCATCAACCCCTTGTTTTTAGAAACCTTAGAAAATTTAGAAAAGCCTACTTTTGGGCTTGGTAGGGAATTATTTACAAGCTTGAGATTGAATGTTAATACGGCTGAAGAGGGCGGCATGAGTTTTGGTATAAAGGTATAAAGGAGATAAAATGCAAGATAAAATAATAGAGGTTTTACAAATCAGCCCCATTGTCCCTGTGGTGGTGATTGAGGATTTAAACGACGCTGTGCCTTTAGCGCAAAGCCTGATAGAGGGGGGTATTCCAATCATAGAAGTTACTTTGCGATCCAGTTGCGCTTTAGAGGCCATAGAGCTTATCGCTAAGAATGTGCCAGAAATGCACGTGGGTGCTGGCACGATTTTAAATCTTACTCAATTAGAGCAAGCGCAAAATAGAGGGGCAGAGTTTTTGATTAGCCCGGGCCTTACGCCTAGCCTTTTAGAACACGCAAAGAAAAAAGGCATGCCCCTAATACCTGGGGTTTCTAGCAGTAGTGAAGTCATGCAAGCCTTAGAATTGGGCTATAACGCTTTGAAATTTTTCCCGGCAGAGTATTGCGGGGGCGTTAAGCTTTTAAACGCTTTTAACGGCCCTTTTAAAGAGGTGAAATTTTGCCCCACTGGGGGGATTAGTGCAGATAACATGCGTTCTTATTTGAATTTAGAAAATGTTTTGTGCGTGGGGGGGAGCTGGCTTACCCCTAAAGATTTGATTCAAAACAAAGAGTGGGATAAGATCACAGAAATTTGCAAGCGGGCGTTAGCTTAAGATAACAAAGAGATCATGGCATTTTGTATTTGCTTAATAACACTATAATAAAATTTTTAATAAGGAGATACATCATGTTAGAAAATGTCAAAAAGTCCTTTTTTAGGGTTTTGTGCTTGGGTGCGTTGTGTTTAGGGGGGCTAATGGCAGAGCAAGATCCTAAAGAGCTTGTAGGTTTGGGTGCAAAGAGCTACAAAGAGCAAGATTTCACTCAGGCTAAGAAATATTTTGAAAAAGCTTGCGATTTGAAAGAAAATAGCGGGTGCTTTAATTTGGGGGTGCTTTATTATCAAGGGCATGGGGTGGAAAAGAATTTGAAAAAAGCCGCCTCCTTTTACGCTAAGGCTTGCGATTTAAATTACAGCAATGGGTGTCATTTGCTAGGGAATTTATATTACAGCGGGCAAGGCGTGTCTCAGAACACCAATAAAGCCCTACAATACTACTCTAAAGCGTGCGATTTGAAATACGCTGAAGGGTGCGCGAGCTTAGGGGGGATTTATCATGATGGTAAAGTGGTAACTAGGGATTTTAAAAAAGCGGTGGAATATTTCGCTAAAGCGTGCGATTTAAACGATGGCGATGGTTGCACGATATTAGGGAGCTTGTATGATGCAGGCAGAGGCACGCCTAAAGACTTGAAAAAGGCGCTCGCTTCGTATGACAAAGCTTGCGACTTAAAAGACAGCCCAGGGTGCTTTAACGCAGGGAATATGTATCATCATGGCGATGGCGTGGTAAAGAATTTTAAAGAGGCTCTCGCTCGTTATTCTAAGGCATGCGAGTTGGAAAATGGCGGAGGGTGTTTCAATTTAGGGGCTATGCAATACAATGGCGAAGGCGTAACAAGGAATGAAAGACAAGCCATAGAAAACTTTAAAAAAGGCTGTAAATTGGGTGCTAAAGGGGCGTGCGATATCCTCAAGCAGCTTAAGATCAAAGTTTAGTTTGAATAAGGCTTGATCAAACGGCTTTAAAAAGCGAACTTTTGGGGGTTAGGGGATTTAAAAGGAGGTTTTAGAGGAGTAGGGGAGAATAATTTCAAAATACTTCCTATCCCCTTAAGATAATGAGCTTAAAATAAAGCAACCGAAATTCTTTTTTTTAAAACTTAAAGAGTCGTTAAAGTTTAAAAAACCTTAAGTATTTAACTAAAACAAAGCCTTTATTTAAAACCCCTTAAGGGTTTTTATGGGTGGGTAGGGGAGCGAAAGTTTGGCTTGTGGGCATGATTTCTATGCGGTTGATATTGACATGCAAGGGTTGTTCATAAATCCATAGCACGATGTTAGCAATATCTTGTGGTTTGAGGTAAAGGGTGTTTTCATAGACGGATTGGGCTTTGATTTTATCGCCTTTAAAACGCACCATGCTGAATTCGGTTTCGCCGCACAAACCGGGTTCAACATTACTCACTCTGATGTTAGTGCCAGCCAAATCCGCTCGCAAATTTAAAGAAAATTGCTTCACAAACGCCTTGCTCGCTCCATAGACATTCCCGCCAGGATAGGGGTAAGTGCCAGCGATAGAGCCAAGATTGATGATAGTCCCTTGGTCATGCTCTATCATAGAGGGCAAGATCAAACGAGTGAGATGCAACAACCCCTTGATATTCGTGTCTATCATGATTTCCCAATCGTCTAACTCGCATTCATAAGCCTTGTTTAAGCCTAGCGCTAAGCCGGCGTTATTGATTAAAGCGTCAATGCGATCCGTCATGGAGAAAATAGCCTCTAGCGCTCGCTTAGTTTCAAGCTTGTTTTGAAGATCAAAACACAAGGGAATGAAACGCTTGGGGTAAGCGAGTTGTAATTCTTGCAAATTCTCTTTTCGCCTCCCTGTGCCAAAAACCACATGGCTTTTTTGTAAAAACGCTTTAGCGATTTCTAACCCAAACCCTGAAGTCGCCCCGCTAACTAAAATGTGCGCCATTTCTGTCCTTTAAAATTTTAAAAAAGCCCCTTAAGCCCTTTTTCAAGCTTTTCTTTGAGCTTATCATCTTTAAATAAATGATCTAAACCTTTTTTAAGGGTGTCATTTTTTAAGATTTCTTTCAAGCCTTGTTGCAGGTTTTGCTGAATGGCTTTTTCGTTTAAAATGAGGGAAAATTTTGGCTGGTGCATGTTGCCTTGAAGTTTCATTTTAAAGATGAATTTTAAGATTTCCGCATCCATGAGCATGTCCATTTGTTTGGTGTTTAAATCCAACAAGCCGTTATGGATTTTCAATTGGGTTTTGGGGCTTTTTAAACTCAAATCAGAGAGCAGGCGTTGCTGGTTGATTTGGCTTACTAGATTGGCATCGTTATAGATTTCTTTCGTAATATCAAATTTAGAAATGGAGTAGAGGAAATCGCTGAATGCATTTTTGAGGAATCTTGCGTTTTTTAGGTGGGCTTTCAATACGCCTTGCTTGGCGCTAAGGTCATAATCCAAGTTAGCGTCTGCAACGGATTGGAAAAATTTAGGGTAATGGAATAAGTCTAGGACTTTTAAAGTGGAAATATTGGAAAAACGGGCTTTCAAATCTTTATTTAAAAGCGTGAAATCCAGCGCGCCGTCCAGTAAATTTGAATGGCCGCTGACTTTTAAAAGTTTGGGGCTTTGCTCTATAGTGCCTTTTAAAGTCAAGCTCCCTTTTAGGGGGTGGTTAATCATATTTTGGAGTTTGGCTAGATTGGGTATTTCTAAAGTGTAGGGGGCGTTGAGTTTTAAAACAGAGAAAAGATATTCGCTTTTTAGGGCTGTAAAATTAACTAAAGGGCTGGTTAGGGTGGTATCGCTGATGGCTTTGTTTTCTTTAAAATCGCTTGAGTGCGAGAGGTTGAAGATAAGCGTGTCTTTAAGGTTTAAATGAAACATTTGATTGATTAGGGCGTTATTGATTAAAGCGTTATGGGCTGTTAGGATCAAATGCCCCTCTAAGGGCTTTAGAGAGTTAAAATCCGCTTGTAAGGACACTTTTGCGTTCGCATAAGCGGGGCGGTTGATTAAATAAAGCAAATCTTCTAAATTGGCATCTTTTGCATTCAAATTTAAATGAGAAAGCTTGAAATCATCTAAAAGGGCGTTGTAGGCAGTGTGGGATTGAGCGACATTAGAGACGCCTTGAATCACGAGAGCTTTTCTATGCCCTTTAATGTTCCCAGAAGTAATAATAGCCCCCCTTAAAGGGTAGGGTATCAAATCCTTAAAAGAGCGTAAATTTTTAATATCTATATGGTAATTCAAATTTACGCTTTGCTTTAAAAGCGAGAAATCCCCCTTAAGAATGAGCGTGGAATCATCGTTGGCTTGAGCTTTAAAATCTAAAGAGTTGAATCTCAATTTAAAGGTTTTAACGCTCAAGTAACGCTCGTTCGGGTTGATTTTTTTCTCTATATACGAAGCGATGATCTTATTCCCCCATTCTGTAAAAAGGATAAGATAGGTTGTTAAAAGGCCGATTAAAAGAAGCGCGAGTAGGGTATAAAGAAGTTTTTTCATGTTTGTTTGTCCTTGGAGCAAATTGAATAGAATATATTAGCTTGTTTTGTAAGGGTTTCTAACATTTTTTCCACGCTCTAACGAAAGGCTTGAATTGAGCCAATAAAGAAAGAATGAAGTGCTCAAAACCCACAATTTAGTAACAACACGCTTACAATCATTGAAAAACCCAAAACCCTAAAATTTTAAGCCCCCTAGAACAAATATAAGCCGATAAAGCCGCCAAAGATAGAAAGCGAAAAGTTATAAAGCAAAAGAGATTTTGCGCAATATAAAGAACAAAGCAAATAAAAAATCTCAATCCAACTCAATCTTCCATCAAGGAGCTTTAAATTAAAAGACTTGCGGCGTTAAACAAGGACGATCCAATCGTTTAGGATTTCTCAACCAAACATGATGGATAAAAAGAAAAAAATTCAAGGAGAAAAACAATGGTGGAGAATAGCGGGATCGAACCGCTGACCTCCTGCGTGCAAAGCAGGCGCTCTCCCAGCTGAGCTAATTCCCCAAAGATTGTGAAAGAATGGTGGGCTTAGGAGGAGTTGAACCTCCGACCTCACCCTTATCAGGGGTGCGCTCTAACCACCTGAGCTATAAGCCCTTAATAATCAAAACTAAAGATAAGATTATAGATTAAACTTCCTTAAAAAATCCTTAAATGATAAATGGGATTAAGATGTTATAATACTCGTTATTTTTTCATTTCAAAAGGGGTTTTTATGGCATTATTACTCACAGGAGCGTGCGGTTATATAGGCTCGCATACCGCAAGGGCGTTTTTAGAAAAAACCAAAGAAAATATCATTATTGTAGATGACTTAAGCACCGGTTTTTTAGAGCATATCAAAGCGTTAGAGCGTTACTACCCTAATAGGGTTGTGTTTATTCAAGCGAATTTGAATGAAACGCACAAATTAGACGCCTTTTTGAATAAGCAACAGCTAAAAGACCCCATTGAAGCCATTTTGCACTTTGGGGCTAAAATCTCAGTAGAAGAATCCACGCGTTTGCCTTTAGAATACTACACCAACAACACGCTCAACACTTTAGAGCTTGTCAAACTTTGCTTAAAACATGCAATCAAGCGTTTTATTTTTTCTTCCACGGCCGTGGTTTATGGCGAGTCTCATTCAAGCCTGAATGAAGAAAGCCCCCTAAACCCTATTAATCCTTATGGAGCGTCTAAAATGATGAGTGAAAGGATTTTATTAGACGCTTCTAAAGTGGCGGATTTTAACTGCGTTATCTTGCGCTATTTCAATGTGGCTGGGGCATGCATGCACAATGATTATTCCACGCGCTACACTTTGGGTCAGCGCACGCTCAACGCCACGCATTTGATCAAAATCGCATGCGAATGCGCGGTGGGGAAAAGGAAAAAAATGGGGATTTTTGGCACCGATTACCCTACAAGAGATGGCACATGCATTAGGGATTATATCCATGTAGATGATTTGGCTAACGCGCATTTAGCGAGCTATCACACTCTTTTAGAAAAAAATAAGAGCGAAATTTATAATGTCGGCTACAATCAAGGCCATAGCGTGAAAGAAGTGATTAATAAGGTTAAAGAGATCTCAAACAACGATTTTTTAGTGGAAATTTTAGACAAACGACAAGGCGATCCAGCAAGCCTTATTGCCAATAACGCTAAAATCTTGCAAAACACCCCTTTCAAACCCCTTTATAACAACCTAGACACCATCATCAAAAGCGCCCTAGCGTGGGAAGAACACCTTTTAAAATTTCAATAATACACCCTGTGCAAATACAAGCCATTAGCCATTATGGGCGTTCTTATGGCGGCTTGAATGTTATGGATTTGTGCTGTAATTGCAGCGAGCGTGATTTTTTCTAGTGAATATTGAACGCATGTTTGAATGATCAAGCGCACGCTAGATCGTAAAAACGCATCGCCGATGATTTTAAACACCACGCACTCATGCCCCATGATAGAAGTTTGATAAGCAAAAGCGTTAAAAATGATGCGTTTAGGGTTGGTTAGCGCCCCGCCTTCTTTTTTAAACATGGAAAAATCATGCTTGCCTATGAATTGCTTTAAAGCGGTATTTAACAAATCTAATGATCCAAAATCCCCACAAGCGATATAAGGCGCTAAAAAGGGCGTTTTTAAATTCTTCGTTAAAAGGTAGCGATACGCTCTTTTTTGAGCGTCAAAACGAGCATGGAAATTTTTTTCTTCTAATTTTTTTAAGACAATATGCGGGGCGAGTTTAGGGGCTAGATAAGAGAATAACCTATCAGCATTCCAATGTTTTGGAGCGCAAAAAGACAGCACTTGATTGTTGGCATGCACGCCTTTATCCGTGCGCCCAGCTGCAACCACTGCACTTTTAATCCCTAGCAAATTGAGAGCGCTTTCAATTTTATCTTGCACGCCGAGTTTGTTAGGCTGTTTGGCATAGCCTGAAAAATACGCCCCATCATAAGCGATAGTAGCCTTAAAACAACGCATTCAATAACGCTTTAAAATGAATTTTCTAAACAATAAATAAGAGACAAACGCCCAAATAAAAGGGAAGAAAAAGGTCATCAAAAACAAATCCGTAGAAATCACATGCACCATTAAAAAATAAATCCCAACCGCCCCAAGGACATAGAAATAACTCCAATTCGTTTTGAATCGTGGGTTAGCGATGCCAAATAAGGGGATTAAAAACACGCTCGCTAAAGGGAATAAGGAAACCAAAATCGCTTGAGAAAAACGGCGTTTTTGATTTTTATTAGCGTTTTTGCCAAAGGCTTTTTTCCAATAGCCTAAATAATCCGTGCCTTGCAAATAAGCCGCATCATTAGAATTGAAAGACTTGAGCTTGTTGCGCAAATGCAATTCTTCAAAATCAATTTTGCGCATTTTATCGCCTTGAGTGAAATACGCATGACCGCTGTATAAGTTCAATTCAAACACGCCGTTTTTATTGTTAATGTTGCCTTTTTGAGCCAAAATAAAGCTTTCTTGAGAGAGGCTTTTGTTGGAAAAAAGCACTAAATTATCATAAGAATTGTTTTCAGCCTTATCCACATACACGAGCCAATCGCCTAATTTTTGCCCAAATTCACCCGCTCTGATGTTAATATCAATCTTGTCCTTTTTTTGGCGCAAAAACCCGTAATAAGCGCTCTTGGAAGTGGGGATTAAAATGAGCGAAAACACCAATAAAATCGCGCTCACCAAAATACTCAATGGCACAAACGCTTTAGCCATTTTTTTAGGCGAAACCCCTAAAGAAAAAAAGACTAATAATTCATGATCATAGCTAAGCCTTGAAAGCCCCAAAGCGCAAGCCGCAAAAAAAGTGATCGGCAAAATAAAAAAAATCGTTCCTGGCAAAGAATACAAAAAGAGTTGCACTAAATCCAAAAAGCTCACTTTAATCACGAGCGTTACGCTTGCAATACTGATTAAAAGCACGATAGAAGAGATGAAAAACAGCACTAAAAAGAAAGAAAAAAAGACTTGCGAAACCGCCATGAAAAGATAGTGCTTAACCATTTTTTTAATCTTTTTCCACTCTTTATTGCACCCCATCTACAACAGGCACAAACGAGCATTTTTCTAGCACTTTTTGGACGCGCAAGGCGTTATTTTGTTTCACAAAGCGTTTGATCACTTGCTCGTTATTTTCTTGAATGGGTGCAACTAAAATCCCGCCTTCTTCAAGCTGATCAATGAGCGCTTGCGGGATATTTTTAGCGCAAGCAGAGAATAAAATCCTATCATAGGGGGCGTATTGCTCCCAGCCCTTGTTCCCATCAGCAAATTTGACATGAACATTTTCTAAACCCAAATTTTTAAGGCGCAAACGCGCTTCTATATACAGGCTTTCAATCCTTTCAACGCTAAAAACGCGCCTAAAGATTTGAGAAAGCACCGCCGCTTGATAGCCGCTTCCGCAGCCAATTTCTAGCACGCTATCCACATGATCAATTTCTAAATATTGCGTCATTTTGGCCACGGTTAGGGGCGAAGAAATGTATTGTTGCGCTTGCATGGAAAGGGCGTTCAAAGTGTAGGCAAAATGCTTGAAAGGGGCTGGCACAAAAACCTCTCTTTCAATGTTTTCCATGGCCTCTCTCACTTTGGGGTGCAAATGAAAACGCTTATTGATTTCTTCGCACATCAAATGGTTTTTGATACTATTCAAACAAACCCCTTAAAAATCATCAAAACTCACGCTCCCTTTAGCGTAATTGCTCACCCTAGCTTCAAAGAAATTGGAGCGTTGCTCATTGAAACTTGAAAAGCTCTCTACCCATTTAATGGGGTGTTGGACGCCATAAATTTTAGCGATACCCACTTTACTCAAACGGCTATCCGCTAAAAACTGGATGTATTGCTCAATCAAGCTTGAAGTGAGCCCTAAAATCTTGCCTTGCGTGATATAATCCCCCCATGAGGCTTCAATTTCTACCGCTTTTTTAAACATTTCTATGACTTCATCAATCAATTGCGGCGTGAATAAATCCGCTCTTTCATTCCTTAAAGCGTTGATCATGTTTTGGAATAAAATCAAATGCGTTACCTCATCTCTTTGGATAAAACGAATCATTTGCGCCGATCCGAGCATTTTACCGCTCCTAGCTAAAGTGTAAAAATAGCTAAACCCGCTATAAAAATAAATCCCCTCTAAAATCTGGTTAGCAAAAAGCGCTTTGAGAATGTTTTCTTCTGTGGGGTTTTTGGCTAATTCCATATACACTTGCGCGATATAGTCATTCTTGCTTTTTAATTGCATATCGTTACGCCACATGTCATAAATTTCTTCAGTATTCGCGCTAATGCTTTCTACCATCACCGCATACGCATGGCTGTGTAAGGCTTCTTCATAAGCTTGGCGCACCAAGCACAAATTGATTTCGGGGCTGGTGATAAAGGGATTGATATTATCAATTAAATTATTGGTTTGCAAGCTATCCATAAAAATGAGTTGCGCTAAAGCTCTGTCATAGCCGATCTTTTCTTCTGCGCTTAATTTCAAATAATCTCTTTTGTCATCGTTCATGCTCACTTCTTCAGCAAACCAGGTGTTAGCGAGCATTGTTTTCCACAAATGATCCGCCCATTGATACTTGATTTTATTCAAATCAAACATGCTTGTAGGATTACCCCCAAAAATCTTTCTTTCATTCACACTTTCTGTAGAATCGGGGTTGTAAATTTTTTTGCGTGAAACTTCCATTGTGTTCCTTAATTTCCTTAAAACTATCTCAATGATATAGTCTCGTTAGAATACCTTAAAAGAATTTAAAACTCCCTAAAGCCAGAAAAAACTCCAAATTTATAAAAAACTTCAATTTTTCAGTATTTTTAAAGGATTAAACAGCTAAAATACTGCCTCTGTATTTTCTACTCTTATGTGCATGCGATGGCGTGCGGTGCGCGGAAGTGGCGAAATTGGTAGACGCACTAGACTTAGGATCTAGCGCCGCAAGGCATGAAGGTTCGATTCCTTTCTTCCGCACCATTCTTAATGATTAAGACTTGAAGCCCTAAATGGAACTTATTCTATTAAAACCCTCAAAAGTTTTTAAAACGCCATGAGCGATCGCTTTGGCGTTCTCTAAATTTAAATTCGCATGACAAGGCAAGGAAATTTCAGCGTTATAAAAATCCTCCGCACTTTTTAATGGGGCTGTGTTAAAGAGCTGTTGGTATAACTGGTATTGATAAATGGGCTTGTAATGCACTTGGGCTAAAATACCAAGCTTGTGCAAATTTTCTAAAATGGCTCTTTTGTTGGTAAAAAATTTTTGGTGGATTAAAATAGGATAAAGGTGGTTGGAGCTTTGATGTTTTAAAGAAAGGTGCAAGGGGGTGAAATAAGGGTTATCTTTAAAAATCCTATCATAAACTAGAGCGATTTCTTCTCTTTTTTGCATCAAAAGAGAGGCTTTTTTAAGCTGGCTCAAACCCAAAGCGCTCTGGATTTCATTCAAACGGAAGTTATGCCCTACGCTTTTGACTTCGCCTTCAAAAAAATCTTTTTTGAGCATGCCATGAGAGCGAAACAATTTCATTTTTTCATGCAATTCGCTATCGTTAGTAACGACCGCTCCCCCCTCAGCCGTAGTGATAGGCTTAATGGCATGGAAACTAAACACGCTCGCTAACGCAAAGCTCCCTACTTTTTTGTTTTGATATTCGCTCCCTAGAGCATGCGAGCTGTCAGAAAGAAAACTCAAAGAATGTTTTTTGCAAAGCTCTTGAATGCTTCCTATTTCTACGCTTTTACCGGCATAATCCACGCTCACTATGGCTTTGGTTTTTTTAGTAATGAGCTTTTCTAGGGCCAATTCATCTATATTGCCATCGTTTTTGACTCCAGCAAACACGGGTCTATAACCGCTTTCTAAAAGCATGTTAGCCGTCGCTACAAAGCTTATAGGGGTGGTGATTATTTCATTACAATGAGCGTTAAAATCGCTAAAATTCCTATAGAGCGTTAAAAGGGCTGAAGTCGCACTGTTAAACACTAACGCATGCTTAACGCCCAAAAACTCGCACAAAGCTTCTTCAAATAACAGAGAGCGTTTGCCTTGCGTGAGCTGTTTAGAATTTAAAACCTCTAAAACAGCCTTTTTATCTTCTTCGTCTAAACAAGGCTCGCTATAAGCAAACTCTTTCAAGCGAGCAAGTCTTGCAAGCGAGATGGGGTGATCTTGCTTGTGTCATGGACATCTTGGAATTTTTGAGCGTTCAGTCTCGTTTTATCTAAGGTGTTATATTCCTTGTTCAAATGATTCGTTTCAGCGAGCTGTTTTTTCCACTGGTGCAAAGAGTTTTGAATGTTTTCTTTCTCACTTTCTAATGATTTTGAAAATTTTTCCAAAGCCTTCGTGTCGTCAATGTCAATATTGCCAGGGAGTTTCAAACTATCGTTGCCTGATTTTTGATTGAAAGAATCAATCGCTTTGTCCAAACGGCTTTTAAAATGCTCAAAATCGCTTCGATCTTTTTCATTGTTATGAGCGTAAGCTTTAGAAATCCCCACCAATTCCTTAGCGTCTTTATCCATGCCTTTTAAGCTTTTGAGGCGGCTTTCTAAATCCCCTATGGCTAGGTTATCATGCTTAGCTTGTTTGGCCAATTTGATTTTTTCATCATTCTCTGAAAGATTTTGAATTTCCTTATTTTCTTCTTTTCTTGCGTGCGAACCAACCCTGTGGTAATCCCTTACCATCAAAGACGGGTTATAATGATTTGAAATCTTAGACATCTTATCCTCCACTTCATTGGATTTTCTTAAAGACAAGATAAGCAAACTCTATTCCTAAAAACATTTTGATCCACTCAATTCTATCTAAAAATATTAATCTAACTCTAAAATTCTTTCTAACTCTTTGATGAGGCTTGTAATTTCTTTCAATTCTTTAATATTGAGAGTGAGCTTATAATTGACTTGATTATCAGGATTCATTGACACCAATTGCTTTTTAAACTCATTTTGTTTCATAAAGTATTTTCTTTCTTTATGAATGTAATTGATTTCATCCTTTTTAAAAATTCTATAAAGCAATTGGTCTTCGCACACTCCTAAGCAAATCAAAAAATCATAGTTATATCGTGGGTTTATGCCATTGAACTGAAAAGTGTTGTTAGTTCTGCCTTTTCGCGCTGTTTTAACTTCAAAGGACACACCGCTTTTTGTCATAATATCGTATTCATCATGAATAATGCCATCATTGATCACTTCATCTATAGCGTTAAGCACACTTTTTAAAAACTCTTCACCAATTTGCCCTATAGCGTTGGCTTCAAAATCTCTAATTTTTGAAAAAATAGCGTTGTAATCTTGTCCTAAATTCAATTCTTTATGTTTTTTTCAATAATTTTTAAAAAAGTTTGTTCTAAGTCCATCAATTATCCTTTAAACCATCCAAATGATCATATAAGGCTTGAAAAATATGGCTTTTGCCTAAATGATAGCAAGAATTAGTCGCTAAACTTGCGTATTTTGTCCAATCAATCTCTTTGAATAGTTTTTTTAATTTAGCGTTTAAAACCTTGTCAGCACTAGTAAATACCACAGCAATACCAGATTGATACTTAACTTCCTCAAAGTTCTCTACAATTTGTGTGCTTTTATAAAAAGTTGATGAAATGTAAAAAGACGCTTTTTGATTAAAAATCCACTCTTTACCGCATTCTCTGTTTTTAGCTAATGAAACCGTGAAAACCTTGATATATTCGCCAAAGGGTTCTTTATGGCGATTCTTATACCAAGAAAATTCACTTTTTTTATTTTGATACTTTTTGCTCCAAATTTGAAACACGCAATGCACATCCACTTCTTTATTTTTAAAGTCTATAAACGCATTTTTTTCTAAGCGTTCGCTATAAAGCAGATTCAAACCTTTCACACGATACTTAATAGAGCCTTTTCCTTGACTTTCAAAAAACATGGGCAAGATAAAACACACAAAATCACAATTTCTAGCATGGTTGATAAATTCTAACGCCATAACCCCACGATGCCCAAAAGGAGGGTTGCCCAAGCAAATCACTTTTTGATGCGTGGGCAGTTTATAATTTAAAAAATCGCATTGAATAAATTCATCTCTTTTGGGTTCAATGTCTATACCAATGCGTCTATTTTTAGGAAACAAGTCATAAAACACCCCATCGCCTGCACTTGGCTCTAAAAAAATAAAGCCATCTAGATTTTCGTATTTTTTAATCACTTCACAAGCTTTTTGAAAGCACTTTAAAGCCACGCTAGGCTTAGTGAAATACTGATCTAGAACATTGCTAGAATTTTCTTTCATCTCATTGCCATTGACATAGCGTTTAGGGGTAACTTCTTTAAACAAGGTTTGCATGAAAAAACTTTACTATAAAATCATAAAATTTAATGCTGACTTTTTCTGATCGCTTAAAACCCTTAAACTATGCTTAAAAAAATCCTTAAAACTTAAAAATTTTCTTCTAAATACTTCGTGTGGATTTTTGCTTGCCTGAAATCCGCATTTTCAAGCATTTCAAGGTGGAAAGGAATGGTCGTTTTAATGCCTTCTACTTTAAATTCCTTTAAAGCCCTTTTCATCTTAGCGATCGCTCTTTCTCTGTTTTCACCCCACACAATGAGCTTGCCAATCATAGAATCATAGTGCGTAGGCACGACATAATTGGCATGCGCGTGCGAATCAAGGCGCACATTCACCCCACCAGGGGCGATCCATTCGGTGATTTTACCCGGGCTTGGGTAGAATTTTTTAGGATCTTCTGCCGTGATTCGGCATTCTATCGCATGCCCTTTGAGAGAAAAGCTTTCTTGCTTGGGCAATTTTTCGCCTTGAGCGATTCTAATCATCCACTCAATGAGGTTTAACCCGCTCACCATTTCGCTAATGGTGTGTTCCACTTGCAAACGAGTGTTCATCTCCATGAAATAAAAATCTTTCATGTTAGAATCAAGCAAAAATTCAAAAGTCCCAGCCCCCACATAGCCGATATATTTAGCGGCCTTGATCGCTGTTTCTAGCAAACGCTCACGCACACCCTCTTCTAAAACCACCGCCGGGGTTTCTTCAATGAGCTTTTGCTGGCGTCTTTGCACCGAGCAATCCCTTTCGCCCACATGAATGACATTGCCGTGCTTATCGGCTAAAATTTGGACTTCAATGTGCTTAGGCTTGTTGATGAATTTTTCTAAATACACGCTCCCATCGCCAAACGCGCTCAAAGCTTCCGTTTCTGCGGCTAAATAAAGATTTTTTAATTTGGATTTATCTTCTACGACGCGCATGCCTCTCCCGCCCCCACCAGCGGCCGCTTTAATGATGACAGGGTAGCCGATTTTATCAGCGATTTCTTCAGCTTCTTGATAGCTTTTAAGTAGCCCTTCACTGCCCTCAATCACAGGCATGCCGGCTTCTTTCATCACGCTTTTGGCTTTGGATTTATCGCTCATTAAAGCCATGACTTTCGCGCTCGGACCAATAAATTCCAAAGAATGGTGCGAGCAAATCTCTACAAAATTCTGGTTTTCACTCAAAAACCCATACCCGGGGAAAATTGCATCCGCTTCAAACAATTCCGCCGCACTAATGATCGCAGGGATATTCAAGTAACTCTCGCTGGATTTGGCCCCCCCTATACACACTTTTGCACTAGCCGTATTGAGGTAGTGGGCGTCCTTATCAGCGATAGAATAAATGGCTATGGATTCTTTACCCATTTCTTGAATGGTTTGGATCGCTCTTAAAGCGATCTCGCCTCTATTAGCGATCAAAATGCGTGAAAGCTCTTTTTTCTCTACCTTTTTATTTTCTTTATTCATGGGTTTTAAAGCTTTTCCACTTTGATGAGTTTCGTGCCGTATTCTACCGGTTGAGCGTCTCCCACTTCAACAGAAACCACCTTGCAAGGGTATTCCACTTCAATTTCATTCATGATTTTCATCGCTTCTACAATACCCACGATTTGCCCTTTTTTAAGCGTATCGCCGGCTTTGACATAAGGCTCAGCCCCAGGCGAGGGCGCATGATAAAAAGTGCCTACCATAGGCGAAAGCACGAAATCTTCTTTTTTATCCACAATAGGGGTGCATACCATAGGCACAGGGGTTTGGACGCTTGGCATGCTCGCTTCTACCATAATGGGAGCTGGAGAATGGGCGGGATTTAACGCACTTTTTTTCGCATAAGCGGATTCTTTATCCAAAATCAACTCAAAATGCTCATGCTTTAATTTCAAATGCCCTAAATCAGAAGCTTTAAATTCTTTGATCAACTCTTCAATTTCAGAAAGGTTCATAACGATTTATTCCTTATATTGTTTTAAAATATGCCACAAAACATAATCTTACTAACCATAAGCGTTTTTAGCAAAAAATTATTGTTATAATAACATAATTATTAACAAACTTTAAAGGCTTTGTGCGTATGGGATTAAAAGCGGATTCTTGGATTAAAAAAATGAGTTTAGAGCATGGCATGATTAGCCCTTTTTGCGAAAAGCAAGTCGGTAAGAATGTGATCAGCTATGGTTTGAGCAGTTACGGGTATGATATTAGAGTGGGGAGCGAGTTCATGCTCTTTGATAACAAAAACGCTTTGATTGACCCTAAAAACTTTGACCCTAACAACGCAACCAAAATTGATGCGAGTAAAGAAGGTTTTTTTATCTTGCCCGCTAACGCATTCGCCCTAGCCCATACGATAGAGTATTTTAAAATGCCTAAAGACACCTTAGCGATTTGTTTAGGCAAAAGCACTTATGCTAGGTGCGGGATCATTGTGAATGTTACGCCTTTTGAGCCGGAATTTGAAGGCTATATCACGATTGAAATTTCTAACACCACCAACTTACCGGCTAAAGTCTATGCCAATGAGGGGATCGCGCAAGTGGTGTTTTTACAAGGCGATGAAATGTGCGAGCAAAGCTATAAAGACAGAGGCGGTAAGTATCAAGGGCAAGTGGGCATCACTTTACCTAAAATTTTAAGGTGATTTGAAGAAAGATAAAAGCGCTTATCCTTTGGGCGTTGTTTATTTTTTAATACAAACAATACCGCAATTTCTCAAAAATGTATTATAATACGAAACTTCAGTTTGATTGAGTTACACACTCTTTGAGAACAAAACGCTAAATTATTTAGGAAATTACCATGCTAAGATTCGTTAGTAAAACGATTTGCTTGTCTTTAATCGGCTTGTTCAACCCTTTAGAAGCTTTTCAAAAACACCAAAAAGACGGCTTTTTTATAGAAGCCGGGTTTGAAACCGGGTTATTAGAAGGCGTGCAAACTAAAGAAGAAGCAACAGCTCAAAACGCCCAAAAAATCCAAAAAAACCCCCTAACCCACCCACAAACTAACGAACAACCCAAAGAACAAAACAAAAGCGACACGGCCACCCCCCAAAGCGTTTATGGGAGATACTACATACCCCAAAGCACCATTTTAAAAAACGCAACGGCTTTATTCACCACGGACAATATAGAAAATGGCTTAACTTTTTATTCTCAAAACCCTGTGTATGCGAATATGGTTAATGGGAGAGTAACCATACAAAACTTTCTGCCTTATAATTTAAACAATGTTGAACTGAGTTTTAAAGACGCTCAAGGCAAGGTGGTCAATTTAGGCGTGATAGAGACTATCCCCAAAGATTCTCAAATCATTCTGCCTGCAAGCTTGTTTAATGATTCAGAATTTGAACAAGCTGATAGCTTTAATTACCAACAACTTCAAGCCACTGCCACACAATTTTCTGACGCTAACACGCAAAGTTTGTTTGAAAAGCTCAGCAAGATCACAACCAATGTAACGATGAGTTATCAAAACGCCGATACCAACAATTTTAAAGGTAATTGCAATGATTGTGTGTCAGATTTCACCCCACAAACCGCAGAAGAATTGACCAATTTAATGTTAGATATGATTGCGGTGTTTGACTCCAAATCGTGGGAAGAAGCCGTTTTAAACGCTCCTTTCCAATTTTCTAACAGCCCATCAGAGTGCGGTTCTGACTTTCCTAAATGCGTGAATCCTTTCAATAACGGGCGTGTCGCTCCCATCTATGAAAAATACGTGCTAACCCCACAATCCGTTATAGATGCGTTTAGAAGAGCGATCAATCTTGAAGTGAATATCCTAAAATCAGGGTTTGTAGGGCTAGGGTATGAACTTGATGAAGGCGATGGCAATTTAGCGATAATGGCTTCTGCATTAAACCCTGAAAAATTATTTGGCAAGAACTTAGACAAAATTGATCTCAATGAATTAAGAGACATTATCCATGAATTTAGCCACACTAAAGGCTATACGCATAATGGGAACATGACTTATCAAAGGGTGCGCTTGTGTCAAGAAAACGGCGGAGCTACACAAGAATGTGAGGGTGGGAAAGAAGAATTGGTCAATGGAAAAGAAGAACTAAAATTTACAAACGGAAAAGAAGTAAAAGATCAGGATGGTTACACCTATGATGTGTGCTCTCGTTTTGGCGACAAAAATCAGCCCGCTTTCCCTAGCAATTACCCCAACTCCATCTACACCAATTGCGCTCAAGTCCCCGCTGGGCTTATAGGGGTTACTACCGCTGTTTGGCAGCAGCTCATCAATCAAAACGCTCTCCCTATTAATTTCGCTAACCTAAATAGCCAAACTAGCCATTTAAACGCTGGGTTGAATGCGCAAAATTTTGCAACCTCTATGGTCAGTGCGATCACGCAAAATTTTTCCACCACTTCCACCACCACTTACCACTCTTCAAGTAAAAATTTTAGAAGCCCTATTTTAGGGGTCAATGTTAAAATGGGCTACCAACACTATTTCAATGACTACATAGGATTAGCCTATTATGGCATCATCAAATACAACTACGCTAAAGCTAGCGATGAAAAAATCCAACAACTAAGCTATGGTGGGGGAATGGATGTGTTGTTTGATTTCATCACCACTTACACTAACAAAAAGCAAGGCAACCTGATTAAAAAAGTTTTTGCTTCCTCTTTTGGGGTGTTTGGGGGGTTAAGAGGCTTATACAACAGCTACTATGTTTTCAATCAAGTCAAAGGAAGCGGTAATTTAGACATAGTTACCGGGTTTAATTACCGCTACAAGCATTCTAAATATTCTGTAGGCATCAGCGTTCCTTTAATCCAAAGCAATATCCAAATCGCTTCTAATAATGGCATCTATGCAGATTCTGTCATTTTGAATGAAGGGGGCAGTCATTTTAAAGTGTTTTTCAATTACGGGTGGATTTTTTAGGTTTAGAATTTGTTTTATTGGGGGGGGGTTAATGGGGGGTTATAGCAAAAAGTTAAGATCTTAAGGTTTTAAAATCTTGTTTTTAAAACTTTTGCGATACCCCCTAAACTTGCGCGATGCTCGCTACAAACACGCATGCACTCTCGGATTTTAGCACCATATTTAACGGGATGCGATAAATTTCACGCTCTTTAAAATACTCCCTTTCTTGTTCGCTAAAGCCCCCTTCAGGTCCTATGATAATACCCTTTTCAAAATTCGCGCTTGCGGGTAAGGTTTCGCCGTTAAAATCTAAAACGCTCGCTTTAGGGTAGGCGTTTAATACCTCTTTGGTGTTTGAAAACGCTTCCAATTCCATTAAAACGCTGCGGCCACATTGCTCGCAAGAATGGATCAAAATCTTTTGAAAGCGCTCTAATTTGGCTCTATCTATCTTTTCATTACGCTGGCTAAAATCCGCATAGAACAAGCTCAACTTGCTCACGCCTAACTGATTTAAAAAGGGTAGGATTTTTTCAACGCTTTTGATTTCAATCACGCTTAAAATCAAATGCGTTTTTTTATTAGCCATAATCTCTAATTGCCGCACGCCCACTAGCCTTAAAAAGGCGTGTTTTTTAGCGATTTCTGCATGCTCATAGGTGTATAAAAAGCCGTCTTTTAAATTCCTTAAATCCAAACGACTCGCGCTTTTGATACGTCTTGAGCGGTATAAATGGATATAACTCTCGCCTTCTATTTTTAAAGTAGGCTCTTTGGCTAAAGGGTGGTAGACAAAACGCATTCAAATGCCCATTAACACAACAATAAGAATCGTTTCTAAAAAATACAGGATTTTAGCTTTTTTGATATAGGCTTCCATCCTTTCTTTTTTAGTGATAGCGAATTTCACGCTTTTATGGCGTTTGATTTCTGCTATCAGCATCAACAATAACCCTAAAAGCATGATAACAGCGCTAAAAGAAAATTCAAATTGTTGCATCGCCCAAATAAAAACCCCACTCAAAAGAGCGATGCTTAAAAGAATGTAAATCGCTGGCATGACAAGATAGATTTTTCGGTTCAATTGGATGAAATTCTTTTCTTTAAAAAGGGTGTAAAGATTGATCATAAACGCTAGGGCGAGCAAGGCGGCAAAAAAGGCATGGATCAGCAAGGATTGAGCCATCACAGAAGAATCTTGTGTATTTAATGCTTGCAAACTCATCTCTAACATTAACTTCTTTCTAACGATTTATTTTTTATTAATCGTTTTATTTTAGCATGTGCCAATGAATTTGATCAATGAAAAGCTTAATAATTTAGAAAATAACGCCGCAAAATCCCCTAAAGAAGCGGTTGTTCTTTTGAATATGGGAGGGCCTAACAGCCTTTATGAAGTGGGGGTGTTTTTAAAAAACATGTTTGATGACCCCTTTATCCTTACCATTAAAAATAATTTCATGCGTAAAATGGTGGGTAAAATGATCGTCAATAGCCGTATAGAAAAATCCAAAAAAATCTATGAAAAATTAGGAGGCAAATCCCCTTTAACGCCTATCACATTCGCCCTTACAGAGCGTTTGAACGAATTGGATCCTTCTCGTTTTTACACTTATGCGATGCGTTATACCCCCCCTTATGCGTCTATGGTTTTGCAAGATTTAGCCTTAAAAGAAATAGAAAGCTTGGTGTTTTTTTCCATGTATCCGCAATATTCTAGCACCACCACGCTTTCTAGTTTCAATGACGCTTTTAGCGCTCTCAAATCCTTAGAAACTTTCCGCCCTAAAGTGCGAGTGATAGAGCGTTTTTATGCGAGCGAAAAACTTAATGAAATCATTTTAAACACGATTTTAAGCACCCTAAACAACCACAAAAGCCAAGATTTTGTCCTAATCTTTTCCGTCCATGGTTTGCCTAAAAGCATTATTGATGCCGGCGATACTTACCAGCAAGAATGCGAGCATCATGTGAGTTTGTTAAAAGATTTGATGCAACAAAAAAATATCCCTTTTAAAGAGGTTTTACTCTCTTACCAATCCAAGCTAGGGCCTATGAAATGGCTAGAGCCAAGCACTGAGGAATTGATAGAAAAGCACCGCAAGTCTAACATCATCATCTACCCTTTGGCTTTCACGATTGACAATTCTGAAACGCTCTATGAATTAGAAATACAATACCGCTTGATGGCAGAGCGATTAGCGATTAAAGAGTATTTAGTTTGCCCGTGTTTAAACGATTCTATAGAGTTTGCAAAGTTCATTATTGAATGGGTTAAAAATCTCAAAGACGGATAAAATATGCATCAAAAAGCGATTATTGTAGTAAGATACTGAGTTTTCAAACCCATTAAAAGATAAAGGTTATTGCATGTTTTCATTCTCTTATGTTTCCAAGAAATTTTTAAGCGTTTTGCTATTGATTTCGTTAGTTTTAAGCGCTTGCAAGTCCAACAATAAGGACAAATTAGACGAAAATCTTTTAAGCTCCGGCTCTCAAAGCTCCAAAGAATTAAACGATGAGCGAGACAACATAGACAAAAAGAGTTACGCTGGTTTAGAAGATGTTTTTCTAAACAATAAGTCCATTAGCCCTAATAATAAATACATGCTTTTAGTTTTTGGCCGTAATGGTTGCGCTTATTGTGAAAGGCTGAAAAACGATCTCAAAAATGTCAAAGAATTGCGCGACTATATTAAAGAGCATTTTAGCGCTTACTATGTTAATATCAGCTACTCTAAAGAGCATAATTTTAAGGTCGGCGATAAAAGTAATGAAAAAGAAATCAAGATGTCTACTGAAGAATTAGAGCAAATTTATGCCGTCCAATCCACCCCTACGATTGTTTTATCTGACAAAACCGGTAAAACCATCTATGAATTGCCCGGTTACATGCCTTCTGTGCAATTTTTAGCCGTGCTAGAATTTATCGGCGATGGGAAGTATCAAGACACGAAAAACGACGAGGATCTCACTAAAAAATTAAAAGCTTACATCAAGTATAGAACCAACCTTTCTAAAAGCAAGTCTAACTAGGAAAGTCTAATGAAAAATCTCAAAAGCCTGCTTTCTTTTTTGCTGGCTTCTTTTTGGGTCGCTATCCCTTTAATCGCCCTTTACGCTTTGGCATGCGCGATAGCCACTTTTATAGAAAACGACTACGGCACGAGCGCGAGTAAGGCTATTGTGTATAACACCCCATGGTTTAATTTCTTGCATGCGTATTTGCTGGTGGTTTTAATAGGCGCATTCATTAAATCTAAAGCTTTGGAACGCAAAAGGTATGCGAGCCTTTTTTTCCACAGCTCCTTGATTTTAATCATTTTAGGGGCAGCGATCACGCGCTTTTTTGGCGTGGAAGGCCTTATGCATGTGCGAGAAAATAGCGTTCAAAGCTCTTTTGAAAGCGCGGACACTTACCTTAATATCGCTTTGAATGACACCACTAAACTTTCTTTAAAAGCGCCCTTAACCTTTTATCATTCCAAACGATTAAGGCCCATTCATGCCACTTTAGATCACAAGCCTTTAATTTTAGAACCTTTAGAGATTTACAAACAAAACGCCATTAAAAAAGATGACGCTACTATTTTAGCGCTAAAAGCGACTTATAATGGCGTGAGCCACAAATTCAACCTCATTAAAACCAACAGGAATGAAGGCATAGAAGAGAGCGAAATGTTTAAAGACGACAAGCTTTCTTTAAGCTTTGGATCGGCTGATATTGAATTGCCTTTCCAAATCAAATTGAAGCGTTTTGAATTAGAGCGCTACGCTGGCTCTATGAGCCCTTCATCTTACGCTTCAGAAGTGGAAGTGTTGAAACTGGATAACACCTTAATCAAACCTTATAGGATTTTTATGAACCATGTCTTAGATTATGAAGGTTATCGCTTTTTCCAATCTTCCTATGACATGGATGAAAAAGGTACGATCCTTTCTGTCAATAAAGACCCGGGCAAAATCCCCACTTATTTAGGGTATGCGATGCTTATTTTAGGGGCTTTGTGGTTGCTTATGGATAAAAACGGGCGTTTTTTAAAGCTTTCACGCTTTTTAAAATCCCAACAAATGGCCAGTTTCTTACTCGCTTTTGTTGTGATCAGCCCCTTAACCCATTCATTCGCTAATGAGAGCCAAATTGATATGCATGGGGGCAAAAGCACTCAAATAGAACGACAAAGCGTAGAAAATCCCACTAGTAAAGAAAACTCTAAAAGCGCTATTTTAGAGCGTTTGAGGCATTTAAGAGAGTATTCCAAAGACCATTTGAAAGCCTTTCAAAGGCTTCAAGTCCAAGATTTTGATGGGCGTATCAAGCCCCTTGACACGATTAGCATTGAATACATTCATAAAATTTTAAGAAAAGATGATTTTCAAGGGCTAAACGCCATGCAAGCGCTTTTAGGGATCATGTTTTTCCCTGATGATTGGCGCAGCGTTAAGATGATTTACACTTCCACTAAAACCTTAAGAAAGCTTATTGGCACGCCTTTAGATGAAAGCCGTATCGCTTTTAGAGATGTGTTTGATAGCCGTGGGTATAAATTGAAAAATTTAGTTGAAGAAGTCAATCAAAAATCCCCCAACGAACGCAATGAGTTGGATAAAGATGTCTTAAAAGTAGATGAGCGCATCAATTTGGTTTATACGCTTTTTAGCGCCCAATTTTTACGCATTTTCCCTAGCGATAAAACCAGCGCTTGGCTCTCGCCCATTGAAGCGATCAACAGCCCTAATAAAGAAATTTCAAGCGTGGCAACGGATTTTTTAAAAAATATGTTTAGCGGGTTTGATGACGCTTTGAAAACCAACCAATGGGATAAAGTAGAAAAAACCCTAAAAGATTTGAGTGTCTATCAGCAAGAGCATGCCAAAAACCTCTATCTATCTTCTTCAAAAGTGGATTCTGAAATTTTCTTAAACCACACGAATTTTTTTAACAGCCTGACCTTGCCTTATATTTTTCTTGGGCTATTGCTTTTTATCGTTGTGATCAGTTCTCTTGTTAAAAACACCCCCCCTAATATTTGGCTCACTAGGATCCTTTATACGGCTATTTTGCTTTGCGCTCTCGCTCATTCTATGGGGCTATTTTTGCGCTGGTATGTGAGCGGGCATTCGCCTTGGAGTAACGCTTATGAATCCATGCTCTATATCGCATGGGCTTCTGTGATCGCAGGGTTTATTTTACGCTCCAAACTCGCCCTATCCGCTTCTAGCTTTCTAGCCGGTATTGCGCTCTTTGTGGCTCATTTAGGCTTTATGGATCCGCAAATTGGCCATTTAGTGCCGGTGTTGAAATCCTATTGGCTCAATATCCATGTTTCTGTCATCACCGCTAGTTATGGCTTTTTGGGCTTGTGTTTTGTGCTAGGGATTTTAAGTTTGGTTTTGTTTATCTTGCGCAAACAAGGGCGTTTCAATTTGGACAAAACCATTCTTTCCATTAGCGCTATTAATGAAATGAGCATGATTTTAGGCCTGTTCATGCTCACAGCCGGGAATTTCTTAGGCGGGGTGTGGGCGAATGAATCTTGGGGGCGCTATTGGGGGTGGGACCCTAAAGAAACCTGGGCATTGATTTCTATTTGCGTCTATGCTTTAATCTTGCATTTGCGTTTTTTAGGCTCTCACAATTGGCCCTTTATTTTAGCGAGCAGTAGCGTGCTAGGGTTTTATTCGGTTTTAATGACTTATTTTGGCGTGAATTACTACCTTTCTGGCTTGCACAGCTATGCCGCAGGCGATCCCTTGCCGATCCCTACTTTCTTATACTTTTTGGTAGCGATACCTTTCGCTCTCGTGATCTTGGCGTATTTCAAACGCCATTTGAGTTTGCCGAAATTGGTTTAAGGGATAAAAATGTTCCAACCCCTACTAGACGCTTTTGTAGAAAGCGCTTCAATTAAAAAAAAATTGCATATAAGTTCCCCCCCCCCCCCTAAAAATCGCTGTGGCGAATTGGTGGGGAGGCGCTAAAGAATTTAAAAAGAGCGTTCTTTATTTCATTCTCAGTCGGTGCTATAAAATTGCTCTTCATGAAAACCCCAACAAACCCGCAGATTTAGTCTTTGGCAGTCCTGTTGGGGAAGCCA
>NZ_CBOM010000015.1:0-40996 GCF_000476275.1 Helicobacter pylori SA213A
AAAATCCCCTTATTAGAAATGATTTAAAATCCTATTTAGGGTTATTATATTCAAATGATGGTTTTATTTAGCGTAGTGTTACTAAAAAGTTAACTGATCTTTGTTAAAACGAGCCAAAAGCGTTACTGATAGATACGATTCAAACGAGTGAAACGATTTTAAAAAGCATTCCAAACTCTCAAAAATAGACAAAGCCACGGCTTTAAATAAGAAAGACCCTAAAAGAGAAATGGGGCTTTTGATTTTCCATTCTCAAAACCCTAAATACCCTCTCGTTTTTTGTCCGTTACTGGTTTATGGGTGTTTTAACATATAAAATTCCAACGCTTTTTCAAAGAGGAGCGAGCGATTAGGAAAACCTTTCTCTTTCATGTATTCATCCACTTTAGCCATAAAACTGGGCGAAAGTAAAACGCTGTGATTGATTCTTCGCTCTTTACTTGTTTTTTCTTCATATTCTATCTCTTCTATTTCAGCTAACAAACTCGGCGAAAGCGAAATGTTAAAACTGCTCCTTCGTTCGCTGCTCACTTTTATTTCTGCTTCTAGCTCGGCTAATTCGGTTAGCAACCTTTTGCGTTTGGCTTGTAAAGCCTGAATGGTTGTGTGTGCTTTATGGTGTTCCATTATTGTTCCTTTAAAATATCTTTATTTTTCGCATTCTACTATAAAATAGGATTTTGTGAGTAAATTCATTAAGAATGAAAATTGGAATTTTTCTTTAGAATTTAACTGGATATTTGATTTTAATTTTAATCCAATTCCTTAAGGTGCTTTAACAATTCTTCTTCATTCAAAACGCTCACGCCATGTTTTTTTGCTAGAGCGAGTTTTGAGCCGGGGTTTTCTCCAGCGATTAAAAAATCGGTTTTAGCGCTCACGCTTGAAGAAATTTTTGCCCCTAAATTTTCTAACATTTGAGCGTATTCTTGCCGTGGTTTAGAAAGCGTGCCGGTTAAAACAATCGTTTTATCACTGAAAACGGAAGAGCTTTCCTGCTTTTCTTTAATATCGCTATTTTTAGGGTTTAATAAATCAAATAACGATTGGATAAACTCTTGATTGCTCGCATAAAAATTGACTAAAGAACGCGCCATTTCCACCCCAAAGCCCTCCATTTCTAAAAACTCAGCTTCGCTTTTTTCTAACACATTTAAGCCGTATTTGGCCAACGTTTTACTCGCTCCCTTACCGATATGTTCAATCCCTAAAGCGTTGATCAAACGCCATAAAGGGGGGTTTTTGCTCTTTTGAATAGCGTCTAATAAATTTTGAGCTTTTTTGATTTTGAATTTGTCTAATTGCATTAAATCTTCTAATTTTAAAGCATACAAATCCAGGGCGTTAACAATGAGTTTTTCTTCAAAAAGCTGCTCTATGACTTTATCGCCTAAGCCTTGAATGTTTAAAGCGTCTTTAGAAGCGAAATGAATCAAGCTTTCTTTCAATCTCGCCGGGCAATTAAGGTTTTGGCAATAAGTAAAAATCTCTTCGCATAAGAGTTCATGCGAGCATATAGGGCAAACTTTGGGGCGCATGATTTTTTGTTGCGAGCCATCTCTGTAAGATTCTAAAGGCTTGATGATTTTAGGGATCACATCGCCGCTTCTAATGACGACGACCCTATCGTTGAGCATGATATTCTTTTTTTCAATTTCAGAATAATTGTGCAAGGTTGCTTTGGTAATCATAGCCCCAGCAATTTCCACAGGCTCTAAAAGAGCGACCGGGGTTATCGCCCCGCTGCGCCCCACTTGGTTGATGACTCCTATGATTTTGGTGTGTTTTTCTAGAGCCGGGAATTTATAAGCGCAAGCGAATTTAGGGGATTTTTGCGTGTAACCTAACTCCTTTTGGGTATTCAATTCATTCACAACGATCACCATGCCGTCTAAAAGGGCGAAAAAGCCCTCTCTTTCTCTAATTAGGGTGTGGTAATTTTCTTCTATTTCTTGGTGGTTTTTGTTTAGGCTTAAGTATTGAATAGCGCTAAACCCTAACGAAACAATAAAATCCAAACATTCCTTAAAGCTTAAAAAATTTAAAGAATGTTTGCCCACGCCCCAAGGAATGAATTGCAATTTACGCTTTTTAGTGATTTCACTATCAAGTTGCCTCAAACTCCCTGATGCGGCATTTCTAGGGTTAGCGAATAGAGATTCATTAGCGTTTAAGCGCTCTTTGTTTAAAGCGTCAAAATCCTCTTTAGAAATGATCACTTCGCCCCTGATTTCTATTTCTCCATTATAAGCGATAGAATGGGGGATATTAGCGATGTGTTTGGCGTTGTGGGTAACAAGCTCTCCTTCTAAGCCATTACCCCTAGTGGTTGCCTTCACTAGCTTGCCATGTTGATACAAAAGATTGAGCGAAACCCCATCAAGTTTGGGCGAGCACACGAACGAAGCGTTAGGATAAACTTTTAAAATGCGTTGCAACCACGCTTGCAATTCACTTTGATTGAACACATCATCTAAGCTCCACATCCGCATTAAATGGGGGTTTTTATTGAACGAATTGGTGGCAGTGGCCCCCACTTTTTGGGTAGGGGAATTGGCTTGAATGCTATTAGGGTTTTTTTCTTCATAAGCTTTTAATTCTTGGTAAAGTTCATCATAGATCGCATCGCTTACGATTGACTCATCAAGGTTGTAATAATGGTGCGATAGGGTGTTTAAGTATTCAATTCTTTCTAAATATTCTTTTTGGCTTTTTATCATTTTTGTAAAAACCTTTTAAACTAAATTAGGGTAGTATTATAACATTTAATCTTTGATAGGGCTTTAGGGGAAAATAGGTGGTAAGAGATATTGACAAAACGACTTCGTTGCACTTAAACAACGAAGCGCAATTTCTGTGCTTTAGATTAGATGCAGAAAAAGACGCCCAACTTTATGGCATGAATATTTTTAAGATCCGAGAAATTATCCATTATGACGGGGAGGTTACAGAGATTCTTGGGGGGAGCGATGGCGTGATGCTCGGGTTTCTTAGCGTTAGGGGTGAATCCATTCCTTTGGTGGATGTGAAAAGGTGGTTGCATTATAACGCTAATGATCCGAGCCGCAATTTAACAGAATGCAGCGTTAAAGATGACCATAATTTAGTGATCGTGTGCCATTTTTCTAACCATTCCATCGCTCTAAAAGTTTTAAAAATTGAAAGGATCATTCATAAAAATTGGACTGAGATTAACGCCGGGGACAAACAAGGCATTAATGAAGAGGGTAAGCTTAGCGCTATCACTCGTTTTGATGAAGAACGAGTGGTGCAGATCTTAGATGTGGAAAAGATGATTAGCGATGTTTTCCCTAGCTTGAAAGATTTAGACGATTTGACTTTGCGTTGCATAGAAGCCATTCAAAGCCAAAAACTCATTTTAATCGCTGAAGACTCTCTAAGCGCTCTTAAAACCCTAGAAAAAATCGTTCAAACTTTAGAATTGCGTTATTTAGCCTTTCCAAACGGGAGAGAATTGTTGGATTATTTGTATGAAAAAGAACATTACCAACAAGTCGGCGTGGTCATTACGGATTTAGAAATGCCTGTTATTTCAGGGTTTGAAGTGCTAAAAACCATTAAAGCTGATCATAGAACTGAGCATCTTCCTGTGATTATCAATTCGTCCATGAGCAGCGATTCTAACCGCCAATTAGCCCAATCTTTAGAAGCGGATGGTTTTGTGGTAAAATCTAACATTCTTGAAATCCATGAAATGCTTAGAAAAACGCTTTCATAAATTTAATTTTTGTTTTAATTTAAAGGGATAAAACATGCGAAGTCATTTTTGCACAGAAATTAGTGAAAAAGATGTGGGTAAAATCATCAAAGTGGCCGGGTGGTGTAACACTTATAGAGACCATGGAGGCGTGGTTTTTATTGATTTAAGGGATAAAAGCGGTTTGGTGCAACTCGTCTGTGATCCTAGCTCTAAGGCTTATGAAAAGGCTTTAGAAGTCAGGAGTGAATTTGTGCTAGTGGCTAAAGGAAGAGTGCGTTTGAGAGGCGCTGGGTTAGAAAACCCCAAACTAAAGACCGGAAAAATTGAAATCGTTTTAGAAGAATTAGTCATTGAAAATAAAAGCGCTACCCCGCCAATTGAAATTGGTAATAAAAATGTGAATGAAGATTTGCGCTTGAAATACCGCTATTTGGATTTACGCTCTTTGAGCGCTTATGAAATCTTTAAATTGCGCAGCGAAGTGGCTTTAATTGCTCGTAACACTCTAGCTCAAAAAGGCTTTTTAGAGATTGAAACCCCCATTTTGTCTAAAACCACGCCTGAGGGGGCTAGGGATTATTTAGTGCCAAGCAGGGTGCATGAGGGCGAATTTTTTGCCCTTCCTCAAAGCCCGCAATTATTCAAACAGCTTTTAATGGTGGGGGGGATGGACAGGTATTTTCAAATCGCTCGTTGCTTTAGAGATGAAGATTTGAGAGCGGACAGGCAGCCAGAATTCACGCAAATTGATGCAGAAATGAGTTTTTGCGATGAAAATGATGTGATGGGCGTGGTAGAAGATTTGTTGCAAGAGGTTTTTAAAGCGATTGGGCATACTATCCCTACACCTTTTAAACGCATGCCTTATAAGGAAGCGATGGAAAATTACGGGAGCGATAAGCCGGATTTACGCTTTGGATTGCCTTTAATAGAAGTGGGGGATTGTTTTATGGACAGCTCCAACGCTATTTTTTCTAATATCGCACAAGATTCTAAAAACAAACGCATCAAAGCTTTAAATGTCAAGGGGGCTGATGCAACTTTTAGCCGTAGCGTTTTAAAGGAATTAGAAGAATTTGTGCGCCAGTTTGGGGCTCAAGGCTTGGCGTATTTGCAGATTAAAGAAGATGAAATTAAAGGGCCTTTAGTTAAATTTTTAAGCGAAAAGGGGCTTAAGAATATTTTAGAAAGGACTAACGCGCAAGTAGGGGATATTGTCTTTTTTGGTGCGGGGGATAAAAAAATCGTGTTAGATTACATGGGGCGCTTGCGCTTAAAGGTGGCTGAAATGCTTGATCTGATTGATAAAAATGCCTTGAATTTCTTATGGGTAGTCAATTTCCCCATGTTTGAAAAAACCGAAAACGGCTATCACGCTGCACACCACCCCTTTACGATGCCTAAAAACATAGAATGCGAAAACATAGAAGAAATTGAAGCGTATGCGTATGATGTGGTGCTTAATGGCGTGGAGCTTGGTGGGGGGAGCATTAGGATTCATAAAGAAGACATGCAAAAAAAAGTCTTTGAAAGGATCAATATTGATGAAGATGAAGCGCAAAAGAAATTTGGCTTTTTACTAGAAGCGCTAAAATTTGGCGCTCCTCCTCATGGGGGCTTTGCGATAGGTTTTGACAGATTAATCATGCTAATGACTCAATCTCATAGCATTAGAGATGTGATCGCTTTCCCTAAAACGCAAAAAGCTTCATGTTTATTGACTGACGCTCCTAGCCCCATTAGCGAAGAGCAACTAAGAGAATTGCACATTCGCTTAAGAAAATAAGTTTAAAGGATATGATGTGAAACAACTATTTTTGATTATTGGAGCCCCAGGGAGTGGTAAAACCACGGATGCAGAATGGATCGCTAAAAACAACAGTGCAACAATCGCTCATTTTTCAACTGGGGATTTATTGAGAGCTGAGAGCGCTAAAAAGACCGATCGGGGCTTATTGATTGAGAAATTCACCTCTCAAGGCGAATTAGTGCCTTTAGAAATTGTGGTAGAAACAATCCTTTCAGCGATTAAAAGCTCTGAAAAAGGGGTCATTTTAATTGATGGCTATCCTAGAAGCGTGGAGCAAATGCAAGCTTTAGACAAGGAATTGAACGCTCAAAATGAAGTGGTTTTAAAAAGCGTGATTGAAGTAGAAGTGAGTGAAAAAACCGCTAAAGAAAGGGTTTTAGGGCGCTCTAGGGGGGCTGATGATAATGAAAGGGTGTTTCATAACCGCATGCGGGTGTTTTTAGATCCGTTGGTTGAAATCCAAAATTTCTACAAGGCTAAACGTTTGCATAAAATCATTAATGGCGAAAGAAGCATTGAAGAAATCGTGCATGAAATGCAAGAGTATATTTTGTCTTTTAGGAATTAAATGCGACTAAAGAATGAGCTGTGATTTCTGTCTATATCATTTCTTTAAAAGAAAGTAAAAGGCGTTTAGACACTGAAAAACTCGTTTTAGAGTCTAATGAAAAATTTAAAGGCCGTTGTGTTTTTCAAATCTTTGATGCCATTAGCCCTAAACACCAGGATTTTGAAAAACTTATTCAAGAGCTTTATGGCGCCCCGAGTTTATTGCAATCTGATTGGTATCATTCTTATGTGGGCGCTGGTTTGACTTTGCCTGAATTAGGGTGCTATTTGAGCCATTATCTTTTATGGAAAGAATGCGTCAAATTAAACCAACCGGTCGTTATTTTAGAAGATGATGTAACACTAGAGTCTAACTTTATTCAAGCCTTAGAAGATTGTTTGAAAAGCCCTTTTGATTTTGTCAGGTTTTATGGGTGTTATTGGTATTACCACGAGACAAAATTCCATGTTTTACCTAAAGAGTTTGTCTTCGCTCCTTGTGATGATTCTTCAAAAAGCCGCTTTTTTTTAGGAAAATTTAAAAAATTTTTTAATGTTTCTAGATTTTTAAATCTTTCTACTCATAAAGTTATGCACTATATCCTAAAAAAAATACAAAAAAAGTATTACGAAACGCATGAAAAAGAAGCCTTTTTTTTAGAGCATTTCTACCTCACTAGCGTGTATGTGGCTTCCACAGCCGGCTATTACTTAACCCCTAAAAGCGCTAAAACTTTTACAGAAGCAACGGAGCGTTTTAAAATCATAGAGCCGGTGGATATGTTTATGGATAATTCTTCTTATCATGATGTGATGAATCTGACTTATGTGCCTTGCCCTGTTTCTTTGAATGAGCATTCTTTAGACAGCACAATCCAAAAGCCTAAAAAAGAGAGTTTGAAATCCTACCCGCTTCCGCCTAAAAAATCAATTTTTAAAAATCTTTTCTACTATAGCCTTAACGCTAAAAAACGCTTAAAAGCCTTTAATCAATACAGCAAACAATACGCTCCTTTAAAAACCCCTAAAGAAGTTTAAAAAGAACGGGCTTTATGCTAGAATCAATGCAAATATTTAGGAGTTTATTTGACACAAGTTTATATCATTTCTTTAAAAGAAAGTAAAAGGCGTTTAGACACTGAAAAACTCGTTTTAGAGTCCAATGAAAAATTTAAAGGCCGTTGTGTTTTTCAAATCTTTGATGCCATTAGCCCTAAACACCAGGATTTTGAAAAATTACTTAAAGAGTTTTATGACGCCCCGAGTTTGTTAAAATCTGATTGGTTCCATTCTGATTATTGTTATAAGGAATTATTACCCCAGGAATTTGGGTGCTATTTGAGCCATTATTTTTTATGGAAAGAATGCGTCAAATTAAACCAACCGGTCATTATTTTAGAAGATGATGTAACGCTAGAATCTAACTTCATTCAAGCCTTAGAAGATTGTTTAAAAAGCCCTTTTGATTTTGTGAGACTCTATGGGCATTATTGGGGAGGCCATAAAACCAATTTGTGTGCATTGCCTGTATATACTGAAGAGATCGAAGAGGTTAAGAATACTGAAACACCTATTGAAGAAACGCCCATTGAAAATAATGAAGTTACCCCCCCCCCCCCCCCTACTTCCACACACACACAACAAGACCCTATTATTGAAACGCAACAAGAATCATCTGATCCTTGCATAGCACCCCCAAAAATATCTTTTAATAAAAGGGTTTTTAGAAAAATTAAAAGAAAACTCAACCGCTTCATTGGAAGTATTTTAGTCCGGACAGAAGTGTATAGGAGTATCGTAGCAAAATACGATGAACTCAATAAGAATATTGCAGTAAAATACGATGATCTCACAGGAAAATACGATGATCTCAATAAGAATATTGCGGAAAAATACGATGATCTCACCAAAAAATACGAATCCTTATTGGCAAAAGAAACAAACATTAAAGAGACCTTTTGGGAATCTCGTGCTGATAGTGAAAAAGAAGCCTTGTTTTTAGAGCATTTCTACCTCACCAGCGTGTATGTGGCCACTACGGCAGGCTACTATCTCACGCCTAAAGGCGCTAAAACTTTTATAGAAGCCACGGAGCGTTTTAAAATTATAGAGCCGGTGGATATGTTTATGAACAACCCAACTTACCATGATATTGCGAATTTCACCTATTTGCCTTGCCCTGTTTCTTTAAGCAAGCATTGTTATGTTAGTACCATTCAAAATGTGAAAAAGATTGACTTTTCATTAAAACCCCCTAAAAAATCTTATTATGATAACCTTTTTTATCATAAGTTTAATGCAAGGAAATGTTTAAAAGCGTTTTACAAATACACCAAACAATACGCTCCTTTAAAAACCCCTAAAGAGGTTTAAAAAGAACGGGCTTTATGCTAGAATAAGTCTTTTTACTAACTTATTTAAAGGAGATTGCAATGAATTTAGACAAACTGGAAGTAAGCCATGACGCTAACGCTTTGCTCGTGGTGATTGAAATATCCAAGCATTCTAATATCAAGTATGAATTGGATAAAGACAGCGGGGCTTTAATGGTGGATAGGGTGCTTTATGGGGCGCAAAATTACCCTGCAAATTATGGCTTTGTGCCTAGCACTTTGGGGGCTGATGGCGATCCTGTAGATGTGCTGGTTTTAAGCGATGTGGCTTTCCAAGCCGGGAGCGTGGTGAAAGCGCGCTTGATTGGGGTTTTGAACATGGAAGATGAAAGCGGGATGGATGAAAAACTAATCGCTCTGCCGGTGGATAAGGTTGATCCCACGCATTCCTATGTCAAAGATATTGATGATTTATCCAAACACACTTTAGATAAAATCAAACATTTTTTTGAAACTTACAAGGATTTAGAGCCTAACAAATGGGTGAAAGTCAAGGGGTTTGAAAACAAAGAGAGCGCGATTAAGGTTTTAGAAAAAGCCATAAAAGCCTATCAAGGCTAAAGATTTTAAAGGGTTTGGCTTAAAATGAAGCCATAAAGCCCTTTTTAACGCTCTTTTAAAAGGCTTTATTCTCATTGAGCGTTGGTATAAAATTGCTTTAGGGTAATTTAAAGCGGGTTTTTGCATCAATTCCAAGAAAAACAACACCAAAACCTACAATTTAACGATTTTAACCCCACTACCGCCTAAATTAATAGGAGCGTCGCTAAAGCTTGCCACTTTAGGGTGGTTTTTTAAAAATTCTTTCACAAACTTTTCCAAAATCCCGCTCCCTTTGCCATGACAAATCAGCACTTCTTCAAAGCCTCCTAAAAGCGCGTTGTTTAAAAAAGCGTCTAATAGATCCAAAGCTTCTTCGCTGCGTTGCCCTCTCAAATCAAGGCACAAGCTCGCTTCTTTAGGTTTAGGAATGATGGTTTTAGGGGGTTTGAATTTGTTTTTAGGGGGTTTTTGGATTTTTTTCAACAAACTCCCATGCACTTTCAAACGCATGCCAAGCTCGGTTTCTATCAAATAATAGCCCTTATCCAAAATCTGAGCGATCAGCACGCTTTCATTTTTATAACGCGCCTTTTCGTTAGCCTGAAAGCTTGTTGTGGTTTGTGGGGTTTCATGGCTATTTTTATGTTTGTTTAAAATCTCGCTCGCTTTATGGATTTCTTTATGCATAGAGCTGGTGTCTTTTGAAGCGACTTCGCTTTTTAGCGCATTCAAGGCTTGTTGGTAGGATTTTTCCAATTCCAATTTTTTATTGTGAAAGATTTCTTTTTGTTTTTCTGTTTCCAAAAGCCATGCGTTTTTTAACTCTTCTTGTTCTTTTAAAGCGTTCTCTAAACGCTCATTTTTTTGTTTCAATTCCCTTTCTAGCGCGCTGGAATTTTCAATCAAAACATTCAATTTTTCCTTATCTTCGCCATAAAACGCTTTCGCTTTTTCAATCAAAAACCGTGGCACGCCATAACGCAAAGCGGTTTCAAACGCATAACTTTTGCCAACAACGCCTTTTAAAAAAGTGTAAGTGGGCCGTTCTTTTTCTTCATCATAAAGAGCGGCTAGTAATTCCACTTCTTGGTTTTCTGCCATTAACACGCTTAAGCGTTTGTGGTGTGTGGTGATAATGATTTGATTGTTTTGTTTGAGCAATTTCTCTAACAAGGTTTTATACAAACTGCTCGCTTCATCAGCGTCAGTCCCTAACTCAATTTCATCAACGCCTAAAAGCATGTTTTCTTTGGATAAAAGAGCGCTAAATTGCTTCATTCTGCCTGCAAAAGTAGAGATATTGTTCGCGCTGTTTTGGGGGTCGTTGATAATGGCGTGGATTTCTTTGAAATAAGGGATAACCGAATGATGAGCATTGATTTTCATAGGAATGAGGTGCTTGCTTAAAAAAGCCGCGCTTAAAAGCGATTTTAAGAGCATGGTTTTCCCGCCCGCATTCACGCCAGTAACAGCGAGCATGGATTTTTCAAACTTCAAATTTAAAGGCTTTGGATCTTTTAAAATGGGGTGCGAAAAGTTTTCTAAAACCATTTTTTTTTGCGTAAAACTTGGCATGACAAATTCTAAATTGTAGGCTTTAGCGAAATTGAGCCGTGCTTGCAAGCTGTCTAAAAAGTCAAATTCTTTGAAAAGGAATTTTAAAAATAAAAGGTGTTTTTGCAAGCTATGGCTTAAAGTTTGACACATTTCACTAATACAGCAATCTATTTCATTGTCAATTTGCACGATTTTTTGCGCGATTTTTTGCGCACTTTCTGGCAAAAGATAAAAATAGCCATTAGCGCTCCTTTCTAGCACAACGCCTTTAATCGCGCTAGAGAACCCGCTTTTTAACAAAAGGCATTCATAGCCATGCTTAAAATGGCTTTGAGTATCCACTAAATAAGGGGCAAGCTCTTTAGAATGCGCGTAATTACGAATGATTTTAGCGCCCTCTTTTTTGAGGCGGCTCAAACTCTCATTTAAAGCGTCTAGGGTGGCGTTAGCCCCTTGTTTGATTTTCCCTTCATCATCAAATAAAGGGATTAAATCCTTAAAAAATAAAGGCAACACAATAGCATTAAGGCGTTCATAAAATTTTAAATGCGTGAAATTTTTAAAAGCGTTTTGCAAAATGACAATGTAGTGCAATCGTTTGACAATCTCATAAATTTCATCTAAATGGAGCGTTCCTAATTTGGTGAGCTTGATAAGAATAAGATCGCTTTCTTTCACGCTTTTAGGGGCGATCAAACCGATTGCATCCACTTCATTCAAGTAAGTGAAAGCCTGTTTAAGATCGTTTTCTAAAGCAATAGAACCTCTTTCTTTTGCAAAAAAGGTTTTAAAAAGAGCGATAAACTCTTTTAAATCCAGGCTTTCTTCTAGGGGTTTTGGCGGAGTATTATTCATTGTTATTATTCATCATTAGGGTTGGATTAAGGGATCTTTTTGAAGCGTTTGACAAGAGTCTAAATCCACGAGAACATCTTTCATGGGGGTTTGTTTTTTGCCTAAAAAGCTCAAAGTCCCGCTCACTAAATTAAAGGTTTGGTTATTCACTTTAATGCCTTTACACAACAAGGTTTCCCCCCTTAAAAACGCTCTTTGCAAAGCGATTTCTTGTTGGTTTTGTTGGTTTTGTTGATAAGTATAAACGCTGATGCTCGCTCCTATAATCCCTACGATTAAAAAAGCTAAAATCTTTTGTTTGGGGCTAACTAAACCAAAATCCCTTAAAACTAAAAACAATAAAACCAGCGTTAAAAATAAAACAACCGCTGCACCCATTATATTTCGCCTCTCAATTGATAGGTAATATCCCCCGCTCCAAAACCTATCACAAAGCCTTTTTCAATCGTTTCTACCACATTATCATTGACTAAGAGCTCTAAAAAATCCCCTTTTTTACGCACCCTGTCTATAAAGGTGGGGTTATAATGCTTAAAATGGGCTTTCAAATCAATGTCTCTTTTGACTTCACTCGCGCTATAAACGGGTAAAATGATCAATCTGTCGCAATGCTCTAAAAAACATTTTTTAAACTCTTCTAAATTGTCCATTAAGCGGGAGTATTTGTGCGCTTGCCAGATCACAATAATCTTTTCTTGCGTGTTCAATAAGTTAGCATAAATCCTAGCGCTTTTTAAAGTGGCGCTGATTTCAGTGGGGTGGTGGGCGTAATCATCAATGAGGATGAGTGCGTTTTTTTGCAAAATATCAAAGCGTTTTTTAATGCCTTTGAAATTCAATAAATTATTTCTAATTTCTTCTAAACTTAATTCATCTAAAGCGCTTAAAATGGCCAAACTCGCATTCGTAGCGTTATGTTCGCCTAACCCCCACACCAAAAAAGCCCCCAAGTCTTTCAATTCAAATGAAGTGTAAGGCTCGCCGTCTTTTAAAATGTATTGGATATTATAAATGTCTTTTTTTTCTAAAACAATGGCGTCTTTAGAATAGTTTTTTAAAAAAGGATCTTCCTTATAGATCACTCTTTTTTGAGCATGGTCTAAAAAATATTCATAAGCAAAGAAAAAACGCTCTAAATCGTGATCATAATGTTCCAAATGTTCTGGCTCGGTGTTAGGCACAATCGCAGCATAAGGGTTGGAAAATAAAAAACTTGAATCGCTTTCATCCGCTTCAAAAACCAAGCTAGCATTCGCACTCTCTCGCACATTGGAATCAAACTCTTTAGAATGCGCCCCAATAATCGCTCCAAAAGCGGGGCAAATCGCACTCAACATGGCCGTGATACTGCTCTTTCCATGAGCCCCACACACGCTAAAAACGCGCTTGTCTTTAAGGATAGAATACAAAGCGTCTTTGCGAGACAAAATAGGGATTTCTAATTCATTAGCCCTTTGTATTTCGGTATTGTCTTCTTTAATAATGGCTGAATGGATAATGACATCTTGATCTTTAATCGCCTTTGGATCATGCGGGATATTAATTTCTACGCCTAAAGCTTTCAAATACTTGACGCTAGGGCTTATGGCAATATCAGAGCCGCTGATTGTAGCCCCTTGCGCTTTAAGGTATTTGGCTAAGCCTGAAATGCCAATCCCCCCTATACCGATAAAATGGATCTTGCAATCTTGCAGGTTTTTGAGTAAAACTTTTGGGGTTTCAAGCATGATTTTCTCGGTAAGTTTCAATGATTTCTAAAGGCTTTTCTAAAAGGGGGGTGTCATAGACAAGGGCTAAACGCACGCAGTCAGCGCCGATACGATTACGCCCTAAATACAAAGCCGGTAAAGTAATAATGCCTTCGTTTTGATAAAGCGTTTTGGCAAAATTTTCGCCGTTTTGAACGGGCAGATACGCATAAAAACTATAAGGATAAATGAGCGTATTTTTAAAGATTTTTCGCGCCAATTTCAAATTATTCGCATAAATATTGCGGAAAAATTCTGCATGTTCATCATCTAGCCAAGCGATTTCACTAGCCTTTTGGATCGCATTAGCGCTCGTATAGCCTAAATAGGTGCGAAACGCTTTGTATTTTTCTAAAAGGCTGCTGTCCCCAGCGATAAAACCACTCCTTAGCCCTGGAGCGCTAGAGCGTTTGGAGAGCGAATGGATCACCAAAACATTTTTAAACGCTCCATTACCAACCAGCATGCAAGCTTCTAAAAGCGAAGGGGGAGGCGTATTTTCATAAATTTCACTATAGCATTCATCATTAATTAAAATAAAATCATGTTTTAAAGCGAGTTTGACCCAAATAATCAGCTCTTCTAAAGAAAGGGTTCTTCCGGTGGGGTTGTTAGGGGAATTTAAGATCACTAAATCCACTTCTTGCAACTCTTTTTCATTCAAGCTTGGCGTGAAATCATTTTCTTTAGTTAAGGGCATTAAAAGGCTTTTAGCTCTAGCGAATTGGGCTGATCCTTCATAGATTTGATAAAAGGGGTTAGGGTAGGCGATGGTGGGGTTTTGATAATCAAATAAAACAAAACTAGGGAAATTGAACAACACTTCCCTAGATCCTAGCGTGGAAACTAATTCGTTTTCTTTCAATTCTATCTTGAAACGGCGTTTAAAAAAACCTCTTTGAGCCTCTCTCAAACCCTCTTCAAACGCGCTTTTAGGGTAGATATTGAGCGAATGAGCATGCTGTTTGAGAGCGTCTTGAATGAATTTAGGCGTTTCAAATTGCGGCTCGCCGATGCCTAAATCTAGCCCCTTTTTTTAGGGGTGATCTCTTTAAACAAGGCTCTTAATCGTTCAAAAGGATAAGGCTCAAAAGTCATAGGGCTACTTTAATCTTAAAATGGAATAGTTAATCTTACCTAAAATTTAAGCGTTTATCATTGAAAGCGTTAAAAAAGAGCGAAAGAGAGCATAAAAGAGAGCACATAAAAGAGTATAATAGCGCATAAGAATTTAACTGATGAAGAGGTTTAATGCTAGAAAATAGAGTTAAGACCAAGCAAATTTTTATCGGTGGCGTCGCCATAGGGGGTGATGCTCCTATTAGCACGCAAAGCATGACCTTTAGCAAAACCGCTGATATTGAAAGCACTAAAAATCAAATTGACAGACTCAAACTCGCTGGGGCTGATTTGGTGAGGGTGGCGGTGAGTAATGAAAAGGACGCCCTAGCCTTAAAAGAATTGAAAAAAGTGTCTCCTTTGCCTTTAATCGCTGATATCCATTTCCATTATAAATTCGCTCTCATTGCCGCTCAAAGCGTGGATGCGATCAGGATCAATCCCGGAAACATCGGCTCTAAAGACAAGATCAAAGCGGTGGTTGATGCTTGTAAAGAAAAAAACATTCCTATAAGAATTGGCGTGAATGCCGGGAGTTTAGAAAAGCAGTTTGATCAAAAATACGGGCCGACTCCAAAAGGCATGGTAGAAAGCGCTTTGTATAACGCCAAACTTTTAGAAGATTTGGATTTTACCAATTTTAAAATTTCTTTAAAAGCGAGCGATGTGATGCGCACCATAGAAGCTTACAGGATGCTTCGCCCTCTTGTGATCTATCCCTTCCATTTGGGGGTTACTGAGGCGGGGAATCTTTTTAGCTCCAGTATCAAATCCGCCATGGCTTTAGGGGGGCTTTTAATGGAGGGCATTGGGGATACGATGCGCGTATCCATCACAGGGGAATTAGAAAATGAAATCAAAGTGGCCAGAGCGATTTTACGCCATAGCGGGCGTTTGAAAGAAGGGATTAATTGGATTTCTTGCCCCACTTGCGGGAGGATTGAAGCCAATTTAGTGGATATGGCGAGCAAGGTAGAAAAACGCCTAAGCCACATTAAAACCCCTTTAGACATTAGCGTGATGGGTTGCGTGGTGAACGCTTTAGGTGAAGCCAAGCATGCAGACATGGCGATCGCTTTTGGGAATCGCAGCGGTTTGATCATTAAAGAGGGTAAAGTCATTCACAAATTGGCTGAAAAGGATTTGTTTGAAACTTTTGTGATAGAAGTGGAAAATTTAGCTAAAGAAAGAGAAAAAAGTTTAAAGGATTAGGCATGATCAATAAGTTTAAAAATTTTGTGAGCAACTACCAGCAATCTAACCACTATAAAGAGCCTTTAGGCTTTGGCATTGCCAGAGTGGATATTGCCCCTATTTCCAAAAAGATTTTATGCGCCACTTACCCTGTTTTGAACTGGAAAGAGGAAAATCTAGGCTCTTATGCGGTGTTTTGCAATTCACTTTCTAAAGACAAAATCCTAAAAGAAAGCGCGAGCGAGCACGTTATTGAGATTGATGAAAGTTTTGTGTTAAAAGCACTGGATTTTTATACGCCCTTTTTGAATGAAGCCTATTCCAATAAAATGGCTCATAGAAACATTCAAGTGGTTTTAGAGCTTTTAAAGGCTTTAGAAGAAAATCGTTTGAAGAATAGCGATGGGGAGTCTCTTTATCGCTTGGTGATCTTGTATGAAGACAAGCCTTGCGAGAGCGTGGAAAGCACGTATATGAAACTTCTAGCGCTCTCTTTAGGTAAAGCCCCTTTGAGGAGTTTGAATTTAGAGGGCATTTTTAACCAGCTTTCTAATGCGGCTTGGAGCGGTAACAAGCCTTATGAATTAGAATGGCTCAGAATGAACGAAGTGGCTTTAAAAATGCGAGGCAATTTCCCTAACATTGATTTTATAGACAAATTCCCACGCTATTTAATGCAAGTGATCCCTGAGTTTGATAATATCCGCTTACTAGATAGCTCAAAAACGCGCTTTGGGGCGTATTTAGGGACCGGAGGTTACACTCAAATGCCTGGGGCTAGTTACGTGAATTTTAATGCAGGAGCGATGGGCGTGTGCATGAATGAGGGGCGCATCTCTTCATCGGTCGTGGTTGGAGCAGGCACTGATATTGGTGGGGGAGCGAGTATTTTAGGCGTTTTAAGCGGAGGGAATAACAACCCTATTAGCATCGGGAAAAATTGTTTGCTAGGGGCTAATAGCGTTACCGGTATCAGTCTAGGCGATGGCTGTATTGTGGATGCAGGCGTTGCGATATTAGCCGGGAGCGTGATAGAAATTGAAGAAAATGAGTTTAAAAAGCTTTTAGAAGTGAATAATAATTTAGAAAAACATGCCAACAATCTTTATAAAGGCAAAGAGCTTTCAGGGAAAAATGGCGTGCATTTTCGTTCCAATAGCCAAAATGGTAAGTTGATTGCTTTTAGGAGCGTGAAAAAAATTGAGTTGAATCAAAACCTGCATTAAGGATTAAAAGAATGCTCAAAAAAAGTTTGTTATTGCTTGTTTTTTTAGTCTTACAGCTTAGCGGTGCTGAGGAAAACAATCAAGCCCCAAAAAACACGCCCCCCGAATTAAACCCCGCTAACGCTAAGGGTGCGCCAAACCCTAACACCCAGATCACCCCTAAAAACGATAACTCCAATCTATTAGACAAATTAGGGTCGCCTGAAAACGCTCAAACCGAGCTTTCTGCCGGTATTGATTTGGCTAAAAAGGGCGATTATCAAGGGGCTTTCAAGCTTTTTTCCCAATCGTGCGATAACGGCAATGCGGCCGGGTGTTTTGCAGTGGGGGCGATGTATGCTAATGGGGTAGGGATCCAAACCAACAGATTAAAAGCCGCTCGCTATTATGAAATGGGTTGCAGTGGGGGCGATGCGACCGCTTGCGCGAATCTGGCTCAAATGTATGAAAACAAGAAGAATGCGGATACGAACGATAAAGAAAACGCTTTGCAATTGTATGCGGTGGCTTGTCAAGGGGGGGATATGCTCGCATGCAACAATTTGGGGTGGATGTTTGCTAACGGGAGTGGGGTCCCAAAAGATTATTACAAAGCGATAAGTTATTATAAATTTTCATGCGAAAATGGGAATGATATGGGGTGCTATAATTTGGGCTTGATGTCTAATGTGAATAATATTTATGGCATTGATAAGGCACAGCTCAGTCAAGTGGATTTGAATTATTTGGCGTGTAACGCTGGGGATATGATGGGGTGCGCGAATTTAGGCTGGATTTATGCGAATGGGGATTTAGGGGCTCCTTTGAATAACCACTACGCGGCGAAGTATTTTCAAATGGCATGCGATGGGGGGATTTTGGGGAGCTGTAACAATTTAGGCGTGCTGTATCAAAAGGGCTTAGGCGTGCCTCAAGACGATCAAAGGGCTTTGGATTTATTCTCGTATGCGTGCGATAATGGTTTTGAGTCAAGCTGTCGTAATTACGGGAATTTCAAAGAGCATTTATTGCGCGTGAATCCTAATTACGGGCGCTTGTTCATGCCGTATCATTCTTATGAGATACCCTAGTAGGGGTATTTTGAAATCATTCTCGCCCCATAACTAAACCCTCTCTAAAGATCGCATTTTTAAGAGATTAGTGCTTGCTTTGTGCAGACTCTTTCATCTTTTTTGGATAAATTCAGCCATAAATTGCGGTTTTTTCAAAATTTAAGCTTTCTTTTTTTTTTTTTTTTGTATTTAATACTCAATGCAATTTTAATTTCATTCAAAAGGAAAAGCTATGAAAGCAACGCAAAGCACCATTAACGACTTTTTTGCCTTAACAGGCACGATCTTTTCTATCCCTGTATACCAGAGGAACTACACTTGGGAGAAAGAAAATTGTGAAAAATTACTGCAAGATATTATCAATATCTCTCAAAATAAGAAAAAGCATTTCATGGGTTCTATCACTTATATTTTGCATTTGATTGATGATGAAAAGAGTTTGAGGCAGTTGCAAGAATTTGTCATTATTGACGGGCAGCAAAGGATTACCACCATCATGCTTTTGCTCAAAGCCATAGAGACAAAGATACAAAATGAAGGGATAAAAAAAGAGATTAACAATCTACTCAATCTTTCGGGACAAAGGCTGCGCTTAAAACCCATTAAAAGCGACAGAGAAGCCTTTGATCTGGTCATGCAAAATCGATCGCATGAAATACAAGGTCTATCACACATTAAAAATAACTATAGATTTTTCACCAAAGAGCTTGACAAGTGTCTAGACAAAGGGTATCGCATAGAAGAGATTTATGGTGCGTTTTTGCGGCTTAAAATCGTAGCCATAGGTTTAGAGATAGGCGAAGACGATCCGCAAGTGGTGTTTGAAAGCATTAACGCTACCGGCGTGCAATTAAAAGGGCTGGATCTCATCCGCAACTATCTGATGATGGGGGAAAATTCTGACAACCAGAATCGTCTTTATAATACTTATTGGGTTCCTTTAGAAGATTGGCTTGGCGAAAGGGATTTGAATGATTTCATCAAAACCTATTTGAGAATCTACCTTGAAAAGAAATTAAGTGAGGGAGAGCGTGAAGTGTATTACGCGCTAAAAGACCATCACAGAGACAATTTCTCTGATAATATACAAGGTCTTATGAGCGATATGCGTGAATATGGCAGAATCTATCAAATCTTTTTAGACAGAGATCATTATTTTTTGCATCGTGGAGACCCGCAACAGTTAGCGAATTTACGCCTGCGCATTAAAGATCTTGTGAAAATCAAATTTGGCGTGGCAAAGCCCTTTATTTTGCGTTGCGCCAGAGACTTTGAAGAAGGCAAATTGGATTATGAAAATTTCTACGAAATTTTGCAAATCCTTATCAGCTACTTCGTGCGCCGGAGCGTGTGCGGGGATCCTGCCCCTGCACTTGCTGAACTTCTTTATTCTTTATACAGACAGCTAGGGGAAGATGTTTCAGCCGATGCACTCAAGCGCTATCTGGGCAAGAGCGTTGGACGAACGGCGTTCCCTAATGACGATAAAATTAAAGCGGCATTTCTTGTGCGTAACGCTTATGCAGCAAATCAAGTGTGCAAATTCATCCTGCTTGAGATTGAAAAATTAAGCAACGCCGAACCGCCCAAAGAAGAGAATTTAGAAGTGGAGCATTTCTACCCCAAAACCCCCACACAAGAATGGCGCGACATGGTGGGGGACTATTTCACTTTTGAGCAAGACTACCTCAATAATTTTGGGAATCTGACCTTATCAGGGCAAAATCAAAGGCTTGGCAACAAATCTTACGAGGCAAAAATTGCGCTTATGGAAGAATACAGCTCCTTGCATTTAAACGACTATTTCATCAATAACACCCATTCTTGGGGGATAGAAGAAGTGAAGGCTAGGAGCGGATATTTAGCGGATCAATTTTGTCAAGTGGGATTGTTTAAAGATTTGCCTAAAGAATACCGCGCAAGAGAGATTAATAAAACCCTTGATGATGACTTAACTAATCATAATCTTCAAAGCGTTAAGCTCCCCAATGGCCAAAGGCACATGGCAAGAAACGCTAAGGAATTAGCTAGCACTGTCATAGACTACTTGCTAGAAAATGCCAGAGAAGCCTTTGAAAGCTACACAGATGATGAATCTCCAAGATATATTTGTTGGGATAAAACAAAAGCGCAATTAAGGGATAGAGATGGCACTTTGGTTGTGCCTTTTGAAAAATACGGATTCTATTTTGTGAGCGGTGCGAGTTATCAAACGGTGGGCAGTAATCTTAGGGATCTTATCTTAGGCTGCGATCTCAATCCCAGAGACTTTATTGTGGAATAAACAAGCCCCCCAAAGAAATGGGGGGGTTTTAAAAAACCCTTATTTTAAAATCACTTGCCAAAAGCTTGGTGCAAATGCGTGGTTAGGGAGTTGAGATACTGCTCCACTTGGGGGTTTTTCACCACATCGTTGCAAATAAAAGTAGGCAACGCTGAAAGCCCTAAAAATTGGAATGCTTTATGCAAATGCAAATACACAACATCCACACCCACCCCTTCAAAAAATTCACTAGGATCATTAAAGGCTTCAATGGGAGCGTTCCAGGTCAAGCTCAACATGTATTTTTTGCCTTGCATCAAGCCTCCTTTCCCGTAGTTTTTGGTAGGATTTTGCGAGCTTCTGCCATCGCTAGCATAAAGCTTCCCATGCCCTGAAGTAAAAACTTCATCAATGTATTTTTTCACAATCCAAGGCTCTCCCATCCACCAGCCGGGCATTTGCCAAATAGTCGCATCAGCGTTAAAGACTTTTTCCACTTCTTGAGCGTGTTCATAGCCCTTATCCACGATCGTTGTATCCACTTCTAGCCCTAAAGATTCTAAAGTCTTTTTTGCATGCTGGGTCAAGGTTTCATTGAGTTTCCCCCCAGAATGCCCGAACGCTTTGGCTCCATTAATGATGAGTATTTTTTTCATTTTGTTCCTTTTTTAATAAAATAAAAGGGCATTCTATCCAATAAAACTTAATATTAAAGAAATTCCCTTAACCTGAATAAAAATTAAAAAACAATCAATTGCAACTATATTATTTTTATTATGTTAAGATAATGAAAATTTCTCTTAAGGAGTGGTCATGTTCTATGATGAAAAAAAGACCTATCAAAAGATTGAAGAACGCCTTGAAATAGTCAGCTCGTTTAACGCTCATAACGAGCATAAAAACTTGCAAGATGAGTTTAAGGGTGCAGGCATTTCCAGGCGCGATTTATTGAAGTGGGCGGGCATGATGAGTGCGACTTTGGCTTTGCCGGCTAGTTTCGCTCCCTTGACTTTAAAAGCGGTGGAAGTGGCGAACAGATTGCCTGTGATTTGGTTGCACATGGCAGAATGCACCGGCTGTAGTGAAAGCTTGTTAAGGAGTGCAGACCCCACTATTGATAGCATCATTTTTGATTATATCAACCTAGAATACCATGAAACCATCATGGTAGGGAGCGGTTTTCAAGCTGAAAAAAGCTTGCATGACGCTATAGAAAAGCACAAAAACAATTACATTTTAATGGTAGAAGGCGGTATCCCGCAAGGCACTGAATACTTTCTCACTCAAGGCCCAAACGCTGAAACGGGGGCTGAAGAATGCAGAAAAGCCGCTCAACATGCAGCCGCTATTTTTGCCATAGGCACATGTTCAAGTTTTGGGGGCGTGCAAGCGGCTTACCCTAACCCTTCTAACGCGCAACCCTTACACAAAATCATTGATAAACCCGTGATCAATGTTCCCGGTTGTCCGCCCAGTGAAAAAAATATCGTGGGGAATGTGCTTTATTACTTGATGTTTGGGGCTCTCCCTAAACTGGATGCGTATAACCGCCCCTCTTGGGCTTATGGGAATAGGATTCATGATTTGTGCGAAAGGAGAGGGCATTTTGATGCGGGCGAATTTGTGGAGCATTTTGGCGATGAAAACGCTAAAAGGGGCTTTTGTTTGTATAAAATGGGCTGTAAAGGGCCTTACACTTTCAACAATTGCTCCAAACTCCGCTTCAATTCACACACTTCTTGGCCCATAGGCGCAGGGCATGGGTGCATAGGGTGTTCTGAGCCTAATTTTTGGGATACGATGAGTCCTTTTGAAGAGCCTTTGGCGAACCGCTCCATTAAAACCGCCTTTGATGGATTAGGGGCTGATAAAGTAGCGGATAAAGTAGGCACGACTTTGCTGAGCGCAACCGCTATTGGCATTGTCGCGCATGCGCTCCTTTCTAAAGCGATCAAAAACAAAGAGTAAGGGATTAACATGTCAAAAAAAATCGTAGTCGATCCTATCACTAGGATTGAGGGGCATTTAAGGATTGAAGTGATCGTAGATGATGATAATGTGATTACCGATGCGTTTTCTTCTTCTACGCTTTTTAGGGGGCTAGAGACGATCATTAAGGGCAGAGACCCACGAGATGCAGGCTTTATCGCTCAAAGGATTTGTGGGGTATGCACTTATTCGCATTATAAAGCCGGTATCACTGCGGTAGAAAACGCTCTAGGCATCACCCCCCCATTAAACGCGCAATTAGTGCGATCTTTGATGAACATGGCGTTGCTTTTTCATGATCACGTGGTGCATTTTTATACTTTGCATGGGCTTGATTGGTGCGATATTATGAGCGCTTTAAAAGCCGACCCTTTTGAAGCTTCAAAACTTTCTTTCAAATACAGCCCTTATCCCATTAATACCGGTGCCGGTGAATTAAAAGCGGTTCAAAAACGCTTGAATGATTTCGCTAAAAGCGGATCTTTGGGGCCTTTTAGTAATGGCTACTATGGGCATAAAACCTATCGTTTAAGCCCAGAGCAAAATTTAATCGTCTTAAGCCACTACCTCAAGCTTTTAGAAATCCAAAGGGAAGCGGCGAAAATGACCGCTATTTTTGGGGCCAAACAGCCTCACCCACAAAGCCTAACGGTGGGGGGTGTTACGAGTGTTATGGATATATTGGATCCGACGAGATTGGCTGAATGGAAGAGCAAGTTTGAAGTGGTGGCCAATTTCATCAACCATGCTTACTACCCTGATTTGGTGATGGCGGGCGAAATGTTCGCTAACGAACCATCCGTCATTAAAGGCTGTGGTTTAAGGAATTTTATCGCTTATGAAGAAGTGTTGCTCGGGAAGGATAAATACCTTTTGAGTAGTGGGGTGGTGCTTGATGGGGATATTTCTAAATTACACCCTATTGATGAAAGCTTGATTAAAGAAGAGATTACGCATTCTTGGTATCAATATGAAAATACTAAAGAAGTGCAACTCCACCCTTATGACGGACAAACCAACCCGCATTATACCGGTTTCAAAGACGGCGAGAGCGTGGGGATTGAAAATAAAATAATCCCCACTAAAGTGTTAGACACTAAGGATAAATATTCTTGGATCAAATCGCCTAGGTATAATAGTAAGCCCATGGAGGTAGGTCCTTTAAGTTCTGTCGTGGTGGGTTTAGCGGCTAAAAACCCTTACGTTACTGAAGTGGCTACTAAGTTTTTAAAAGACACTAAATTGCCTTTAGAGGCGTTGTTTTCAACGCTTGGGCGAACGGCAGCAAGGTGCATTGAAGCCAAAACGATTGCTGATAATGGCCTTTTAGCGTTTGATGCGTTAGTGGAAAATCTAAAAAGCGATCAAAGCACTTGTGCTCCTTATCACATTGATAAAAACAAAGAATATAAAGGGCGCTATATTGGTCAAGTGCCAAGGGGCATGCTAAGCCATTGGGTGCGTATTAAAAACGGCGTGGTAGAAAACTATCAAGCGGTCGTGCCTTCTACTTGGAATGCCGGGCCTAGAGACTCTCAAGGCCAAAGGGGGGCTTATGAAATGAGCTTGATTGGCACTAAAATCGCTGATTTAACCCAGCCCTTAGAAATCATTAGAACCATCCATTCTTTTGACCCATGCATCGCATGTTCAGTGCATGTGATGGATTTTAAAGGGCAGTCTTTAAACGAGTTTAAAGTAGAGCCTAATTTCGCTAAATTCTAAAAAGGATACGCATGGATAAAAAGGTCGTTTTACACAAAGAGTATTCAGGTTTTGTGCGCTTTTTCCATTGGGTTAGGGCTTTGAGTATTTTTGCTTTAATCGCTACAGGGCTTTACATCGCTTACCCTTTTTTGCAACCTGGATCTAGTTTTTATAAAGAAATGTATTTTTTGCAAGCCTATATCCGCTCTTTTCATGTCATGTTTGGGTTTTTGCTCATTAGCGCATTAATCTTTAGAACCTATCTTTTTTTCACTAAAGAAAGTTTAGTAGAGCGCAAAAGTTTTAGCCAACTTTTAAGCCCAAAAGCATGGATAGATCAAATGAAAGCGTATTTTCTTATCAGCGGCAAACCCAACACTAAAGGGGCGTATAACCCTATCCAACTCGTGGCTTATTTCACTTTGGTTGTTTTAATCGTATTGATGAGTTTGAGCGGGGTGGTGCTTTATTATAATGTCTATCACGCCGGGCTTGGGGCGTTTTTAGGGAGCGCTTTTAAATGGTTTGAAGCGCTTTGTGGGGGGTTAGCGAATGTGCGTTTTATCCACCATTTAGCGACTTGGGGGTTTATTTTATTTGTCCCTGTGCATGTTTATATGGTGTTTTTCCATTCTATCCGGTATGATAGTTCAGGGGCGGATTCTATGATTAATGGCTATGGTTATACCAAAGAATGAGTCAAAAAATCTTAATTCTAGGCATTGGCAATATCCTTTTTGGCGATGAAGGGATTGGGGTGCATCTAGCCCACTACCTCAAGAGGAATTTTTCTTTTTTTCCTAGCGTGGATATTGTAGATGGGGGGACTATGGCTCAGCAACTCATTCCCTTAATCACTTCGTATGAAAAGGTTTTGATTTTAGATTGCGTGAGCGCTAAAGGCGTTGAAATAGGATCGGTGTATGCTTTTGATTTTAAGGACGCTCCTAAAGAAATCACATGGGCTGGGAGCGCGCATGAAGTGGAAATGTTGCACACTTTAAGGCTTACGGAGTTTTTAGGGGATTTGCCTAAGACTTTTATTGTGGGGCTTGTGCCTTTTGTGATAGGGAGCGAGACCACTTTCAAGCTTTCACAAGAGGTTTTAAACGCTTTAGAGACAGCCTTACAAGCCATAGAAATCCAACTAAAAGCATGGGGAGTGAGCATGCAACGCACCAATAATATTGCCCTAGATTGCATCGCTGAACTTTCTTACAAGGGTTTTTGAATTGGCGTTTGTTTTTCTTTTTAAATGCGTTGATGAAAAAACAAACTTGATTTTTACGCCCCTTTTAGAGCAAATGGCATTCAATTTACAAGCTAGTTTTTATAGCATCTATAAGGATAAAATAACTTCTTTTTACCTCCAAGCGAGCGCTGAGATTACTTTAGAATTCGCGCAAAAACTCAGCGTTGTTTTACCCTTTTCTTTAGATTTTAGCTTTTTATCTTTAAATGAAGTAACAGAGCCTTTAGATGAAAATCTTTTCCAAACAACAAGCCTTTCAAAACCCCTTTTTATGAACGCTAAAGAGCATCAAGATTTTTTGGATAAAAATGCATCTTTGTATGCCAATCCTTCAGGTTTTGTTAAAAACATTGCTTTTAAGGGGGAAGCAATCCATAGCCCTAAAGAGCTTATAGATTGTTTAATGCAATTAAAAGAGACGCTCAAAACGCAAGATTTTATAACTATCCACACTTCTAGGGGGGCGTTATCCCTTTCTTTAAACAAGCCCTCTCAAAGCGTTATTTTTAGCGCTCTTTCTAGCGTTTTAACCTGCACTAAATTGCTTTTAGAGGACGCTAAATACTTGGCCAGTTTGGAAAAACCCTCTATCAAAGCCCCTTTAAAAAGCGTGTTTAAGGATACTTTTAAAAACGATGAAGTCATAGCCCAACTGCCCTATGACCCCATATTGAATTTATTGTGCCATATTTTACAAGATGAGGGGATAGAATTTGTTTTTGCACATGAAAATAATTTTTGTGAAGCGCTTTTAAATTATGAAACGCTTTTTAAAACCCCTAAGCGCTTGATTGTGCCGACTAAAAAATTTGTGCTAGAAAACCATCTCGCTCCCATTCCTTTTAAAGATGAGTTAGAGTTTTTAAGTAAAACTCCGCATTCTATTATCGTGTATCTTAGTTTCAAACACCCTACAAGGCTGTTATTGCATGCTAATGGCTCTTTAAAAACGCTTTTAAACACTAGGTTTGATTTCAATGAAATGCTTGATCTCCTCAAACAAGATGAAAAAGCCTCTAGAATGCTAAAAAACTACGAGATCAAATTCCCTAATTTTTACGCGCGCATTGTAGAGCTTTCTAAATACAATCTAGGGGGCGCTAATTTATTGGATTTTTTTTGCATTTTAGGGTTTGTTTTGGGTTATAGCGAGGATTTTTGCGCACAGAGCGTTATTCCTTTGGCTAAAGAATGCTTACGCCCTAAAGGCCCTAGGATTGATTATAAAATCCTTAAAGACGATTCTTTGAAAATGGCCTTAAACTTTTCAAAGATCATGCACAGCGCGATGAGTTTCAGGCTCGCAGGCGTGGAAAATGAAATCTTGAGTTTGGGGATTTTGGATTCTTTAGCGGAGTTTTTAGGGAATTTCATTTGGGATAATGCGCAGAATTTTAGCGTCCAAGAAGTAACGATCGCTGGGGATTTCTTTGGCGAAAAAGTGTTTTTGGATTTGTTTGTGCGGTATTTCCCTAAAACTCTCGCTCTTAAAATGCATGCGTTTTTGGATTATGAATAAGGGCTTAAAAGCGGATGTGCATCATCAACCCGCCGTCCATGTATTGGGTTTTTTTGCTTTTAGTCCTTTCAAAATAAGGCCCAAAAGACAGAGCTTTATTGAAATTAACAATCGGCACGCTCACCCCTTCGGCGATATTGTTTTTAGCGAGTTGTTTGTAAAACTTTTTATCGCTTTTTTTATGGCTCTTAAGCTTAGGGCTTTTTTCTAAATCTATGCCTTCTAAAGCGCTATTTTTAGTGAAATCATAAAGCTTTTTGTCGTTTTTAGCCTCGGTTTTTAATCCATGGTTTTTATGGAGTTTGTAAAACTTTTTACTGCTTTTTTTTTCGCTTTTAGTCTCGGTTTCTAAATCTGTTGCAAACGCGCTACTATAAGCCACAAACGATACAAGAAATAAATTTCTAACTATACGCATAAGAATATCTCCTCTTAATATAGTCTTTTTCTATCACACCACCCTAGCATGTTAGAAACAACCATTAGAAAACATAAGTGCGTTTGAGTAAAAACACCAACACGCTTATTGTTTAGCGCAAGCTGTTTTAAGCTAATCAATAAAAAACGTAAGGGAAGTATCCAGGCGCTCCATACCCATAAGACCCATAAGGCATAAGACCAGACCCATAAGGCATGAAACCATAGGGCATGTAATAATAAGGCATGTAATAGCCTCCATACATCCCGTTTTGCATGGGCGAATTGAGGTTATCCACTGAATTGTAAAAGCCGTTTAAAGACCCATAAGCGTTATAATTAGTGAAACGATTGATTAAAGGCGTGGTGCGCGCATCAATAGTGGCGTTTTCTTGCTGGATGGCTTTTTCTTCTCTGGCGACTTCTTGGGCTTTAGTCTCTTTGGGATCTTTAACCAACACTTCTTCTATAGGCACATTCGCCCCACAAGCGCTTAACAGATAGGCTAAAAAGCCGGTGTTTAAAAAAAGAATGATTTTAGAGAGGTGAGCGGATTGGCTGGGTAAAAAAGTTTTATTGTTTTGATACATGGGGTTTCCTAAATTTAAAAATAACTAAAGATTAACATGTTTTTGATTTAATGTTGATTAAGCGGTGGTTTTGTGGCTGTTTCATTTTAATTTTGTTTTTCATTAAAACCCAATCTAAAATCTTATTTTTATGATAAAATACCTAATCATAATATCAAATCTTAAACCAAAGAAAAACCATGAAAAAAGCCCTCTTACTCTCTCTCTCTCTCTCTCGTTTTTGGCTTCACGCTGAAAGGAACGGATTTTATTTAGGTTTAAATTTTCTAGAAGGAAGCTATATTCAAGGACAAGGTAGCATCGGCGAAAAAGCTTCAGCAGAAAACGCCTTAAATCAAGCGATCAATAACGCAAAAAATTCATTATTCCCTAACGCAAAAGCCATAAGAGATGCACAAAACGCCTTAAATGCAGTGAAAGATTCAAACAAAATCGCTAGCCGATTCGCAGGAAATGGTGGATCGGGCGGTATTTTCAATGAACTCAGCTTGGGGTATAAATATTTTTTGGGTAAAAAAAGGATTATAGGGTTTAGGCACTCTCTTTTTTTCGGTTACCAACTTGGTGGCGTTGGTTCTGTTCCTGGCAGCGGTTTAATAGCTTTTTTACCCTATGGTTTCAATACGGATTTACTTATTAATTGGACTAACGATAAACGAGCGTCCCAAAAATATGTTGAACGAAGGGTAAAAGGGCTCTCTATATTTTACAAAGATATGACCGGCAGAACGCTAGACGCTAACACATTAAAAAAAGCATCAAGGCACGTATTTAGAAAATCTTCAGGGCTTGTGATTGGCATGGAACTAGGGGGTAGCACTTGGTTTGCAAGTAACAATCTCACCCCTTTCAATCAAGTCAAAAGCCGCACGATTTTTCAGTTACAAGGGAAATTTGGCGTTCGTTTTAGTAGTGATGAATACGATATTGATCGCTATGGCGATGAAATCTATCTTGGGGGTTCTAGTGTTGAATTAGGGGTTAAAGTGCCAGCGTTTAAAGTCAATTACTATAGCGATAATTATGGGGATAAATTGGATTATAAAAGAGTGGTGAGCGTTTATCTCAACTATACATATACTTTTAGACGCAAACATTAAAAACATGCTTTTTATCGCTCTTTGATTGTTTGTCTTAAAAAACGCTTTTGAGTGTTTTTACCAACGCTTTATTGAAACAAAGCCTTAGCTTGAAACTCTTCAAAGCCTTTTTTTCTCAACTGGCATGCCGGGCATTTATCGCAGCCATAGCCATAAGCATGCAAAATCTTTCGCTCTCCTTGATAGCAGGTGTGCGTTTCTTTGATGACTAAATCCAAGACGCCCAAATCTTTAGCCATTTGAAATTCTTGTGCTTTATTCAAAAACATTAAAGGCGTTAGGATTTTAATCGCCGTGTTTGATCCTAAATTTAGGGCATGCTCGATGCTTTTAATAAAATCTTCTTTACAATCCGGATAGCCGCTAAAATCCGCTTGCGAAACCCCTAAAGCGATATTGCTAGCCCCTAGTTTTTGCGCGTAAGAATGCAAAAGGGTGATAAAAATGGCGTTACGATTAGGCACAAAAGAATTGGGTAAATCTTTATTTTGCGCATGCGAATGCCCCATTAAATCGTTAGAGTTTTTAAAAAGCGCGGAGTGGGTGATATTCTCTAAAAAATCTAACGAGATGATTTCATAAGGGAGTTGCAAAAGAGAAGCGATTTTTTGAGCGCATTCTAATTCCACAGAGTGTTTTTGCGCGTAATCAAACCCCACTAAACAGACTTTTTTAAAACGCTTTTTCGCCCATACGGCTAAAGTGGTGCTGTCTTGCCCGCCGCTAAAACTGATCACGCAAATTTCTTGTTCCATCAAAATTCCTTAAAAATTCTAAAAAGATATAATAACACAAAGAAATTTTACGAGTAAAAAGCGTGTTTGAGTTAGAAAAAGAATTAAAAGAATTGTTTGACATTTATGAAAAATCCCCCTATGAGCTTTACTTGGTAGGGGGGTGCGTGCGCGATTATTTAATGGGAATTACGCCTAAAGATTACGATTTGACCTCAAACGCTTTAGTCAATGAAAGTAAAGAGCTTCTTTTAAAGTATCATTTTAGGGTGCTAGAAACCGGCATCAAACATGGCACGATCACGGCTCTTAAAAACCATCAAAGCTATGAAATCACAACCTTTAGAATTGAAAAAGGGCATATCAAGCACCGAAAGCCTAAAGAATTGGTTTTTAGCGCTCATTTAACAGACGATTTAAAGCGGCGCGATTTTAGCATGAATGCGATCGCTTATAGCCCTACAAAAGGGCTGATTGATCCTTTTAAAGGGCAGAATGCGATTGAAAATCAAATGATTGAATGCGTGGGGGGAGCGCGATTAAGGTTTTTTGAAGACGCTTTAAGGATTTTAAGAGCGTTGCGATTTAGCGCGACTTTAGGCTTTAAGATAGCGCCAAGCACTAAAGAAGCGGTTTTTGCGTGTAAGGATTTGTTAAAACACCTCTCCAAAGAACGCTTACAAAGCGAGTTGAATAAGCTTCTTATGGGGAAAAACGCCTATGAAGTGGCTAAAGAATATCAAGAAATTTTAGAGTTGGTTATTCAAGAGAAAATAGAAAATTTAGTGTTTTTAAAAAACGCGCCTTTCAATCTGGAATTAAGATTGTTAGGGTTTTTTAAATATCAAAAAAGTTTAGAAAATTTACGATACCCTAAAAAAACTTGTATTTTATTTTCAAAAGCTAAAGAATGCCATCAAGCTTTTTTAAATATTCATAACAAAACAGAATTAAAATTTTTATTAAAAAACTACGATTTAGAGCCTTTTAATTTGGCTTTAGATTTTTATGTGCTAGAAAACCTAAAACATGCTTTAAAAATTAAAAGCTTGTTAAAAGAAATATTTAACGCTAACGAACCTTTTAAAAAAGAACACCTAGCCCTTAAGGGCAGCGCACTTCAAAGCTTGGGTTATCAGCACCAAAAAATCAGCGAAATTTTAAACGCATGCTTAGATTTAGTCATCGCTCACCCTAAAAACAACGCTTTAGAATGGCTGATAAAATGGGTTAAAGATAATTATTTACCTAATGATGCTATAAATCATTCGCCGATAGGCAGAAAAAATTAAAAACAGAGAAAACATGATAACGATGAATGCGATTCAGTGGTCTAAGAAATGGATTTTAGGAGAGACTGATAATTTTGTGTTCAATGAAGTCATTGTCAAAGGTTTGGATTTTAATAAAGTGGTGCAACATTTAAGAGACGCATCCCATTGGGAAAAGTATTACAAAAATTCAGGGAATGTTCATGTGTATCATCAAGACAATGCCATTCTTAAAGATAAGACTCGTTTCCGCTTTGAAACTTTTGGTTTTTTAGTGGAGACACAGGTGGAAGAGTTTGAATTGAAAGACACCATACTGCGTTTGGCTTGGAGAGGTTGGAATGAAGCTAAAGGCGATGAGTATCTTGAAGTCTATCACGCATGGATTGTTGAAAAATTAGATAATGATCGTGTGCGTATTCTAACCCAAGAAAGCCAATCGGGAGTCCCTGCTAAAGCTTTAGCGAAATCTGTGCCTAATGCGATGCTAAATGGCCATCAAGCTTGGTTAGATGGTTTAGTGGCGTATTCACGCTAATAAGTGAGGATTGAATGAAAATCGGATGGATTGGACTAGGGGCTATGGGGACTCCTATGGCGACTCGTTTGTGCGATGCAAATTTAGAAGTGTCGGTTTATAACCGAACAGAGAGCAAAGCAGCCCCCTTAAAAGAAAAGGGCGTAGCGGTTTATACTAACCCTATAGATTTAGCCGCTAAGGTTGATCTGATTTTTATTATGCTTTCGGATAAAACGGCGATTGATGCTGTTTTAGCACCAGAATTTTGGGAACAGATGTCTGAAAAAATCGTGGTGAATATGAGCACCATCGCTCCTTTGGAGAGCTTATCTTTAGAAAAAACCGCTCAAAAGCATCAAGTAACTTACCTTGAAGCGCCCGTTTCAGGATCGGTTGGCGCAGCCAAAGCTGGGGCTTTATTGATTTTAGCAGCCGGTGAAGAAGAGGTGGTTACTCAACTCAAACCTGTTTTGGTGCATTTAGGGAGTCAAACCTTTTATTTGGGTAAGATTGGTCAAGGGACAGGGGCTAAACTATCCATTAATAGTCTTTTAGCTCAAATGGGGGTCGCTTATTCAGAAGCTTTGCTATTAGCCAAACATTTAGGGGTTGATGCAGAGTTATTTTTACAAATTATTGGCCAATCTGGCATGAATTCGCCTCTCTTTCAAGCTAAAAAAGGCATGTGGCTGCAAGATAGCTATCCGGCCGCTTTCAGTTTGAAACTCATGCTCAAAGACATTCGTTTAGCTAACAATGAAGCAGGAGAGGCGATTCAATTGCCATTCTTATCTAAAGCGCAAGAGCTTTATTCTCAAGCGAAAAAATCCGGTTTAGGCGAAATGGATATGGCAGCCGTTTATCATTATTTAGAAAAAGGAGAACATTAAAATGGACAGAGAACAAGTGGTTGCTTTACAGCACCAACGATTTGCTGCAAAAAATACGATCCTAATCGTCGTATTTCCCAAAAGGATTGGGAAGCTTTGGTTGAAGTGGGGAGATTAGCCCCTTCTTCAATCGGGCTTGAACCATGGAAAATGCTTTTATTGAAAAATGAACGCATGAAAGAAGATTTAAAACCAATGGCCTGGGGGGCGCTTTTTGGTTTAGAGGGAGCGAGCCATTTTGTCATTTATCTTGCACGAAAAGGCGTTACTTATGACAGCGATTACGTTAAGAAAGTGATGCATGAGGTTAAAAAAAGGGATTATGACACTAATTCCAGGTTCGCTCAAATCATCAAAAATTTCCAAGAGAACGATTTTAAACTCAATAGCGAACGATCCTTGTTTGATTGGGCTAGCAAGCAGACTTATATCCAAATGGCGAACATGATGATGGCAGCGGCCATGTTAGGGATTGATTCTTGCCCGATTGAAGGGTATGATCAAAAAAAAGTGGAGGCTTATTTAGAGGAAAAAGGCTATCTGAACACGGCGGAATTTGGCGTGTCGGTAATGGCTTGTTTTGGTTATCGCAACCAAGAAATCACCCCTAAAACCCGCTGGAAAACAGAAGTTATTTATGAAGTGATTGAATAAAAACGCTTTTAGCTTTTTGATAACCAACCATAAAAAGCTTGGCGTTAGCCAAGCGCTAATCTCTTGAATAATGCCTATTCATGTTTGATAAAACAGAACTACCACAACACAATTAAGTATTCTTTAGGTATAATCAAAAACTATTTTTAAATAAAGGGTTTTTATGCTTCGTTTTGCGCCTTCGCCTACAGGGGATATGCACATAGGGAATTTAAGGGCAGCCATTTTCAACTACATTGTAGCTAAACAGCAACATAAACCCTTTCTCATTCGCATTGAAGACACGGACAAAGAGCGCAACATTGAAGGCAAAGACCAAGAGATTTTAGAAATTTTAAAGCTTATGGGGATAAGCTGGGACAAGCTCGTGTATCAAAGCCATAATATAGATTACCACAGAGAAATGGCAGAAAAATTACTGAAAGAAAATAAAGCGTTTTATTGTTATGCGAGCGCGGAGTTTTTAGAAAGAGAAAAAGAAAAAGCCAAAAATGAAAAACGCCCTTTCAGGTATTTAGACGAGTGGGCCACTTTAGAAAAAGACAAGCACCATGCCCCTGTGGTGCGTTTGAAAGCCCCCAATCATGCGGTGTCTTTCAACGATGCGATTAAAAAAGAAGTGAGATTTGAGCCTTATGAATTGGATTCTTTTGTGCTTTTGAGAAAAGATAAAAGCCCTACTTATAATTTCGCTTGCGCATGCGATGATTTGCTTTATGAAATCAGTCTGATCATTAGAGGCGAAGATCATGTGAGTAACACCCCCAAACAAATCTTAATCCAGCAAGCTTTAGGCTCAAACGATCCGATTGTTTATGCGCATTTACCCATTATTTTAGATGAAACAAGCGGTAAAAAGATGAGCAAAAGAGATGAAGCCTCCAGCGTGAAATGGCTTTTGAATCAAGGGTTTTTACCGGTTGCGATTGCGAATTACCTCATTACTATCGGTAATAAAGTACCTAAGGAAGTTTTTAGCCTTGATGAAGCGATAGAATGGTTTAGTTTAGAAAATCTTTCCAGTTCCCCGGCTCATTTTAATTTAAAATATTTAAAACACTTAAACCACGAGCATTTAAAGCTTTTAGACGATGAAAAGTTATTAGAACTCACTTCAATAAAAGATAAAAACCTCCTAGGGCTTTTAAGATTGTTTATAGAAGAATGCGGCACGCTTTTAGAATTGAAAGAAAAAATTTCGTTGTTTTTAGAGCCAAAGGATATTGTTAAAACTTATGAAAACGAAGATTTTAAAGAGCGTTGTTTAGCGCTTTTTAACGCTCTAAAAAGCATGGATTTTCAAGCGTATAAGGATTTTGAAAGTTTTAAAAAAGAAGCCATGCGATTAAGCCAGCTTAAGGGTAAGGATTTTTTCAAACCTTTGCGCATTCTTTTAACCGGGAACTCGCATGGCGTTGAATTGCCTTTGATTTTCCCCTATATCCAAAGCCATCATCAAGAAGTTTTAAGGCTCAAAGCATGATTTTTTCTACCCTTATTAATGCGATAGCGGTGATTTTAAGCTCGCTTCTTACGATTTATATGTGGGTGGTGATCATTTATTCGCTTATAAGTTTCGTGCAGCCTAACCCCAATAACCCCATCATGCAAATCCTCGCTCGCTTGTGTGAGCCGGTGTTTTATTTTTTACGCTCTAAATTCAAGCTTGTGTTTAACGGGTTGGATTTCGCTCCTTTAGTGGTGGTCATTGTTTTGAAATTCTTGGATCTCACGCTCATTCAGTGGCTTTTTGCGCTCGCTAAAAACCTTTAAAGAAAATCATGCGTTTTTTTATTTTATTTTTTATCGGTATGCTTGGCGTTGGTTTTTCTCAAACCGAGTTCAATTTAAAAGATTTAGAAAAAAAGCCCGCCGGGATCGTTAGGGATTATTATTTGTGGCGTTATATTAGCGATAAAAAAACCAGTTTAGAAAACGCTAAAAAAGCCTATGAATTGACTCAAAATAAAAACAACGCCCTACAAAAGGCCATGCAAGAAAAAGGCTCAGACAATGCAGAAAAAAGCCCTGATGTTAAATTGCCTGAAGATATTTATTGCAAGCAAATTACCCTAGAAAGCATGTTGGAAACAACAGACACTTTCCAAGCGAGTTGTATCGCTATCGCTTTAAAATCAAAAATCAGAGATTTTGATAAAATCCCCCTTCAAACCCTTAAGCCCTTACAAATTAAAATCAAAGAGGCTTACCCCGTTCTCTATGAAGAATTAGAAATCTTGCAAAGTAAGCATGTGAGCGCTTCTTTGTTTAAGGCTAACGCGCAAGTGTTTAGCACGCTTTTCAATCATTTGAGTTATGAAAAAAAGCTCCAAATTTTTGAAAAGCATATCCCTATTAAAGAGTTAAACCGCCTTTTAGATGAAGATTATCCGGCGTTTAACCGCTTGATCTATCAGGTTATTTTAGATCCTAAATTGGATCATTTTAAAGACGCTCTGGCTAAAAGTAACGCTACCCACAGCAACGCACAAACCTTTTTTATTCTAGGGATTAATGAAATCTTGCGCAAAAAACCCTCTAAAGCGCTCAAGTATTTTGAACGCTCAGAAGCGGTGGTTAAAGACGATGATTTTTCAAAAGACAGAGCGATCTTTTGGCAGTATTTAGTCTCTAAAAAGAAAAAAACTTTGGAGCGCCTTTCACAAAGCCCAGCTTTAAATCTCTATAGTCTTTATGCGAGCCGAAAACTCAAAACCACGCCCAGTTACCGCATCATTTCTCACATCCAAAATTTAAGCCAAGAAGATCCTCCTTTTAACACTTATGACCCTTTTTCGTGGCAAATTTTTAAGGAAAAAACCTTGAGTTTGAAAGATGAGGGTGCGTTTAATGCGATGCTAAAAAGCTTGTATTATGAAAAAAGTGCTCCTGAATTGACCTATCTTTTAAGCCAACGCAATAAAGACAAGATTTATTATTATTTATCCCCTTATGAGGGCATTATTGAATGGCAAAATGTTGATGAAAAGGCTATGGCGTATGCGATCGCTAGGCAAGAAAGCTTTTTGCTCCCGGCAGTCATTTCGCGCTCGTTCGCTCTGGGACTTATGCAAATCATGCCCTTTAATGTAGGGCCTTTCGCTAAACGCCTTGGCATGGATAATATTGATCTAAACGACATGTTTAACCCCAACATCGCTCTCAAACTTGGCAATTATTACTTGAACCATTTGAAAAAAGAATTCAACCACCCCCTTTTTGTCGCCTACGCTTATAACGCTGGGCCTGGGTTTTTAAGGAGGTGGCTAGAAAGCTCCAAACGATTTAAAGAAAAAAATCATTTTGAGCCATGGCTTAGCATGGAGCTTATGCCTTATAGCGAAACCCGTTTGTATGGCTTTAGGGTCATGCTCAATTACTTGATTTATCAAGAAATTTTTGGGAATTTCATCCCTATTGATGGATTTTTAGAACAAACTCTTAACTCAAAGGACAAACCATGATTAAAAAATGCCTTTTTCCTGCCGCGGGCTATGGCACGCGCTTTTTGCCGATCACTAAAACCATTCCTAAAGAAATGCTGCCCATTGTGGATAAACCTTTAATCCAATACGCTGTAGAAGAAGCGATGGAAGCAGGCTGTGAAGTGATGGCGATCGTTACAGGAAGAAACAAGCGCAGTTTAGAAGATTATTTTGACACGAGCTATGAAATAGAGCATCAAATCCAAGGCACCAACAAAGAAAACGCTTTAAAAAGCATTCGTAACATTATAGAAAAATGCTGTTTTTCCTATGTGCGCCAGAAGCAAATGAAAGGCTTAGGGCATGCGATTTTAACCGGGGAAGCCCTTATAGGCAATGAGCCTTTTGCGGTGATTTTGGCCGATGATTTATGTATAAGCCACGATTATCCAAGCGTGTTGAAGCAAATGACTTCATTGTATCAAAAATACCAATGCTCTATCGTAGCCATTGAAGAAGTGGCGTTGGAAGAAGTTTCAAAATACGGCGTGATTAGGGGCGAATTGTTAGAAGAGGGGGTGTATGAGATTAAAGACATGGTAGAAAAACCAAGCCAAGAAGACGCTCCAAGCAATTTAGCCGTGATAGGGCGCTACATTTTGACCCCGGATATTTTTGAGATTTTAAGCGAAACAAAACCGGGTAAAAACAATGAAATCCAAATCACAGACGCCTTGCTCACTCAAGCCAAAAGAAAACGCATCATCGCTTACCAGTTCAAGGGCAAACGATACGATTGCGGGAGCGTGGAAGGCTATATTGAAGCGAGCAACGCTTATTATAAAAAACGCCTATAAACCTTAATTTCATGGGCAATTTGACTTATTACGCTTTCATGTATTTGATTTTGTTTGCATGCTTATTCCCGGTGTTATTGGTGGGGCTTTTTTGGAGGCTTTCTCGCCCCCCTTTAAAGCAAGAAATGCCCAATAAAAGCCTCTCTTTAGAAAATTTAAACGAACAAATCAAAAACCTTAAAAGCGTACCAGCTTTAGAAAAACTGAAAAACGACTTCAATGAGCGTTTTAAAATTTGCCCCAAAGATAAAGAAACTCTGTGGTTAGAAACGATCCAAAAATTAGTCGCTTCAGAATTTTTTGAATTAGAAGACGCTATTAATTTTGGGCAAGAATTAGAAAACGCTAACCCTAGTCATGTGCAAAAAATCGCTAACGCTACCGGCTTAGCCCTTAAGAATAAAAAAGAAAAAGGATAGAATTGGATTTTTTAGAGATTGTAGGACAAGTCCCTTTAAAAGGGGGGGTAGAAATTTCAGGGGCGAAAAACTCCGCGCTCCCTATTTTAGCCGCCACGCTTTTAAGCCAACAGGAAGTCAAAATCAAATCTTTGCCCCAAGTGGTGGATATAAAAGCGATGGCGTTATTGTTGCAAAATTTAGGAGCAGAACTAGAATGGCTTGATCCTAACACGCTTCAAATTGGCGCCAAATCCCTGCACCACACCGAAGCCACTTACGATTTGGTGCGTAAAATGCGCGCTTCCATTTTGGTTTTAGGCCCACTATTGGCGCGTTTTAAAGAATGCTTAGTGAGTTTGCCCGGTGGGTGCGCTATAGGAGCAAGGCCTGTGGATTTACACTTAAAAGCGATGCAACAATTAGGGGCTGAAATCAAAATTGAGCAAGGCTATATCCATGCAAAAGCCCCTAAAGGCTTGAAAGGGAATGATATTTTATTTGATAAAATCAGCGTTACAGGCACAGAAAACGCCCTTATGGCCGCAAGCTTAGCTAAAGGGATCACGCGCATCATTAACGCTGCTAAAGAGCCAGAAATCACTCAATTGTGTGCCTTTTTGCAAAGTGGGGGGGTAGAGATTGAAGGCGTTGGGAGCAGCGAGTTAAAGATTAGAGGGGTAGAAAGCGATGCTTTGCATTTAAAAGACATTCAAATCATACCGGATAGGATTGAAGCAGGCACTTATTTGTGCGTGGGGGCTATCACTAACAGCCAGCTTAAAATTAATAACATTATCCCTAACCACCTCCAAGCGATCACGGATAAGCTTATAGAAATTGGTTTTTCATTAGACATTCAAAAAAATTCCATAGAAATTTATCCGGCTAAAAAACGCCAAGCTTTTGAAATCACCACGAAAGAATACCCGGGCTTTCCCACGGATATGCAAGCGCAATTCATGGCGTTAGCCACGCAGTGTTTGGGGACGAGCGTGATTGAAGAAACGCTTTTTGAAAACCGCTTCATGCATGCAAGCGAATTGCAACGATTAGGGGCTAACATTAGCCTAAAAACCAATGTGGCTACCATTCACGGATCCACAGAGCTTACCGGAAGCGATGTGATGGCAACCGATTTAAGGGCTTCTTCGGCTCTCATTTTAGCCGCTTTAGTGGCTAAGGGTGTGAGTAGGGTGCATAGGATTTACCACTTAGATAGGGGTTATGAGAGATTAGAGGATAAAATCAACGCTTTAGGGGCAAAAGTGTTGCGTTTAAAAGAAAAATAACCCAAGATTTGGTTACAATAGCTAGAATATTTTTCAATTATTACATAAGGAGCTTTTATGCGTATTGAGCATGATTTCATTGGGCAAATGGAAATTAGCGATGAAGTTTATTACGGGATTCAAACTTTAAGAGCGAGTGAAAATTTTTTCATCACCAACGACAAGCTTTGCAGTTATCCTGTTTTTATCAAATCTTTCGCTCAAGTCAAAAAAGCGGCTGCTTTAGCGAACGCGCAATTAGGATTGATTGATGAAAAGCTTAAAATTGCGATTTGCCATGCGTGCGATTTGTTGGTTGATGGCAAATACCATGATCAATTCATTGTGGATATGATTCAAGGGGGGGCTGGCACAAGCACGAACATGAACATGAATGAAGTGATTGCTAATTTAGCTTTAGAATACATGGGGCATAAAAAGGGCGAGTATCAATTTTGCCACCCCAACGACCATGTCAACCGCTCTCAATCCACCAATGACGCCTATCCTAGCGCGTTAAAAATCGCTATTTATGAGCGCTTGAGTAATTTAGTCGCTCCCATGAAGGCTTTAAGGGACGCTTTCGCTCAAAAAGCTAAGGAATTTTCCCATGTGATTAAAATGGGGCGCACCCAGCTTCAAGACGCTGTGCCTATGACTTTAGGGCAAGAGTTTGAAACTTATGCCTTGATGGTTGATAGGGATATTGAGCAGGTTTTAGACGCTAGGAATTGGGTAAGAGAGCTTAATTTAGGCGGCACGGCCATTGGCACAGGGATCAATTCGCACCCGGATTATCGCAGTTTGATTGAAAAGAAAATCCAAGAAGTAACGGGCCGCCCCTTTGTCATGGCTAATAACTTGATAGAAGCCACTCAAAGCACGGGGGCGTATGTGCAAGTGAGCGGGGTGTTAAAGCGTATTGCGGTCAAACTTTCTAAAGTTTGTAACGATTTGAGATTGCTCAGTTCAGGCCCTAGAGCCGGGTTGAATGAAATCAATTTACCCAAAATGCAACCGGGCAGCTCTATTATGCCTGGTAAAGTCAATCCGGTAATCCCTGAAGTGGTCAATCAAGTGTGTTTTGCGGTGATTGGGAATGACTTGAGCGTGGCGTTAGCCGCAGAAGGAGGGCAATTGCAACTCAATGTGTTTGAGCCGGTTATCGCTTACAAGCTTTTCCATTCCTTTGTGATTTTAGGGCGCGCGATTGAAACCTTAACGACTAAATGCGTGGAAGGCATCACGGCTAATGAAAAGATTTGCCACGATTATGTCTTTAACAGCATTGGCATTGTTACCGCGCTAAACCCTCATATCGGCTATGAAAAATCCGCTATGATCGCTAAAGAAGCTTTAAAAAGCGATCGCTCTATCTATGACATCGCTTTAGAAAAGAAAATCTTAACTAAAGAGCAACTGGACGATATTTTCAAGCCAGAAAACATGCTAAGCCCTCACGCTTTCAAAAAGCATAAAGACTGAACGCTTTGCAACTTTCACGCCTTCAAACTTTACGCTCCCTTTATATGGAGCGTCTTTTGGGCGAAACTTACACTAGTATCAACCTTACCACGCCCCAAAATAAGCCCCTTAACAAACAAGTTCATGAGGGCATAGAAAATTGCAATCTGTGCAAACGCCATCAAAATTCAAAACCGGTGATCGGGCTTTTTAACCCCACTTCCAAGCTCACTTTCATCACGCTAACCCCCATGCTGGATAGCCAATTACATTTCTTAAACAATTTAAAAGCGGCCATGTTAGAAAGCATTATCCAAAAGGTTTTTAACTACCCCTTAAAAGATTGCAGTATTTTATCGCTCCTTAAATGCGACTCTAACAGCCTTAATTTAGAAGAAGAAATCAACGCATGCCTATTTCATTTAACCTGGCAACTAGACAACAGCGCTTCAAAAGTCATTGTGGTATTTGGCGAGGTTTTGCCCAAACGCCTTTTAAACCTTTCTAAAGAAGAATCCTTTGGGCGCATCGTGTCTTTAAAAACAAAACATTTTTTAAGCACCCATGCTTTAGAGGACATGCTCAAAAACCCCACGCTCAAAAAAGAAGCGTTAGCGCATTTTAAAATAGCGCTTCAATTTCTCAATCAGTCTTAAAAGACGCCTTACTTTTTAACCCATCTCCTTATTGTGCGCAACAAGGGTAAGGATTTTTGATAGGCTTTGTAATAGATTTTAAAAGTGGTGTTTTGAGAGAGTTCTAATAAAGGCGAAGCGTTTTGTAAAAGCCGGTCATAATTGGCTCTCAAATCATCATAATTGGCTCTCAAATCATCATAATTGGCTCTCAAATCATCATAATTGGCTCTCAAATCATCATAATTGGCTCTCAAATCATCATAATTGGCT
>NZ_CBOM010000016.1:0-34776 GCF_000476275.1 Helicobacter pylori SA213A
TTTAAAGAACACACCACCATCAACGCTGAAGCGCTTTCAATCATGTCTTTATTGAAATAGCTATGCGCTGCAATTTGACTTTTTACATCTTTGTCAGTAACCATCACAAAATGCCATGGCTGTGTGTTGTAAGAGCTTGGCGATAGTCTGGCGATCTCAGCGATTTCTTCTAATTCTTCGCTAGAAAATGCGTAATGGCTGTCAAACATTTTGCAAGAATGGCGTTCATTCAACAATTGTCTTCTTTTTTCTTGATCCAAAAATTTCATGGATTTTCCTTTATTTTTTTAGAATGCCTTATAGCATACAATAAAATCCCTAACGAAACAATTACCATAAGCAGGCTTAAAATCTGCCCCATGCTCAAATTCAAAAAATAAACCCCTAATTGGCTGTCTGGCTCTCTGTAAAATTCCGCAATAAAGCGCATCAAGGAATACCCCAAACCATAAACCACAATGAGCAGTCCATGCGTTTTGGTGTGCTTTTTAGCCCACATTACCATTAAAAACACAATAACCCCCTCTAAAAACGCTTCAATGAGTTGGCTAGGATAACGCAATTCATTATCCACCACAATGCCTATGATTTGCCCTAAATGGCTGTCTTTGGGGACAATCCTTCCCACCAACTCCTGGTTTAAAAAATTCCCAATCCTCCCAAAAACATACCCTAAAGGCAGGCTAATTGCAATCAAATCCAAATAAATTAAAAGCTTTTTCAAATCCTTACGATTGTAAAGATACGAAGCGATCAAAAACCCCACCAACCCCCCATGATAACTCATCCCGCGAATGCCAATAAAATTCCCATGGCTATCAAAAGGGTTAAAGATCTGCCAAAAATGCGTCAAATAATAACCAGAGTTAGGCTCATAAATAAGAATGTATCCTATCCTTGCCCCTAACACAATGCCAAGCTCCGCCCATAAAAAATAACTTTCAAAATCCTTTCTTGCAACTGGGAATCGTTTGGGATCTTGTTGGATCATTCTTAACGCCATGTAAAATGCAACAACAATCGCACACGCATACGCCAAACCATACCAATGCACTTCAATACTTCCAAGACTAAAAGCGATGGGGTTAAAGCGCTCATAAATCGTATTCCAAGCGTTCATGCTCATCCTTAAAATTCAAATTCTTTAGGAGCGATCGCTTCAAATTCATACCCCAATAACGCAATTTTATGCGCATGGAGCATCAAGCGTTTGACTGAACTTGGCTCGTTATTATAGAGCGTATCGCCTATAATGGGGTGGTTGATATGCTTTAAATGGACTCTAATCTGGTGGGTTCTTCCGGTTTTGATTTCCACTTTTAGAAGGGTTTTTTTATTGATGATTTTTAAAGGCGTGATGATTGTGATCGCTTCTTGCCCTTTTTTAGAGATCTTGCTAAACGCTTTAGTGGTTTTAATGGTGAGAATGGGAGCGTTGATTTCTTGCTCTTCTTCTACAATCCCTTGAGCTAGCGCTAAATATTCTTTTTTAACCGCCCTGTCTTTAAACGCTTTTTTAGCTTTCAAGTGGAATTCTGAATTTTCTTTCACTAATAAAATCACCCCGCTTGTTTCTTTATCCAAGCGGTGCAACAGCGTCCAACCTTTAAAAAAAGAAACTAAATCATAGCTCTCTATAAAAGGGGGTTTAAAAAGGGCTAAAATGTTTTCATCTTCAAAAATCACGCTAGGCTTTTCAATTTTTTGGACATTAAAGCGCGTGTTTTGGGGCAATTCCTTTCTGGCAACCATCAATTTTTTCCCCCCTATACTCACTAACCCCAAATCAATCAAAGCTTTAGCTTTTTTGTGCGAAATGTTTTCCTGAACGCTCAATAGTTTATAAGCTTTTTCCATATTTATCCTTTTTAATATTATCCTTTAATGAATGCGAGCAATTCGTTTAAATCATGCCCGTTTTCTAAAAACCGCACCACGCCCAAATTTTCATAATCCAAAAGGGCGTCCAATAAATCCTCTTTTTGAACGATTTTGTAGGGTTTAACCAATTCAAACAACGCTACTTGGTTGAAAAGATATTCCCCTGTGATTAAGCGCGTGTTAAAAAATGCCGGCTCTAAAGGGTTATGCCCCCCCATTTTGACAAACGAACCCCCTAAAATGACAATATCAGCGATCGCATAGAAGTTATTCAATTCCCCCAAGCTATCCACTAACAAAATATCGCATTCCACAAAACCCTTTGAAGAAAAACACTCCCAACTAAAAGGCGTCGTTTTTAAAGCATCTTGCAACAAATTCCGCACGCTTTTAAAACGCTCGGGGTGGCGCGGCACGATAAAGAGCCTTGCGTTCTTATGCGTCTTTTTGAACTCCAAAAACGCTTTTAACCCTAATTCCTCTTCGCCCTCATGCGTGCTGGCTAAAACAATGTTTAAAGCGCTTGGGTTTTTAGGGTAAAACGAAGTGATCACAGGCTTTGAAAAACGCTTGATATTCAAAAAATCCACCACTTTTTTTGCCCCTAGATTCAATAAGCGCTTTTGATCGTCCTTGCTTTGTGCTAAAATCAAATCAATGCGTTTGAATAAAAGCGCATAAAAAAAAGAAAAACGCTGGTACTTAGGGTAAGAGCGAACGCTGATCCTAGCGTTAATGAGCATGGTTTTTGCCCCTAATTTTTGAGCCGTATCAAACACATTAAACCACAATTCCGCTTCTGTAACCACCAAAGTTTTCAAGCGTTTTAAGTTTTTTTCCCATGCGAATAATAGGGTTTCAAAAGGCAGGTAACGCACTTCTATGTGTTGAGAGCGCTGATAAGTTTGAGCGGCTAATTCAAAGCCGGTATTAGTGGTAACGCTGATTAAAATCGGCTCTTTTAAAGCTTGAATGATTGGCTCTAAGGATTTGACCTCCCCATAAGAGCATGCATGGAACCAAAAAGTTGGCTCGCTTTTTAAAAGATTGTCTTTGAGAAAAAAACGAGCCTTTAAAGAATGGCGGTATTTTTCCTTAAAACTCCAAAAGAAGATGAAAGGCACACCAAAAAGATGCCCCAAAGTTAAAAATAAAAGGTAGAAAAACTTAAACAATCAAACTAATTCTTGGCTTTCTTTTTGTTGGCTTTCTTCTTGGCTTTCTTTTGGAGGTTGAGCGTTACTTTCATACGCGCCCTCAGCGTATAAAATACGCCCGCAATACGGACAAGTGATCATATCCCCACTCGTTAGCACTTCGGTATAAATCTTATCGTTTAGTCTAATAAAACAACCACCACAAGCTTGTTTTTTGATCGTTACAATGCTCGTGTTTTTCGCCCATCTTCTGATCCTTTCATAAAAGCTATAGATTTTAGGCTCGGTTTTTTCCACGAGTTCTTCTTTCTTTTTAAAGATAACTTGTTGGGTTTCTTTGATGTTTTTGACTTCGTTTTCCACTAAGCTTTCTAATTCCAACGCTAATTTTTCAAGCTCTAGCATTTCTTTTTTCAAATCCTCTTGTTTTTCGCTTTTGTGCTTGATTTCATTTTGCAAGTTTTCAATTTCTCTGTTGGCTTGGTTAGATCGCTCTTTAGCAATATCTTCTTCAATGTTTAAAGAGCGTAATTCCCTTTCGGATTTGATCTCGCTCATTTTCTTTTGGATACTGGCGATTTTAGCGTTCGTGTCTTGTAGGGTTTGCTCGTTTTTAGAAATCTGTAATTTTAGGGCTAATTTTTCTTCTTCTAAATTCAAAATCGCTTTATTTTTAGCTTCTTTATCATTCAAGGCTTTATCCAAGTCTTTTCGTTTTTCTCTGATCAATGGCTCTAAGGAGTCAATTTCTTTATCCAAATGCGAAATTTCAATCAATTGTTTGAGGTGGGTGTTCATCGCTTTCCTTTAAATGATTTGCAAGGGGTTTTTAAAATTCTCTATTGTAACCAAATAATTAAAAGAATGCAAAATTTCGGCCACAATCAGCGCAAAACCCCTTTCGCTATAATAATGCGTGGCGTCAATCAAACTTATCCCTAAAGATTGAGCGATCATAGCGTCATGGTATTTCACATCGCCTGTAATCAAACAGCTTTGCGCTTTTAAAGAAGAAAACATGGACGCCCCCGATCCGCACACAAACGCTAGATCTTTAATCATTTGAGAACTTTTGACGCATGCTAATTTTCCCACCCCTAAAGAAGATTTAATCCTTTCTACAAGCGCATCAAATTCTATAGTAGCGTTTTCTTTCACTAACATAAGACCTTTTTCTATCAAGCCATCAAACCCTAAAAGCGCGTGTGCGAAATGCTTGTTTAAATGCGTTTTGTCAAAATTCGTGTGCATGCTGATGACTGAAATGTTTTTTTGGATTAAGATTTTTAAAATATTCCCCGGATAAGCCTCATAATTTAGCGTTTTTAAGGGCTTGAAAATTAAAGGGTGGTGCGTGATGATTAGGGCGTTTTGTGGTGCGTTTAGAGCGATTTGAAGCGTGATTTCTAAGCATGCGACAATCTCGCTAAACTCGCTATTTTCACTCCCCACATTCAACCCGCTATTATCCCACAATTCTTGGAGTTCAAAAGGCGAAAGGCGATTCAAAACTCCCAACACTTCCCTAACTAACGCCATTTTAAGCCTTTGTTAAAGCGTTTTTTAGGCGCTCTTCTCTTTCTTCTTCTTGCTCTTTGTAAAGAAGCGTGCACCCTTTGGCTAAATCCCTGATTTGTAAAATATAATTTTGCCTTTCAGCCACCGAAATCGCTTTTCTGGCGTCTAAAATATTGAAAAAATGCGAGCATAGCATCACCAAATCATAGGCCGGCAAGGGGAGCTTGTTTTTTAAGCAATGCAAGGCTTCGGCTTGAGCGTTTTTAAACATTTCTAATAGCCTTGTTACGCTCGCTATTTCAAAATGATACTTGCTGAATTCGTATTCGCTTTCTAAATGCACTTGCATATAACGCACGCTTTCATTATCCTTTTTAGCCCATTCAATCTCTAGGATATTTTCCACTTTTTGGACATACATCGCCAATCTTTCTAAGCCGTAAGTGATCTCCACCGGGATAGGACTACAAGCAATGCCCCCCACTTGCTGGAAATAAGTGAATTGCGTAACCTCCATGCCATCAAGCCACACTTCCCAGCCAAGCCCCCATGCCCCCAAAGTCGGACTCTCCCAATTGTCTTCTACAAATCGTATATCATGCTCATTAAGGTTTATCCCTAACACTTCTAAGCTTTTTAAATACATTTCTTGGATATTAGAAGGGCTGGGCTTGATGACCACCTGAAATTGGTAATAACTCCCCAAGCGGTTAGGGTTTTCCCCATAGCGCCCATCAGTAGGCCTTCTAGAGGGCGCGACATACGCCACATTCCACGGCTTTTTATCCAAACTCCTTAAAAGCGTGGCCGGATGGAATGTCCCAGCTCCTGCAGGAATATCATAAGGCTGGATCACCAAACAGCCTTGATTCTTCCAATACTCTTGTAACTTTAATAATAAACTTGAAAAATCTTGCATGCTCTCTTTCCTTTTAAGCGCGTCTGATCAAATCGTTCATGCTCTCTAGCACACTCTTACCCTTTAAAAGCAAGGCTAATTCGCTCGCAATGGGCGTATAAATGCCGTATTTTCTAGCGATTTCCACAATGGCGTTGGTCGTTTTCACCCCTTCAGCCACTTCGCCCAATTCTTCTAAAACCACCTCTAAAGGCTTGTTTTGGGCTAGCCCCAAACCCACACGATAATTCCTGGATAAAATAGAATTAGCGGTTAAAAACAAATCCCCAGCCCCAGACAACCCTAAAAAAGTCTCTGTCTTGCCCCCAAAAAACGCCCCAAAGCGTTGCATTTCCACTAAACCACGAGACAATAAACTCGCTTTAGCGCTATTGCCTAGTTTCAAGCCATCGCAAACCCCCCCAGCAATGGCTATCACATTTTTATACGCACCAGCGATTTCACCTCCTATAATGTCTTGTTGGGCGTAAGCTCTGATAAAAGAGGGGGTTTTATTGGCAAATTCTAGCGCTAAAGCCTGGTTATTAGAATGAATGACGAGCGCGCAAGGCAGGCCTTGAATGATTTCAGCCGCAAAACTCGGGCCCGCTAAAAAACACAAAGAATTAGGATCGATAAAATCCTTTGCGATCTCGCTCACAAACGCCCTGTTTAAAACCTCTATCCCTTTAGAAGCGATTAAAACCTTAGCGTTTTTGGGTAAAGAAGCGTTTTGGAACCATTCCCTTAAATGCTGCACGCTAATAGCGATGACATAGAGCGCTGCTTTTAAGCCTCTTTGTAAATCCACTTGCTCTATGGGGGCAGAACCTTTAGAGATTAAAGCGTCATTGAGCTTTTTTAGCGGCTCGTTTAGATCGCGCCTTGAAATGATTTTGACTTCATTCTTTTCTCCAAAAGCAAAGGCTAAAGCCCTCCCCCATGCCCCGCCACCAAATACTGCAATTTCCATTAAATTCCTAATCTCATTGATTGTAAAACTCACCATTTTACAATAATAAGTTTAAAATAGCCCTTACATTCAAAACGCTGTCTTTGATTAAAAATAGGGTAGTTTAAAAAATTTTTTAAATTTTAAAAAATGGGATTTTGGTTACTTTACTTTAAACTCATTCTCTTAAGGGGATAGGGGGTATTTTAAAATAACTCTCCCCCTTAACCCCATTAAGTATCCCCCTAACCCAAGAATACCGCTTCAAGGGGTTATCGCTTGCTTGACGCAAGCTCTTTTATTTTGATTATAAAAAATGCTTTCAGCATTTTTAAATTCTTAATTGCTGTTTTCTTATTTGCCAAACAAATCATTAAAAAGGCTTCCAAAAAAGCCTGGCTTATCGCCATTTTTCCACTTTCGCAAATCGTTTTGAAAATCACTATTATTTAACCAATTCTCGATAATCTCTCTCATTTGCTTCTTTAAAGTCCTTAAGTATTGATAAATTTTTTAAAGAATAGTCTAATTGGAGCAGTTTATTGCAATATTCTATTCCCTCTCTGCATTCTCGGATTTCTTCTTGGCTCAAATCCCAAGAGTCTATACCATACATGTTGAGTTCCTTGTAAAACAGCACCATTTTTTTGATTTCTTCAAATTCCCTTTTGTTTTCTTCTACCGGTGTGTTTTTTAAATCCCTCCACTCTCGCAAATTATTTTGAAGCTCCTCGTTGTTCAAAGACTCTTGATAATCTTTCTCATTTGTTTCTTTGTATTCCCTAAGCGTTTGCAAATTTTTTAAAGAATAGTCTAATTGGATCAATTCATTATCTTCATCCATCCAATCTCTACATTCTTGGATTTCTTCTTGGCTCAAATCATACCAATCTAAACAAAACATGCACCAATCCCTAAAATACAGCACCATTTTTTTGATTTCTTCAAACTCTCTGTAGTTTGCTTCTTCGTCCTCTTCGTCGTCGTTTTGCTTTGTATTTTTCCCAAGTGAAAGCGCTCACACGATCAAAAACCTTATCAATGCTTTCTTTAAACAAGCTGATCACTTGGTTGAGTTGCGCTAAATTCTCTCTTTTGGATTCTTCTTTCTCAGAAAATTCTTTTTTGAGCGATTCCATTTTATTAAAAGTGTCATCATTGAAATCATCAAAGCCCTTTTGCATCAAATCCAATTTGATAGAATGCAAAGTCTTTTGGTAGCGTTTGAATTGGTTAGCGTCTTGCTCAATAGCCTTTTCATACATGGAATGCACCTCGTATAAAGCCCCTAAAATTTCGTTTTGTTTCTCGCTCCTTTGATTTAACTTTATTAAAAATTTCTCAATCGAGTCAAAAACGGGGCTTTTTTCGCTGAACTCTTTAATTTCTTGATACCTTGTAGAGCTATAAGCGCCAATCCCTAAAAACTCAATGCCATTATCCTCTAAAGTCTCTTTAATTTGGACAGCGATTTCTTCTAATTGCCTTTTTGTGCGGCTATCAGCCCTACTCAATACGATAAAAACCTGCTTGCCTTCTTCGCATAATTCTTGCAAAAACTCTAAATCATCGCTTTCAATGCCCCCACGCTCGCAACTAATAAGCCATAGAATGTGTTTAGCGTGCTTTAGGGATTCTTTAGAGGCTTGTTCGTCCCCACCCGTATAGCCTTGATTGGCAGGGTTAAAACCAGGCGTGTCTATGAAGCATAAAAATTCAAAAGGCACGCTAGGAGCGCTCAAAAGCATGAAAGGCATGATTTCTTTCAAATTAAAGCCAAGGGATTTTAAAAACTGATGATCAAAAGCGAGATTGGGTAATTCCACCATGCCCCCATTTTGAGAAAACCCCATTAAAACTTCTTTTTTACCCTTCAAGCAATAAGTGGGGATAGCTGTGGTGGGATTCATGTCTTCAGGAAGTTTTAATTTCAAGCCCAACAAGTTGTTTAAAAAAGTGGATTTGCCCGTGCTAAACCCTCCCCCCACCGCAACGATGGTTTTTTGGAACAAACTAGGGTAGCTCGCCACCAATTGCAATTCTTTTTGGATTTCTTGGAGCATCAGTAACGCTATTTCCTTTTCTTTGAGCGAATCCACGCCGCTAGCGAACTCTAAAAACTCGTTGTCTAAGACGCTCTGGTATTCTTCTAGCCCTTCATTGCTTGTTTTAGCGTTTAAAATACGAGCGATTAGATCGTAGCGTTCTTTTAAACCCTCTGTATTGTGGTGGTTTTTAGCCGCACTAAATTGGTTATTAAAAAAATTAATCATTAAATCCCCTTTAAAGCCTTGATTTGCACGTCTAATTGAGCGATGGATTGCACTTTATTTTGCACTTGATTGTGCAAATTTTGCATGTTTTCTTTAAGTTTTTTAAGCGTATCGCTGGCGAAGTTTTGCTTTTCTAAATTCTCTCTTAAACCTCCGATATAGCCTTTCACATCTTTTCTAGTCTCATCTTTAAAATTCCTCACATGCTTTTCCACGCTTTGTATGAAAGCATCGGCTTCATCGCCTTTTAAATTACCCGTTTTCCCCCTTATCTCGCCAGGAAGCTTATCAGTGTAATCAAACTCTTTAAATTCAATGCGATCCAAGACAGCCATCACGCTTTTTTGGAAAGCCACCTCATCAATCAAATCATCAGAGATGATTGCGCGCAATTGAGAAAAGACTTTAGCGTAGAGTTCTTTTTTGAAAACGACTTTAAAAGAATCAGCGCTGTCATTCAAAGCGCTTTCGCAGCGTTCATGCATCTCTGTTAAATAATCAAGCACCGCTCCGGCTTTAATCGTTGCTCTTGTGCGTTCTACTTCATCATAGCCCGCATCATCATCAGCCCAAAATAAAAAATTCCTTTTAAAGCTCCCCCAAGCACCGCCTTGCTTCACTCTTTCAGTGTAACGCTCTTCTTCCTCTTCTTCTCTAGAGCGCGTTTTAGCCGTTTGGATAGCTTTCTTCAATGTTTCTTCCAAGCCATCTCTAGTGTTTTTGATGAAATGAAAGATAAATTCTTCATACACCCCATCAAACCCTGTTTCAATTTCATTAGAGAGGTTTTCATAAGCCTTTATTTGCTTTTTAATCACGCCCATATCAGCGTTTTTAATCCTCTTTTTTTCTTCTTCCAAATCTTGCAACAACTGCGCTATTAATGAATGGAGGTTGTTTGCTTGGCTCTGTGTATAATCTTGCAATTTTTGAGAAATGATTTTTTCTTTCTCTTTTGCGGCTTTTTTTAAACGCTCTTCAATCGCGCCCATATTGCTTAAGAGCAATAAGCTTTCTTTAGACTTATCATCGCTACTAAAAGCGTCAGGGTAAAAATCTTTTAAATTCCGTAAGGCATTGTGATACTCTTCTGTTTTTTGGTTTCTTTCCCAAGAAGCTTGGTTGTTAAAGTCTTTATACATGCTAAAGCAAACCCCTGAAGCCAGAATGACGCCATTTTTGATCGCTTTTTCAAAAATTCCTCGTTGGTTGGGGTAGTTTTCAATCAATTTTCCCATGATATTATTTAATTGAGATGAAAGGGCTTTTTGCGCGTTTTCTAAGGCTGTAGGGAGGTGGTGGCCAGATTTTTCCACTTCACTCATAGAAAGAACGGCACTGTCGGCTTGGCTTGCCACAAAATAAATTTCTTGAAGGCCTTCTTTATTAGAAACCCTATCAAACAAACTCATATCGCTATCCGTTAAAAACTGACCAGAAGGGCTTATGATAAACACCACATCGCAATCTTTCAATAAGGCTTTGGTGCGCTCTTCCCTGGAAGCGATGGGATCGTTCACGCCTGGGGTGTCAATCACTTCCAAATCTTTAAGATTGGGGTTATTCAAAGAAATTTGCACCGCTTTAGTGTAGGGCATGAACTTCCCGTCCGCGCCCACGAATTGGAGCAATTTTTGATTCAGATCTTGTAAACTGTTGGCTTGAATGTGCGGATCCAATTTTTCAGTGTTGAGCGATCCGCTTTTTTTCATTTTTTCGCATTGATCGTATGATGAAACGAGTTTTGTGTCCTTTTCTAACTCGCTTTTAGCGATCCTTTCAGCCCTTTTTACTATTTCTTCATCGCTTAAAATATTCTCTTTGGGCGCTGCTTCTTCGCTTTTGTTTCTGCTAAACTTGTTGCTAAGATTCCTAAATCCCTCTTTAGCCCTATTTGACAAACTCTGTTTTTCTTTTTGCTTTTTGACTTCTTCACCAACAATCCTGTTAAACTCCCTTACATACCTTTCATGTTCATTTTTAAGCTCTAAAATATCCTTTTGGCTATAAAACTCCACTTGAGCGCTCAGATTTTGAGCGTATTTTAAAACAGTAAGGCTAGCCGTCATGGGCGTTGCCGCTTTGGGTAAAACCTCTACACCCTCAAAAATCAGAGCGTTTAAGAGCGAACTTTTGCCCGCTTTCACGCGCCCGATGATACCGACTTTAAGATCCCTATCTTCATCCTGCATTTCTTTTAGCGTTTTCTCTAACTTTTCGGTTTTAATCACAGCGTTATCGCTGATAAAAGACTTCGCTCTTTCTTGCAAGCCTTGTTCTTGTAGCGTTTTTTCAACTAAAGCGCTTTTTTTAATGAGTTCTTGCTCGTTCATTATTAATCCTTTAAATATTGTTGTTCTAGATCGCTTAAAGCGTTGATCTTGTTTTCTAAGATTTGTTTTTGATTTTCTAAATCGTTTAAGTGTTTTTCTTTTTCTGTTTGAGCGAGCGCGATTTCTTGTTTTTTATGCGTGATTTCCAGTTCGCACCGATCTTTTAAACCTTTTAGGGAATTTTGCAAAGCTTCATTAAACAAGCCCGGTAAAACTTTTTTAAGATTGTATTGAACCTCTGGTATCACTTTTGCTTCAATCAGATTTTCTAATTTCGCCCGCTCTTTTTCCTCATTTCTAAAGAATGAAGCGATGATATTAGGCAGTAAGATCAATAATTCTTTTAAAAGAGGTTTTAACCCTTTTAAGATCAGCGCGAAAGGTCTTGTAACCGGGTTCTTGGCTAAAATCACGCTTAAAGCGTTGATCCCTAGTTCAAGGCCATGCTCTAAATTCACAGAAAAACCGCTAGAAAGCTGCGTATTATTCAAGCTTTCAAATTCCGTGCAAAAATCTTTTGAAAAAGAAAGGTTGATCTTTTCAATCTCTAATTTAGCGTTTTTGATCAAGCTTTGTTGCATGATGCTTTCTATTTCGCTATTGAACTCGTTAGGCTTGTTGATTAAAGAGGCTAAATAGGATTTTTGCTCCCTGACCTCTTCTATGACTTTTTTAACCACCGATCCCACAGCCACGCTAGAATATTCTTCTTCTAAATTAGCCCTTAATTTTTCATAGGTTTTTTCAATGTCTTTAACGCTCAAATCCAAAGCTTGTATTTCTTCTAACGCCTTTTCTTTAGAATAATCAAAGCTTTTAATCACGCTTTTTAGGCTGTTTTGTAACTGGGAATTTAAAAACTTCAATCGTTTCAAATACAAAGCGCTAAAAAGCTTTTCAGCGTCTATTTTATCCGCTACCTCTAAAAGGGCGTTATTGTCTTTATTAGAATAAATAAGATGCGTTGTCAAATCAAGGTGATCTTGGATTTGATCTTGAATGTAGCGAGAGATTTCTCCCACTTGCGAAGGCGTTCTTAAATTCGTTTTACTCAAAATAAAGCTAAGGCCTTTGTCAAACTCTAAAAGGTTTTTCAATTCCCTAACCATGCGTTTAGTGAGGTTGCCCTCTTCTACGCTTGTGAGAATGACAAAATGCACGCCCCTTTCCAAATATTCCAAAATGGCATGGGTGTGGCTTGAAATGGGGCTATCAAAGCCTGGCATATCCACAAACACTAAAGGAGCACTGTTTTTTAGGGCTTCATTATTCAAATAAACCTTAAGGTAGGAATACTTCGTGGCATTGTCTTTAATCGCTTCAAAACTTTGCTCATTCAGTTCAAAACTCTCTGCTTTTTCATCATTGTTTGAAAAAGCTTCTATGCGTTCGTTAGCGCTATAGTGCAACTCAGTGGCTAAAGAAGTCTCTGGCGTGATACCGGTAGGCAAAACGCTGCTACCTAAAAAGCGGTTTAATAGCGTGCTTTTGCCTGCACTAAAATTCCCCACAACGGGTATCACAAGCTGTTGTTTTTGAATGCTTGCTAAAAGAGTAGAGCATTCTGTTTTATCGATCTCCACTTCTTTTAAAACTTCTAAAACCTGTTCTAAAAACTCCACAAAATTCGTCTGTGCGCGTAAAATCATTACCAATCCTTTATATTAAAAATTAAAAATTAAAATCTAAACAAGACGCAAAAATCCCTAAAATATAGATAGGGTTTATATGGGTATGGGTTTATATGGGGGTGAAAAGATAAAACGGCTGACTAGAGAGAGAGAGAGAGAGAAAGCGAATTTTTAAGAATAATAGTCATTACAAACTCCTAGCACCATTTAATGGTGGGTATTATACTTGATTTCATAAAACAATCTTGATAGCCGGCATCAAATCGTTGTTTTCTTCTATTTTTAACATTCTCACATCTTTAACACAAACCGCAAAACTTGGTATTTGCTTGGCTAAAATTTGCACCGTAGCGACGCAAGTAACAGCGTTGATGGTCTCATCGCCAAAATACACGCTACCTTGTTGCCATTTAAAGCCATGTTGTTCCATGAATTTACGAATATCAGAATAAACTTTTGACAGATTCACTGCGTTTTCATTCAAGCAATTGGTATCAAGATCAAAAGTTACAGCATACATTTTAACTCCTTTATTGGTTTGTGTTATAGCATGTTTTTACTTAGAATTTCGTTTGATAACCCATGCGTTTTACAACCCATGCGTTTGAGAATAAAACAATTTCATTTCTTTAGAAGCGAACTGATTTTTTAAAGCTTTTGCTAGAGATAAAGCGATCTCATCGCTTAAAAAAAGCTTGAATTTGGCGTAGTCTTTACGCCCGCTCACCTGCTCTTTTTGGCTTAAAAGCAATGAAGAAGCGGCGTATTTATAGCACTCCACATAAAAAAAATCATCAAAGCCTTTTTCAAATAAATAATCTATTAAAGCGTCTTTCAAACAAATATCAATATAAATTTCTAAAGCGAGCATGTGAAATCCCTTAATTGATTTTAATCTTTTTAGCGATGAGCATGAACATGGGCGGCAGTAAGAGTAAGGTTAAAGCGCTTGAGGTGACTAAGCCCCCAAGCACCACGATCGCTAAAGGTTTTTGGACTTCGGATCCCACGCTATGAGAAAATAATAAAGGGAGCAAACCCAAACCGGCAATGCAAGCGGTCATTAAAACCGGCCTCAAACGCCTTTTAGCGCCCAATAAAACGCATTCTTCTACGCTTTTTCCTTGCAAGAGAAGCTCTTTAAAATAGCCTATCATCACCACGCCGTTTAAAACCGCAATCCCAAAAAGAGCGATAAAGCCCACGCTCGCTGGCACGGAAATATACTCCCCTACCGCAAACAACGCAATAAGGCCTCCGGTAACCGCAAAAGGGATATTCAAAAGAATGAGCAAGGCTAAAGGAATGCTTTTAAAAGTGAAAAAAAGAATGAAAAAGATCGCTAAGATGCTTAAAGGGATAACGGTAGAAAGCCTTTTATTGGCCCGTTGCTGGTTTTCAAACTGCCCCCCATAAGTGATATAGTAGCTAGAAGGGAGTTTGATGTTTTGAGCGATCACTTTTTTAGCCTCTTCTACAAAAGAGTTCAAATCGCGCCCCACCACATTGCTGCGAACCACACTCATGCGCATTGAATTTTCACGCACAACAGAAACAGGGCCATCCACTTCTTCAATTTTGGCGATAGAAGTGATAGGCACTAAAACCCCATATTTTGAAGTCAAGGCTAAACTTTTGATTTTAGTGATAGAGCTTGCAAAATCGCTCTCTTGGCGGATCATTACCGGGGTTCGTGAAATCCCTGTAGGGATCACATCTACAACCAAGCCCTCTAAAGCGGATTTTAAAAACTTGGAAAATTCATCGCTAGTGATCCCCACATCCGCCATCGATTCTTTATTAGGGGTTACATACAAATAATTCACGCCCTCATTGAGCGTGGTTAAAACCTCACTAGATCCCTTAATGCCTTTTAGAGCCTGCGCGATTTGAAAACTCAATTCATTCAATTCGCTAATATCATCTCCAAAAATCTTAACCGCTAAATCCCCCCTAACCCCTGTAAGCATTTCAGAAATCCGCATTTCAATGGGTTGGGTGAAAGAAAAGTTAATCCCCTTAAAGTCTTTTAAAGAATCCATGATTTTTTCTAATAATTCATCTTTGGTTTTTACGCTCCATTCTTTTTTAGGGATGAAAGAAATAAAAGTATCGGTTTGATTCAAGCCCCCTAAATCCAGCCCCAATTCATCGCTCCCTGTGCGCGCGACAATGCTTTTGACTTCCTTGACATGCTTTTTAATCGTGCTCTCAATGTTTAACATGAGATCCCTAGATTGATCTAAAGAAATAGAAGGGGTGGTTTCCACGCTCAAAACCACATCGCCCTCATCTAAAGCGGGCATGAAATTCTTCCCCACAAAAGGGAATAAAGAAAGGCTTGCAATTAAAAAAACAAACGCTCCTAAAATCACTTTTTTAGGGTTATGCACAAAAAATTCCAATAAAGGGGCGTAGATTCTGTTTAAAAACCTCGTTAAAAAGGTTTCGCTATGGGGCGTGGCTTTTAAGACAAGAGAGCTCACTACAGGAATGATAGTGATGGATAGAACTAAAGTGCCTAAAAGCGCATACACAATGCTTTGCGCTAAAGGCCTAAACATCTTGCCCTCTAACCCCTGTAAGGTTAGAATCGGCACAAAAAACACAATAATAATCACCACCCCGCTCACCACTGAAACGGCGATTTCTTTACAAGAACGATAGATTGCATGGAGTTTAGTGGTTTTAGTGTTAGCGCTCAATTTTTCAAAAGCGTTTTCCACCACCACCACGGCTGAGTCAATGAGCATGCCTATAGCGATAACCAACCCCCCTAAACTCATCAAATTTAAAGTCAAATCGCTAAACTTGATAAAAATAAACGCCACGGACAAACTTAAGGGTAAAATCACCCCCACAGCCACGCTCGCTCTCAAATTCCCTAAAAATAAAAAGAGCGTGATGATGATTAAAACAACGGCTTCAATGAGGGTTTTAGAAACGGTGGCAATGGCTTTTTGCGTGAATTCTGAGCGATCATAAAAAACATTAATGGACACACCGCTCGGTAAAAAGGGTTTTAATTCTTCTAGTTTTTGATACACTTGAGTGATGATTTCTTTGGTGTTAGCGTCTTTTAAAGAAAGCACCAAGCCCTCTGTGGTCTCGCCCACGCCATCTTTAGTGACAAACCCCAAACGGGTGCGAGACTGGCTGATGACTTTCGCAAAATCCTTAATGTGCAAATGCCCTAAATTCGTGGAAACGGTGATTTTGCCAATGTCTTCTAAACTCAAAGAAGCGGTTTGGATTTTGACTAAAAAGGTTTCGCCATCTCTATCCACGCGCCCCGCTCCGCTGTTTCTTAAATTCACTCTCACAGCCGATTCTAAATCAGAAATACTCACCCCAAGCCTCGCCATGTCATTAAAATCCGGCACGATCACAAACGCTCTGCTAAAGCCTCCAATGGAATTGACATCTGCTACGCCGCTAATCATTCTTAATTGCGGGCGGATCACAAAGTCTAAAAGCTGTCGTTTTTCTATCTCGGTGATATTGCCATCAATGGTGAACATAAAGATGTCTGATAGCGGCGTAACAATGGGCGCCATGCCCCCTTCAACCCCCACGGGTAAATCTTTCATCACGCTGCTCAAGCGTTCATTGACAATATTCCTCGCTAAATAAATATCCACGCTGTCATCAAAATCTATCGTGATGTCTGAAATAGAATATTTTGAAATACTTCTTAAAGATTTTTGCCCTTTCAAGCCTAAAAGCTCCAATTCTAAAGGGCGCACGATGTTGTTTTCCATTTCTTCAGGGCTAGAGCCGGGGAGTTTTAAAATGATTTTAACTTGAGTGGGCGAAATATCCGGGAAAGCGTCCACTGGAGTGTGGATAAAACTATAAGTCCCAAAAAACAAAATAAGAATCGCGCCAACAATCACGATCACTCTTTGGCGTAAGGAAAATTCAATAATGGAAGCGAGCATCATTCTTCCCCTAAATTGTTGATCATGCCTTTTAACCCTATCAATGACCCCACTGCCACGCTGTCATTAGGGTGTAAATTTTGAGCGTTCACGATAAAAATCTTGCTGCGCTCTTCTAAAACTTGAACCACCACAGGCCTAAAACCTTTAGGCGTCCTCACAAACACCAGGTAATCTTTCCCGTTTCTGATTAAAGCGTTTGAAGGGATTAAAACGGAGTCTTTGGGTTGAGAGCCTTGAATATACATTTCTACCATTTCCCCCACATGGTAATTGCCCTCATCTAATAATGCGGTGGCTAAAATCGTGTTAGAGCCTTTGTCTAACACCACCGAAACGCTTTGGATTTTCCCGATTTTTTCCCCCTCTTCATTATAGACTGGCGAATCCCTTTTAATGGATTTAGAAACGCCTACAGGCAATTTGATTTGAGCGATCAAATCATCGCTTTTTGAAATACGCACATAACTAGTGAAAGCTAAAATCTTCTCGCCCACATTTTTAGGCGCTAACGCTAAAAGACCGCTATCACTAGCCACAATCCTAAAACCATACTGCCCTTTAGGGTTTTTGGGATCCACGCCAAAGCTTTTAAACGCGCTCTCTAATTGTTCCACCTTTAAGCCCATTTCCTGGCTGGCTAAAAAACTAGTTTGATACTCCCTTTTAGGGATCACCCCGGCCCTATAAAGCTCTAAATCTTTTTTAGTAATATCTTTAGCGATTTTTAATTTATTTTGGTTGTTTTGCAATTCAAAATACAGATTGCTCAAATCAATGGAGCTCACTTCACAGATCGCATCTCCAGCCTTCACCTGCTCGCCCTCTCTTTTATAAACCGCGACCACAGACGCATCAAAACTCAAGCTCTGCACCACAGAGCTTTTACTATCAAAATCAATATAAGCGTTAAAAGGAAGCCCTTTACTAAAAATTTCTTTATCTAATTTAATCACCTTTAACCCCATGGGTTGCAAGTTTTTTTCTTCTAAAATAATTTCTGGATACTCTTTGGCTTTTAAAAAAACACCCAAAACGCCCATCAACATAAGCCACCATAACGCCCGATTCAATGCAATTCTCCTAATCTGGTCAAGCTCTCCCCTAAAGTCTCTTCTAAAAGCGCGCTAATATCAATGTATTCAATCTTAGCTTCCGCCAGAGTGATGAGGGCGTCCATGTAAGAATTTTGATAAATCAAGTATTCAAAAAGCCCGATTTTTTGGGCTTCATAAGCGATGCGCCCCATTTCCATCAAACGCTTCTTATTGGCAATGGCTTCTTTTTGGGTTTCAATGTATGCTTCTTTGGTTTTGAGCTGGTTTAAGTAGGAATTGGCGTTAATTCTAATGTTTCGTTTCATCACTTCATTTTGCGCGAGCGTCCCGCTTTGCAAATCCAAGAATTTACGCTTTTGATAGATGTTTTTAGGCGTTACCGGTAAAGGGATATGCACTTCTATAGAAAGGTTAGTGGAAGAGTTATAGCTTTCAGAGCCAATCCCAAATTCAAATGCATTAAACACATCTCTATTAGCCAATTTCGCATTCACTTGATAATCTTTAGCCGTCAAATCCAAAATATCCACATACAACGAGCGATCCAATTTGAACTTTAAGGCTTCAGGCTCTAAGTGCACGTATTCAAAATCCAAACCGATCACCTTGACATCATGCAAATGGTCTAAATAAGTGTCAAAATGTGCCCCCTCTTTGACCGGCTCCACAATAGCGAGCATCGTGTCTAGCATTTTTTCTAAATCTATGAGTTTGGTTTCCACATTGGTTTTAGCGAGTTTGGATTCCAAATAAGAATTATTGAAGTTGATATAATCTTTTTCGCTCATGCTGCCGGCTTTGACTTTTTCTTTGGCGATTTTGAGCTGCGAATAAAAGTTCGCTTCCCGTTGCACATACACCTGATACTTTTCTTTAGTCATCACATAAGTCAAATACAAGCGTTTAGCGCCAATAAAAGCGAGATTTTTATTTAATTGATAGCTTTTATCGTATTGAATGGTTTTGATAGAAAGGCTTTTGGATAAAAGCGAACTCACCCATGGGAGCTTGGGCCTTACCATTAAAAGGGTTCTGGGCTGCGCTTCTACAATGCCTTGGAAGTTTTTCACCATAGAAGTTTCATTATAAATATAGGGGAAATCCCAAGCGTTCACGGAGCGTTGCTCATTCAAACGGCTTTTAAAATCGGCTTTTTTGCCGATCAACTCCATAGAGTTGGTTTCTACTTCTTTAAAAAACTCCTGTAGGGTAAAGATTTTCGCGCTAAGCATGCCCGCACTAAACATGCTCATTAAAAAAGTTACCCCAAAAAAACGCCGGACTTTGCGTTTGACAGCATTAAATCGCAATTTCTTTAATATCCCCAATTTCTAAGAAACTTTGATACACGCCCCACAAGAAATTTTTACGATTTTTTTGGATTTCTATATCTTTATCCATGACTAGCACGCTTTTAAAATACTCTTCTAAAGGCGCATGCAAACCAAAATAAGCCTCTATTTTGCTATCCAAACTCTCAAAAGTGCTTGTTTTGATCGCGTTGAACGCTTCAAAAAGGGCATGCTCTTGCGATTCTTTGAAAAGACTCGTAAAAAACCCGCTTGATTCGTTAGGGTTTCTGTCTTTATTGATATTGGCTAGGCGTTTGAAAGCGCTAAAAAGCAACTCTTTTTTTTGAGCGTTCTTAGGATCGTCTAAAAAGCGTTTTAAGGCTTTGACTTTTTGAATGATTTTAACAATACCTCGCTCGTTGGTGTTTAACACGCTCCTTATAATAGAGGGGTTACAATCTATTAAATTATGAAAGCGCTCCAGTAAAAACTTCTCTAAAATCTCTAAATCAAAGCTTTGATAAACGCCTACTTTTTCAAAGAGGTTTTTCAAATCCGCTTTCAAATCAAATTCTAACCCGTAATGCGCGATGATTTTCAATAGCCCAAAACTCAAGCGCCTTAAAGCAAAAGGATCTTTAGATCCGCTAGGGATTTTACCCGCGCTAAAAAGAGAAAACAGGCTGTCTAATTTCAAGCTCAAAGCCACGATCGCGCTAAAAACACTAGAGGGCAAGGGAGCGTTTTCGCTTGCGGGCAAATACTGCTCTTTCAAGCTCAAGGCGACTAACTCGTTTTCGTTTTGTTTTAAAGCGTAGTAATAGCCCATGATCCCTTGAAGCTCGCTAAATTCATACACCACTTCACTGAGTAAATCCGCCTTAGCGATTTGAACGGCTCTTTTAACCAACTCAAGGGCTTTTTCTAAAGGCATGTTTAAAGATGAAATATATTTTTGCGTCAAGTATTGGGCGATGATTGCTTCGCGCTCCATTTTATCCTTTAAAGTCCCTAAACCTTGCACAAAAACCACGCTCTCTAAAGGGGCGTTATCTAAAGGCTTTTTGAGATCGTTTTCATAAAAGAAAACCGCATCGCTCAAACGGGCTTTTAAAACCTTTTGATTGCCTGCAATGATTTTTTGCTTGTCTTTATTGATAGCGTTACTCACCACAATAAAGCCGTTGTGTAATGTTGGGCTCTCTTCTTGGCTTTTTTGACTAAAAACCGCAAAATAGCGTTGGTTTTCTTTCATGGAAGTGGTGATGATTTCACTGGGTAATTTTAAAAACGCCTTGTCAAACTCCCCTAAAAGCGCGCTAGGGTATTCCGTGATCGCTACAACCTCATCTAATAGATCCCTGTCTATTTCTATGCTAATGTGATGCTTTGTTTCTAACTCTTTAATTTCTTGCAAGATTTTCGCTTCGCGCTTTTTAGGGTCTAAAATGACATGGTTTTTTTCTAAAACTTCAAAATACGCTTTAGGGCTATCCACTTCAATAAAATCAAAACTCTCTTGTCGGTGCACTTTTGTGGCTTGCTTGGTTTTAAAACCATACTCTTTGACTTCAATACCGTTAAAATCTTCCCCATTAAACAACACGCAAATATTATGAATGGGTCTGATAAAGCTTTTTTCCACATTGCCCCAACGCATAGACTTCCCGAAATTCAAACCCTCTAAAAACTCTAACACAATGGGCATGATTAAATCTTTTGTAGGCTGTTTGGCGTGGATTTTAGCATGATAAAGCACCTCTTTATTGTTTTTAAACGCTGTTTGGAAATGCTTGGGATCCTTTAGTCCTAATTTTTGATAAAACCCTAAACCTAGAGCGTTCAACCCTTGCGTTTTATCTTGATTGTTGCATGCGATTTTAACGGGAGGCCCAAAAAATTCCTCTTTAGTTTCTTGGGTTAAAAGAGGAAAGTCTTTAATAAACAAACACAAGCGCCTGGGGGTGTAAAAAACATCTATAGTTCCCACTTCTAAAGCGCGTTTTTGAAAAAGAGCGTGGAGTTTTTTAGGCATTTCTTTATATTCATTCAATAACGCTTGCGCGGGCAATTCTTCAACTAAAATCTCTACTAACAATTCATCTGAATGCAAAATCTCAATTCTCCCTAAAAAACAAAATCACTTTTAAGACTAAATCATGTTAGAATTATACTTGAATTTATTTTTAGTTTAGTTTATTTTTTAAATACAAAAGGTAGGCGTTTTGAAACATTTGACCCCACTCACTCACACCCTTTTTAAAGCCTTATTTCTAGGCACAGCCTTAAGCGCATCTTTGAGTTTAGCCGCAACAGAAAGCCCCACTAAAACAGAGCCTAAGCCCGCTAAGGGGGTTAAAAACAAGCCCAAATCGCCCGTTACTAAAGTCATGATGACCAATTGCGACAATATTAAAGATTTTAACGCTAAGCAAAAAGAAGTCTTAAAAGCCGCCTATCAATTCGGCTCTAAAGAGAATTTAGGCTATGAAATGGCAGGCATTGCATGGAAAGAGTCATGCGCAGGGGTTTATAAAATCAATTTTTCGGATCCGAGCGCGGGCGTGTATCATTCTTATATCCCAAGCGTTCTAAAAAGCTATGGGCATAATGATAGCCCTTTTTTGCGTAATGTGATGGGGGAATTGCTCATTAAAGACGATGCGTTTGCTTCTGAAGTGGCTTTAAAAGAGTTGCTCTATTGGAAAACACGCTACCATGACAATCTAAAAGACATGATTAAATCTTACAACAAGGGCAGTCGTTGGGAAAAAAACGAAAAATCTAACGCTGATGCTGAAAAATATTATGAAGAGATACAAGACAGGATCAGGCGTTTGAAAGAATCTAAAATCTTTGATTCTTACTCTAACAACGAAGAAGCCTTGCAAAAAAGCGCTAATAGTAACCTAGATTTAGACCCTATCGGCAACGCCATGCCCCAAACTTTAGCCGCCCAAAAATCTCAAATAGAAAAATCTCAAATAGAAAAATCTCAAATAGAAAAATCTCAAACAGAGGAAACCCAAGCAGAGAAATCCCAAGAAATGAAAGAGGCAACTAGCGAGCAAATAACCAGTAAGCCAGAAAAAGCAAAAGATAAACCCATGTATTTGGCTCAAATCAGTAGCGCTGATTTCACACCCGCTAAAAAAAGCCCCAAAAAACCGGCTAAAGTGAGTCCAAAACGCTCCTCTAAAAATAATATAAATAATATTAAAAGCCACGCTAAAACCGCTTCCAAAAATTCCAAAAAACAAGAAGTGTGCAAAAATTGCTCTCCAGGGCAAAGGAATGCGATTTTAGCCAACCACATCACTCTCATGCAAGAGCTTTAAAAAGTCCTAAAAATGGCGCAAAAAACTCTTTTGATTATCACTGATGGCATTGGGTATCGTAAAGATAGCGATCATAACGCTTTCTTCCATGCCAAAAAACCCACTTATGATTTGATGTTTAAAACCTTGCCTTATAGCCTGATTGATACGCATGGCTTGAGCGTGGGCTTACCTAAGGGGCAAATGGGAAATTCTGAAGTGGGGCATATGTGTATTGGGGCTGGTAGGGTGCTGTATCAGGATTTAGTCAAAATTTCTTTAAGCCTTCAAAACGATGGATTAAAAAACAACTCCGCTTTTTTAAACACGATCCAAAAAAGCCCTGTGGTGCATCTTATGGGTTTGATGAGCGATGGAGGCGTGCATTCACACATTGAGCATTTTATCGCTTTGGCTTTAGAGTGTGAAAAATCCCATAAAAAAGTCTGTCTGCATTTAATCACCGATGGGCGCGATGTCGCTCCTAAAAGCGCTTTAACTTATTTAGAAACCATGCAAAATATCTGCAATGAAAACATTCAAATCGCTACCATAAGCGGTCGTTTTTATGCGATGGATAGGGATAAGCGCTTTGAAAGGATTGAGCTTGCGTATCATAGCTTAATGGGGCTTAATCACACGCCTTTAAGCCCTAGCGAATATATCCAAAGCCAATACGATAAAAATATCACTGATGAATTTATCATGCCCGCTTGTTTTAAAGATTATTGCGGCATGCAAGATGATGAAAGCTTCATTTTTATCAATTTCAGGAATGATAGGGCCAGAGAAATCGTGAGCGCTTTAGGCCAAAAGGAATTTAGCGGCTTTAAACGCCAAGCTTTTAAAAAACTCCATATCGCTACCATGACGCCTTATGATAACACTTTCCCATACCCTGTTTTATTCCCTAAAGAAAGCGTTCAAAACACGCTCGCTGAAGTGGTTTCTCAGCACAACCTGACCCAAAGCCATATCGCTGAGACTGAAAAATACGCGCATGTAACCTTTTTCATCAATGGCGGAGTGGAGACGCCTTTTAAAAATGAAAACCGGGTGCTTATCCAAAGCCCTAAAGTTACCACTTATGATTTAAAGCCTGAAATGAGTGCTAAAGAAGTAACCCTTGCGGTGTTAGAGCAAATGAGATTAGGCACGGATTTGATCATTGTGAATTTTGCCAATGGCGACATGGTGGGGCATACAGGGAATTTTGAAGCGAGTGTTAAAGCGGTAGAAGCGGTAGATGCATGCTTAGGGGAAATCCTTTCACTGGCTAAAGAATTGGATTACGCCATGCTTTTAACAAGCGATCATGGGAATTGCGAGTGCATGAAAGATGAAAACCAAAACCCCTTAACCAACCACACTGCCGGGAGCGTGTATTGCTTTGTTTTAGGGAATGGAGTCAAATCCATAAAAAACGGAGCGTTGAACAATATCGCTAGCAGCGTGTTAAAGCTCATGGGCATCAAAGCCCCAGCAACGATGGACGAACCCCTATTTTAAACTAAAGGAAAAGAATGCAAATTGATGATAAACTATTGCAACGCTTAGAAAAATTGAGCATGCTAGAGATTAAAGACGAGCATAAAGAGAGCGTTAAAGGTCATTTAGCGGAGGTTTTAGGCTTTGTGGAAAATATTTTTGCTTTAGAAACTCATGAGTTAAAAACAGATGCGCATCTTAGCACGCCTTTAAGAGAAGATGAGCCAAAGAGCCAAAACACAGCTAAAGACATTTTAAGCCAGAACAAACACAGCCAAGATCATTATTTTGTAGTGCCAAAGATTATTGAGTAGGTTTTATTGAGTAGGTTTTATTGAGTAGGCTTAGCATCAAGTTAAAAACTTGATTTTAAAATCAAAAATAGAAAAAGAAATTATCGCTTGATTAAATTCAAGCTCTTTATTGTTTCATTTGTTTTCAGCCTTTTTTTAATTCATTAATCACTTCCACTATCCCTATGATCGCTTTTTTAATTTCTTCATGCGTGATAATGTAAGGAGGCATGAGGTAGATAGTGTTGTTTAAGGGTCGCAGTAACAAGCCTTTAGTTAAAGCTTTTTTAAAAATAGCCAAACTCAAACGCTCTTTGGTTTGAATAAAAACTTCAAAGGCAAAAACCATGCCCAAATGCCTTAAATGAGACACCACTTGTTGATCTATCAAATCTTTCAATGCATTTTGGAGTGCATTAAAAATAAACTCGCTCAAAGCCTTGTTTTTTTCAATAATATTTTCTTTTTCAAAAATATCCAGCGTGGCGTTCGCGCATGCACAAGCTAGGGCGTTTCCTGTGTAGCTGTGCGAATGCAAAAACGCTTTATTGTCTTCATAGGGGGCGTAAAATCGGTTATAAATTTCATTGTGGGTTAATAACACGCTTAAAGGCAAATACCCCCCACTAATCCCTTTAGACAAGCATAAAAAATCAGGCTTGATCCCGCATTGCTCATAAGCAAACATGCTCCCTGTGCGCCCAAACCCGGTAGCGATTTCATCAAAAATAATGTGGATGTTTTTTTGCTTGCACAATGAAACGGCTTGCTTTAAATATTTCGCACTATAAATATACATATTCCCTGCGCATTGCAAAAGAGGCTCTGCAATAAAAGCGCAAATTTCTTTAGCATGCGTATCCAACAAACGCTTTAAAGCATTCAGGGCGTTTTCTATCTCATTGTCATTTTTAGGCACGGGTGTAGTGAGATTTTTGAGTAATAAGGGGGTGTAAGTGTCTTTATAAAGTTTCACATCGCCCACGCTTAACGCTCCTAAAGTCTCGCCATGATAGGAATTAGAGAGCGATAAAAAAAGCTTTTTTTTGTGCGTCTGGTTTTCTAGCAAATGGGCATGATAGCTCATTTTCAAAGCGACTTCAATACACGATGAGCCGTTATCTGCATAAAAGCATTTGTCCATGTCCGTAAGCTGGCAGAGCCTTTGAGAGAGCGTGATAATAGGCTTATGGCTAAAGGAGGCCAAAAGGACATGCTCTAAATTGTCAATTTGATGTTTGAGCTGCTGGCTGATGTAGGCGTTATTATGCCCAAAAAGATTCACCCACCATGAGCTGATCAAATCCATGTAAGCGTGATCGTTAAAATCATAGAGGTAGATCCCTTGAGCCTTTTTAATGGGGATAATGGGGAAATTTTGATGCTCTTGCATTTGCGAGCAAGGGTGCCAAAGGTATTCTAAATCCAAAGCGGCCAGATTTTCTTGAAAATTCATGTTAAAAACTCTCTATAATAAGGATAATTTTAATAACCTTTGGTTAAAATAAGGTTATTTGATTTTACTATAAGGTTGTTTAAACCTAAATTCGTGTTTTTGAAAAGGGATTAGAGTTCTTATGATTGAATGGATGCAAAATCATAGAAAATATTTAGTGGTTACAATATGGATAAGCACGATCGCTTTCATTGCTGCCGGAATGATAGGCTGGGGGCAATACAGCTTTTCATTAGATAGTAATAGCGCTGCCAAAGTGGGAAAAATTAAGATTTCTCAAGAAGAATTAGCCCAAGAATACCGCCGCCTTAAAGACGCTTATGCTGAGTCTATCCCTGATTTTAAAGAACTCACTGAAGAGCAAATCAAAGCCATGCATTTAGAAAAAAGCGCTCTTAATATTCTCATCAATCAAGCCTTATTGAGAAATCTTGCTTTGGATTTGGGGCTTGGAGCCACGAAACAAGAAATCGCTAAAGAGATTAGAAAAACGAGCGTTTTTCAAAAAGATGGCGTTTTTGATGAAGAATTGTATAAAAATATCTTAAAACAAAACCATTACCGCCCCAAACACTTTGAAGAAAGCGTTGAAAAGCTTTTGATCGTTCAAAAAATCAGCACTCTATTCCCCAAAACCACCACCCCTTTGGAACAATCCAGTCTGTCGCTTTGGGCGAAATTGCAAGACAAGTTAGACATTCTTATCCTAAAGCCTAGCGATGTTAAAATCTCTCTTAATGAAGAAGAAATGAAAAAGTATTATCAATCCCATAAAAAGGACTTTAAAAAGCCCACGAGCTTTAAAACACGATCCTTATATTTTGACGCTAATTTAGAAAAATCCGATTTGAAAGAATTAGAAGAATACTACAACAAAAACAAGGCGTCTTATTTGGACAAAGAGGGGAAATTGCAGGATTTTAAAAGCGTTCAAGAGCAAGTCAAGCATGATTTGAGCATGCAAAAAGCGAATGAAAAAGCTTTAAGGAGTTATATCGCTTTAAAAAAGGGGAACACGCAAAACTACACCGCGCAAGATTTTGAAGAAAACAGCTCCCCCTATACCACTGAAATCACGCAAAAACTCACCGCTCTCAAGCCCCTTGAAATCCTAAAACCGGAGCCTTTTAAAGATGGTTTTATTGTGGTGCAACTTCTCTCTCAAATTAAAGACGAATTGCAAGATTTTGATGGAGCCAAAAACGCTCTTAAAACCCGTTTGACTCAAGAAAAAACCCTTACGGCGTTGCAAACTTTGGCCAAAGAAAAGCTTAAGGATTTTAAGGGAAAAAGCGTGGGCTATGTGAGTCCTAATTTTGGAGACAGTATTAGTGAGCTTAGTCAAGAAGAAAGCGCTAAATTTATCAACACCCTTTTTAACCGCCAAGAAAAAAAGGGGTTTGTTACTATGGGCGATAAAGTGGTGCTTTATCAAATCACAGAACAAAATTTCAACCACCAATTTAGCGCCGAAGAAAGCCAGTATATGGAGCGTCTGGTCAATAACACTAAAACGGATTTTTTTGATAAGGCTTTGATGGAAGAATTAAAAAAACGCTATAAGATAGTCAAATACATTCAATAAATGCAAGGGGAAATAATGGAACATAAAGAAATCGTTATAGGGGTTGATATAGGCTCTAGGAAGATTTGTGCGATAGTGGCTGAATTTAAAGACGGGATTTTACGCATCATTGGCACCGCTCATCAAGACTCTAAAGAAATCAATTCAAAAGCCATTAAAAGAGGTCGTATCAATAGCCTTGCCCATGCTTCTAGCGCCATTAAAGAAGTGATCAATAGCGCTAAAAAAATGGCAGGTTTGAACGCTGATGAAGACAGAAACAACCCCATTTCCTCCTTTAGAGAATCGTATCACCCTAAAACTAAAGCAATCGTTTCTTTTTCTGGGGCTTATACTGAAAGCATTAGAGATGTTACCGGTGTGGCTAGCACTAAAGATAATGTGGTTACTATAGATGAAATCAATCGCGCTATCAATAACGCATGCGCTAAAGCAGGCTTAGATAATGACAAACATATTTTGCACGCTCTCCCCTACCGCTTCACTTTAGACAAGCAAGAAGTGAATGACCCTTTAGGGATGAGCGGGACTCGCCTAGAAGTCTTTATCCACATTGTCTATACAGAAAAAAATAACATTGAAAATTTAGAAAAAATCATGGTGCAATCTGGGGTAGAGATTGAAAACATCGTGATCAATTCTTATGCAGCCTCGATTGCTACCTTGTCTAATGACGAGAAAGAATTGGGCGTGGCTTGCGTGGATATGGGCGGAGAAACATGCAACCTTACGATTTATAGCGGCAATTCTATACGCTATAACAAATACTTACCCGTAGGCTCTCACCATTTAACCACTGACTTATCGCACATGCTCAACACCCCATTCCCTTGCGCTGAAGAAGTGAAGATCAAATACGGCGATCTTTCTTTTGAAAGCGAAGGAGAAACGCCCTCTCAAAATGTCCAAATCCCCACCACTGGATCGGATGGTAATGAAAACCATATCGTGCCGCTTAGTGAAATCCAATCCATCATGAGGGAAAGGGCGTTAGAAACTTTTAAAATTATCCACAGGAGCATTCAAGAAAGTGGTTTAGAAGAACATTTAGGCGGGGGCGTTGTTTTAACCGGCGGAATGGCTTTAATGAAAGGGATCAAAGAATTAGCCAGAATCCATTTCACCAATTACCCTGTACGTTTGGCAACCCCTATGGAAAAATACAATATCATGGGCATGTTTGAAGACTTGAAAGATCCTCGCTTTTCAGTCGTGGTCGGCTTGATTTTATACAAAGCAGGGGGGCATACCAATTATGAAAGAGACTCTAAAGGGATTATCCGCTACCATGAAAGCGATGATTATATGAAAAACCCCCATCAATCAACCTCCACCCCCCATATCCATTCATCGCCCACAGAAAGGAATTTGAGCGATTTAAAAGCCCCTAGCGCTCCTTTAAATACCGCTAAAAATGATGACTTCTTGCCTATAAAACCCGTTGAGCAAAAAGGCTTTTTTAAAAGTTTTCTTGATAAGATTTCTAAAATCTTTTAAGGCATGGCGGTTTCTTATGCGATAAAAACGCCTTGATAGTTATCAAAAGCTAGAAAATATGGTATAATCCCCTAACTATCTATCAAAGTTTAGATTTGCAAAAATCGTATCTCAAGGGGAAAGTGGCTATGGTTCATCAATCAGAGATGGAAAATTATAATATCGGTCAAGCAAACATTGAAGAAGTAAGCGATCCAGCTTACAAAGGGGCTAAGATTGTCGTCATCGGTGTTGGAGGTGGGGGATCTAACATGATCAAACACTTGGTTGAATACGGCGTGCATCAAGATGTTACCCCCATTGCAACAAACACTGATGGCCAACACCTTAAAAACAATCCTGCTCCGGTTAAAATCCTTTTAGGCAAAGAATCTACTGGAGGTTTAGGCGCTGGGGGAGTTCCTGATGTTGGTAAAAAAGCCGCTGAAGAAAGTGCTAATGAAATTAGAGAAGCGATCAAGGACGCCAAATTAGTCATTGTTTCTACAGGGCTTGGAGGAGGGACTGGGACTGGAGCCACCCCTACCATTGTCAAAATTGCAAAAGAAGTGGGAGCGCTCACGATCGCTATCGTTACCAAGCCTTTCAAATACGAAGGGTCTCAAAAAAGCAAGAAAGCCGAAGAGGGATTGAAGGAATTGGAGCAATCTAGCGATTCTATTTTGGTTATCCCTAATGATAAAGTTCTTTTGACGATGAAAAAAAACGCTAGCACTAAAGAATGCTATAAGGAAGTTGATGATGTCTTAGTTAGGGCTGTGAGTGGTATTTCTACCATTATCACTAAACCTGGGGATATTAATGTTGATTTTTCCGATTTAAAAAGCGCTCTTGGTTTTAAAGGGTTTGCACTAATGGGTATTGGTGAAGCCACTGGCGAAGAGTCTGCTAAATTAGCGGTGGAAAATGCGATCCAATCGCCTCTCCTTGATGACGCTTCTATTGATGGGGCTAAGAGCATTATTGTCTTTTTTGAACACCACCCTGATTACTCTATGTATGCTTATTCTCAAGCTTGCGAATTTATTCAAGAGCGGGCCAATCAAGATGTTGATGTCAAGTTTGGTCAACACACTAGCGAAAATATCCCCCTTGATCATGTGCGTGTTACTATCATTGCCACCGGTGCTGAAAGAAACAACAATGGAGCGAGTTTAGAGTCTATCGTTACGCCTTCTCAGCCTGTAGTGAAACCAACAAGAAAAGTGGGCAATGGCGAGTATTTGAGAATCCCTACTGAAGAAGAGCTATCCACACCCACAGCCATAAGGATCCAGCGAGATTAATTGTAGCCCTTGCTTTTTGCCCCTTGTTTTTGTGGGGCTATAACAAGGGTTTGTTGGCTCTGTTTTCATTAAATATTAACGATAAAGAACCTAAAAAAATATTTTTTTAGAATAAAATTAAGAAGCTTTGATTTTAAAACTTTGATTTTTCGTTATGCTGATTTTTAGAGCGTTTAGAGAGATTTTAAAGTGCTTAAAGGGGAATATCCCAAAGCACCCCCTAGTCAATAAAACGCTAGAAACTCATTTGGCAAAAATCAAGGGCTTTGTTTTTCACACTCACCACCCCTGAAACTATACGCCCCATTATGAATTTGTGAGGTCAATGCATTTTTAACTTGATTGAGTTCTGCATTCTTAAGGACGGATTTGGGGGACTTCAATGACTAGCTGATTGAAATCCTCACCGCTTTATCAATCTCAAAGATAAAATCATATAAGTGGTGTCTTTAATCAAAGCATAAACTAGGTCTATGTTTTCTACTTGTCTTATCGCTAATAAGGTGTCGTGGGATAATTTCGCACTCACATTGATGAACTGATTGAGTAGGTCTTGTTCGTTAATGGAACAATACCCAGCGTTAGTATCAAATTGATTAGTTTTAAGGGGTTTGGGTTTGTATGTGTTATCTAGAACGCTATCCATAGTAAAGGAAGCGTTCAAGTCGTAGGAGTATCCAGGAACCCACTTGCTCCAATTTTCCCAACCACCCCTAGTTCCTCTTATTTTTCTCTACCCGTTCTCTATCAAATTGGCTTTTAATTTAGCAAGAACACTGTTAGGGTAATGTCTTTTTGTTCGGTTGCCTTATAAGTTCTTGCTATACTTTCATAGGTAGAGAACCCAAACCTAGCGGATTTAGATTTATCATCTCTTTTGATTTTATCTTTTTTAGTTTCGCTGTAGCTGTGTTTAGCAACGCTACGCATAAACTCCGTGAAAGCAATCAAAAAATCAGGGTTTGACTGACCATTAGGTAAGGCTTCATCAGCGATAGAGTTCCTAAATTTAGGGTCTTTTAATTCAGCAAAGGGTTCTCCAAGTCTTGTTTTTTCCCCATCAAGCATCAGGTAGGGGTAAGGGGTAGTGCACATTAAAGTGAATACAGCCCCACGCTTATCTTTAGGGCTGTTGATAATAATGCTGTCTTGGTTGAACTCCCTACCCAAATTCACTATGATGTCTTTGAACTGATTTTTATTATGGAATGGTTTGAGTTCAAAACAAATGAAGCTAGTTTCTATGTTAGCTTGTGGCATACTTGCTTCTCTGTATAACCTTTAACAATTTTGTATCCTATGTAGCCCTTGTATAGGTCTAGCTTTTTTCTCAACCACTTGGTTCTTTTTTCGTTATCAGTGTTAGTGAGCATAAAGGGTTTTAAAAGGGCTTCAACTTCCTCTTTTTTCTCGCTCTCTGTTGTCGCATTCAGTTCTAAAATCTTGGTGGCTTCTTTTAATCCATAATCCGCAATAATGGCTTTATCGTTATAAGTTCTATAACCAGAGATAACTGCTACTGGGCAGTTTAGCATCCGATCGCATAATCGGCTCATAGATAAAGCGGTGGTATTCATTTTTTGAGCCATAGTAATCATCATAATGCACCAGATTATTGTCTCTTTTTGACCTTGTGTTTAAAACGGCTCTTAACGCTGACTTTTTCTTATCATACTCGTTTAATTGAGCGGATAGGGGTTGGTTAGAGTTGACAGAGATTTTAAAGAGAGGTAGTTGGCTTTTAGCTTCCTTGTATTCCTTAAAGGCGGGCATCAATGAGAGATGATAACGAGTTAGAATGGATAGGGTTTTTTTCGCTATTAAGCTAACTTGGTGCGTTTAGAATTATTAGCACCGATGAAAAGGTTTTTAAAATCGCTTGACATAGGGTCTCCTTTAAATTTCAAGTATCACTACAATCAATGCGTCTCACACCAATCACTTAGAAGAGTCTTGATTTTTAATAGCAATATCTAGCTTATTGAAAGGGATTTCAATGTGGTTAGCGTCTAGGGCGTTTTTGATGCGTTCAATGAGCTCGCTGCGCACATTAAAAATCCCGTCTTCAATCTTTGCCCAAACCCTAATGGTGAAATTCAATGAACTTTGTCCAAAATCCGTGATTCCAATAAAAGTGGGCATGTTTTTATCAATTTTTTCCATTGTATCAATAACATCTTTTATCGTCTTATGCACCAGTTCAATATCGCTCCCATACCCTACCCCACAAACCCATTCAATGCGCCGACACGCCGTATTATTGCTATTAATAATATTAGAATTAGCGACACTTCTATTGGGTAAAACCGCCAAACGTCCGTCATGCAAGCGTAAAGAAGTGTTAAAAAAATTAAGCGCTTCTACTTTGCCCTCTAGGCCAGAGATTTCAATGATGTCTCCTTTTTTGAAAGGGTGCAAGATAATAAGGATTATCCCTCCAGCAATGCTTGAAAGGTAATCTTTTAAAGCCAACGCCACCGCAATCCCCACCGTTCCTAAAACAGTGATAATAGAGGTGGTTTGCACGCCTAGCGTGCTGAGTGCAATGATTGTGGTGATGATAAGGATTAAGATAAAAGTAACCTGCGCGACAAAATTCGCTAAAATCTCATCCTTTTTGGATAAAAGTTTCATGGTTTTGTTCCGTAAGAAAAACGAAAAATAAAAACCTATACAAAAAACAATGACCGCCTTGATTAAGATTATCCCAAAATGCTTTGCCTGCGGAAAAAAATCCACTAACAGCGTTTTAATTTCATCCATAAATCTTTCCTTGCAAATCACAAAATCGCTAAAAGAGACAAGATAACTTATTCTTATGTAGCTAATTTGACATGTTAGCATGTTTAGGACTAACCTTATTATCCACAACTCAAACGCCCAATCCAGTATTAGCGATAAATTCAGTGGCTTTTAGCACGCTGTCTAATGAAAAAAGGTTTTTTTAGTGTTGAACCTAGAGGCCACTTTACGCACACCCCACGATACCCGTCCCAGCGAACAGATCGTAAAAAATCACACCCAAAAGGTTGCCCCACAACCGCATGGATATTTTCTTGAATAAAGGCAATGAGTTTGTATTTAGAGCCGATGTAGTTCATTGATACAACCATTAAAGGGTAGTTTTGATCAGATCTAATTGGATAGCTCGCATGATAGTCTTTTTCCTATATTGTATTCAAACCCACATTCTTTCAAAAGGAATGAAGCGATCCCTCTTTTTGCTCCTTTGAATTGGCTCAAGCGTTCCTTTAAAAAGACTCTAAAACTCTAAAATCCAATAACATATTGGCTTAACACTGCATGTCTTTTGGCTTGAGATTCCTTTTTGGAGCTTAAGTCAGATTGACCTAGCGATCAATCACAATCATTACTTTTGGTTGCCTTGATTGGAGAGTTGTTGCTCTTGATTGGAAGGTGTGCCCCCATATAGCAACTTCTCCCATTACCCCATAAGTAATACACAAGCACTGCTAACGCAACAAAACCAATCGTGCTTATTAATTCTCCTGGGTGTTCATAGGCTATTTGGTATTCCATCGCCAATAAAACATAGTAGCATGGAACGGCAATAAAAGAAACTATCATAAAACCAAAAAATAACCTAATGATTGATTCGAGGAAAAAAGATAATTTTTTGCCTTCTTGAATTTTCTGCAACCAATAATTTGTAAGACTAAAAAACGCTTGCAATAACAAAAAATACAGCCCTATACACACCCAAACAAGAGAAATGATAATCTTATAGTGATCTCTATATTAAAATGAGCAAGAAGTTTGATTATGGAGTAAATGGGCGAATACTGCATAAGGGTGGGGAGTAGCTGCAAACTATCAGGATAGCAAGCGGAGAAAGAAAACGATTCATAACAACCGCTCAAATAACTCAAAAAGGGAACACCATAAAAATAATAAAACCCTACCATATACAACCATAAAGATCCTATGAGCGATCCTACAAAAATTGTGTTTAGTAATATACTCCTTATAAAAATAGCGATAAGGGCAATTATTGCGACAACTATCACAATGAAAACTAGAGTAAAGATAGTGTCGTCTTGATTTGCAAGCCGACCAACTTTAACACCCACTGATGGGTGTTTTTCAAACCATTTGAATACATTTAACGCACCATCTGAGAAATTGGCAGTGATTGGCATGGAAAAAGAGCCAAAGTCAAGAGAAGGAATGGCTGTTGCGTTTAGGGTTTTATTCGCGCCAAAAAACCCAATCACAAGAATAAAGCACAATCTGATTAAACATTCATTTCAGCACTCTTTTTGATGATTTTATAAGCTTTTGAGTATAGTAGACTTAGACTTAGCTTAAGAGTGCCTGAATTTTGGGGTAGCAAGCCGACTCTATGGTTTGTCTTAAGGCAAAGATACAGAAAAACCAAACACCACCAATAAAATCAAGCATGCAAAAACAACCATCAAAAAGTCAAACCTAAAACCACAGAGCCTAGGCAGAAAAAAGATTTGTTGAAGACATGGCAGATAAGAGGTGCATTAATTAGCAAGTTTTATGAGCAGGGAAGACTTCAAACAATCTCTCATCGGTTTAGAGCATGCAAAAACAAAAAGTTAAACACCATAAATCAAAAACAACACCCCAAACTAAAAAAGTTAAAAACAAAAGAAATAAAAAAGCAACACTAACGGAATAAAGAATAAAGAATAAAGAATAAAGAATAAAGAATAAAGAATAAAGAATAAAGAATAAAAATCTAAAACGCTAGAAGCGTTTCTTACAATCAAACTAAAGGGCTTGGTTATAAAGCGATAACTTTTTAAAGAATAAAACTTTCTAAAAACATTTCTTATCGCTCTTTGGAATTTAAGTGCAGTTTAGGGATTTTAAAAAACTTCATAAACTTCCTTTAAAAAGAAGCTTGGATAAGAGTTTTATAAATAATTA
>NZ_CBOM010000017.1:0-33477 GCF_000476275.1 Helicobacter pylori SA213A
AAAAAACTTACAAAATGATGAAAACACTTTTAGTAGCGAGCAAGAGGGGTTACAAAAAGCCCTACAACAAGCAGAGCAACAAAAACAAGAACAAGAGCAAGCCCAAGCTAAAAGCACTTATCAAAGCGATCTCACTAATTCCCAAAGCGCTTTAAATAATGCAACTAACGATAACCAGATTGCAAGCAACGATACAGACTACACTAAAAGCAGTAATCCTACTATTGCTAAAGACGCTCAAAGCTTAGAAAACACTAACCAACAAATCCAACAAGACGAACAAGCGTTAGAAAACGATTTAGCCAATATCAAACAATTAGCCAACTCCACCACAGGCTTTAACGAACAAGCCTTCAATCAAGCGCAAAGCAAAGAACAACAAGATGAACAAACCTTACAAAATGATGAAAACGCTTTTAATACTGAACAAGATAGTTTAAATAAAGCGATACAACAAGTGCAAGCCCAACAACAAAAACAAGAACAACAACAAGCCCAAAAAACCTATCAAGAGGATGTAGCTCATTCCCAAAACGCTTTGAATAATGTTACTAGCGACAACACGATCGCAAGCAATGATACAAGCTACACTCAAAGCAAAAATACTACTGTCGCTAAAGACGCTCAGAATTTAGAAAACACTAACCAACAAATCGCTCAAGATGAACAAGCGTTACAAGGAGATTTAGACAAGCTCAAACAATTAGCCAACTCCACCACAGGCTTTAACGAGCAAGCCTTCAATCAAGCGCAAAGCAAAGAACAACAAGATGAACAAACCTTACAAAATGATGAAAACGCTTTTAATACTGAACAAGATAGTTTAAATAAAGCGATACAACAAGTGCAAGCCCAACAACAAAAACAAGAACAACAACAAGCCCAAAAAACCTATCAACAAGACTTGAGTGATTCACAGAGTGCTTTAAATAACGCTGCTAGTGATAATAAGATCGCAAATAGCGATACAAGCTACACTCAAAGCAAAAATACTACTATCGCTAAAGACGCTCAGAATTTAGAAAACACCAACCAAAAAATCGCTCAAGATGAGCAAGCCTTAGAAAAAGATTTAGCTCAAATCAAACAATTAGCCAACTCCACCACAGGCTTTAGTGAACAAGCTTTCAATCAAGCGCAAAGCAAAGAGCAACAAGATGAACAAACCTTACAAAACGATGAAAAGACTTTTAACGCTGAACAAGAGGGATTAAAGCAAGCGATAGCTAACGCTAAGCCTGCAAGCCCCACACCAAGCCCCACACCCACTCCTACAAAACACACCGCACCAAACACTCCTCCTAATAAAGTTCCGCCCACACCCCCTACTCAAAATTTACCCACAACGAATGTGTGGAATGGGGTTTATTGGCTTCAAAATCAAACTTACTCAAACAAAGGCGTTTATTATATTGATCCCAATCTTTCAGGACAGAGCGGTCAAAGCGGCAACACGCTCAGCACTTATACAGCCAATTTGTTTGGAAGAAGTTTTGGCGTGAATATCCAAAATGGCACTTTGATCATAGGGAACAACACAGAGAGCGTGAATGATAATGGGTTGATTTGGATAGGGCATGGAGGCTTTGGCTATATTACGGGAACTTTTAATGCGGCTAACATCTACTTGACCAATAATTTTAAAACCGGTGAAGGCGTTTCAAATTCAGATGGTGGGGGAGCGAACATCACCTTTAAAGCAAGCGATAATATCACTATGGATGGCTTGAATTACAATGACGCTGAAACCGTTACTAAAATGATTCAAACGGGAGCCAGTCAGCATTCCTATGCCGCTTTTGACGCTCTAAATAATATCAGCGTAACCAATTCCAGTTTTAGCGATATGACTTGGGGGAAATTCAGTTTCACGGCTAAGAATGTTTCCTTTTCTAACGCTTCGTTCAGCGGCTTTACAAACCCTGGAGGATCAAGCACTATCAGCGCTAACGCTTCTAATTCTTTAAGCTTTATCAATTCTCGTTTGAATGGTGGAGCGGTTTATAATTTACAGGCTAATAGCCTTATTTTCAATAACACGCAAGCGGTTTTCAATGTTTTGTATTCTAGGGGGACAAGCAATTTTAACGCTACGACACAGCTTTTAGGCAACACGAATTTTACGCTCAGCTCTCAAAGTTTGCTGAACTTTAATGGCGATACAACCTTGCAAAACAACGCTAATATCACGCTTGGCAATAAAAGTCAAGCTGATTTTAAAAATTCTTTAACGCTTGATAATAATTCTAATTTAAACTTAGACAATCAAAGCGTTTTGAATGCGAGTGGCGCGAGTGCTTTTAACAATCAAGCGAGTCTCAATATTTATAATGGGAGTCAAGCGGCCTTTAATAGTCTCTTTTTTAATGGCGGGACACTCAGTCTTAACGCTAGTAGCAAGCTCAACGCTTCTAACGCTAGTTTTTCAAACAACACCACTATCAATTTAGACGATAGCGTTTTATCGGCTAGTAACACAAGCTCTTTAAACGCTAATATCAATTTTCAAGGCACAAGCCAGGCTGATTTTGGAGGCAACACGACTATTGATACAGCAAGCTTTAATTTTGACAGTGCAAGCTCATTGAGTTTTAATAACCTTACGGCTAATGGAGCGTTGAATTTTAATGGTTATGCGCCCTCTTTGACTAAGGCTTTAATGAGCGTTAGCGGGCAGTTTGTTTTAGGGAATAATGGGGATATTAATTTATCTGACATCAATATTTTTGACAACATTACAAAATCTGTAACCTACAACATCCTAAACGCTCAAAAAGGGATTACTGGCATTAGTGGGGCTAATGGCTATGAAAAAATCCTTTTTTATGGCATGAAAATCCAAAACGCTACCTATAGCGGCAATAATAACATTCAAACTTGGTCGTTTATAAACCCTCTCAATTCTTCTCAAATCATTCAAGAGAGCATTAAAAATGGGGATTTAACCATAGCAGTTTTAAACAACCCTAACTCGGCTTCTAACACTATTTTCAATATCGCTCCTGAGCTTTATAATTACCAAGTTTCTAAGCAAAATCCTACCGGCTATAGCTATGATTATAGCGACAATCAAGCAGGCACTTATTACTTGACAAGCAACATTAAAGGTCTTTTCATCCCTAAAGGCTCTCAAACGCCCCAAGCCCCAGGCACTTATAGCCCGTTCAACCAGCCTTTGAGTAGTTTGAATATCTACAATAAGGGTTTTTCTAGCGAGAATTTAAAAACGCTTTTAGGGATCCTTTCTCAAAATTCCGCTGCCTTAAAAGAAATGATTGAATCCAACCAATTAGACAATATCACTAACATCAATGAAGTGTTGCAACTCTTAGACAAGATTAAGATCACCCAAACGCAAAAGCAAGCGCTCCTAGAAACGATCAACCATTTGACTGACAACATCAATCAAACCTTTAATAATGGGAATCTCGTTATAGGCACTACTCAAGATAATGTTACAAACTCTACCAGCTCTATATGGTTTGGGGGCAATGGTTATAGCAGCCCTTGCGTGCTAGATAGCGCCACTTGTTCTTCTTTTAGAAACACTTACTTGGGGCAATTATTAGGCTCAACTTCCCCTTATTTAGGCTACATTAACGCTGATTTTAAAGCTAAAAGCATTTATATCACTGGAACAGTGGGAAGCGGTAACGCTTTTGAAAGCGGAGGGAGTGCGGATGTAACCTTTCAAAGCGCTAATAATTTAGTGTTGAATAAAGCCAACATAGAAGCTCAAGCCACAGACAATATCTTTAATCTTTTGGGCCAAGAAGGGATTGAGAAAATCTTTAATCAAGGGAATTTAGCGAATGTCCTTAGTCAAATGGCTATGGAAAAAATCAAGCAAGCCGGCGGTTTAGGAAACTTTATAGAAAACGCTCTAAGCCCTTTGAGTAAGGAATTACCCGCTAGCTTGCAAGATGAAACCTTGGGCCAACTTATAGGTCAAAATAACTTAGATGATTTATTGAATAATAGTGGAGTCATGAATGAAATCCAAAATATTATCAGTCAAAAACTAAGCATTTTTGGCAATTTTGTTACCCCATCCATCATAGAAAACTACCTTGCTAAGCAGTCTTTAAAAAGCATGCTAGACGATAAAGGGCTTTTGAATTTCATCGGTGGGTATATAGACGCTTCTGAATTAAGCTCTATTTTAAGCGTGGTTTTAAAAGATATTACTAACCCCCCTACAAGCTTGCAAAAAGACATTGGTGTGGTAGCGAACGACTTGTTGAACGAGTTTTTAGGACAAGATGTCATTAAAAAGCTAGAAAGTCAAGGCTTAGTGAATAATATCATCAATAATATTATTTCTCAAGGCGGGTTAAGCGGCGTTTATAATCAAGGTTTAGGGAGCGTGTTGCCGCCCTCTTTACAAAACGCGCTCAAAGAAAACAATTTAGGCTCTCTTTTATTGCCTAAAGGCTTGCATGATTTTTGGCAAAAAGGGTATTTTAACTTTTTAAGTAATGGCTATGTTTTTGTCAATGATAGCTCCTTTAGTAACGCTACAGGGGGTAGTTTGAATTTTGTCGCTAACAAGTCTATTATCTTTAATGGTAACAATACGATTGACTTTAGCAAGTATCAAGGCGCATTGATTTTTGCCTCTAATGATGTTTCTAACATCAATATCACCACCCTAAACGCTACGAATGGCTTGAGTCTTAATGCAGGTTTGAATAATGTGAGCGTTCAAAAAGGGGAAATTTGTGTCAATTTAGCCAGTTGCTCTACAACCAAAAACAGCTCTTCTACCAGCTCTAGCGTAACCCCTACGAATGAATCTTTAAGCGTGCGCGCTAACAACTTCACTTTCTTAGGTGCAATCACCTCTAACGGGGCTATTGATTTGTCTCAAGTGAAAAACAATAGCGTCATAGGCACGCTCAATCTTAACGAAAATGCGACCTTACAGGCTAATAATTTAACGATCACTAACGCTTTGAACAACGCTTCTAACTCTACCGCCAATATTGGTGGTAATTTCACCCTAAACCAGCAAGCGACTTTAAGCACTAACGCTAGTGGTTTGAATATCATGGGGAATTTTAACAGCTATGGCGATTTAGTGTTTAATCTCAATCATTCTGTTAATCATGCCATTATCAACGCTCAAGGCACAGCCACGCTTATGGCTAATAGCAATAACCCTTTAATCCAATTCAACACTTCTTCAAAAGAAATCGGCACTTACACGCTTGTTGATAGCTCTAAAGCCATTTATTACGGGTATAACAACCAAATCACAGGAGGCAGCAGCTTAGATAATTACCTTAAGCTTTATACCCTCATTGATATTAATGGCAAGCATATGGTGATGGCTAACAACGGCTTAACTTATAACGGGCAAGCCGTGAGTATTAAAGATGGCGGTTTAATTGTAGGCTTTAAAGACTCTCAAAATCAATACATTTACACTTCCATTCTTTACAATAAAGTGAAAATCGCTGTTTCTAACGACCCCATCAATGACTTGCAAGCCCCCACTTTAAAACAATATATCACTCAAATTCAAGGCGTTCAAAGCGTGGATAGTATTGATCAAGCCGGGGGCAGTCAAGCGATTAATTGGCTTAATAAAATCTTTGAAACTAAAGGAAGTCCTTTATTCGCTCCCTATTATTTGGAAAGCCACTCCATTAAAGATTTAACCACGATCGCTGGAGATATTGCTAACACTTTAGAGGTCATCGCTAACCCTGATTTTAAAAATGATGCCACTAACATTTTACAGATCAACACCTACACGCAACAAATGAGCCGTTTAGCCAAGCTCTCTGACACTTCAACTTTCGCTCGTTCTGATTTCTTAGAACGCTTAGAAGCCCTTAAAAACAAGCGCTTTGCTGATGCAATCCCTAACGCTATGGATGTGATTTTAAAATACTCTCAAAGGAATAAAGTCAAAAATAATGTATGGGCGACAGGAGTTGGAGGGGCTAGTTTCATTAATGGAGGCACTGGAACTTTATATGGTATCAATGTAGGGTATGACCGATTCATTAAAGGCGTGATTGTAGGGGGCTATGCCGCTTATGGGTATAGCGGGTTTCATGGGAATATCACTCAATCAGGTTCTAGCAATGTCAATATGGGCGTTTATAGCCGAGCGTTTATCAAAAGAAGCGAATTGACGATGAGCTTGAATGAAACTTGGGGATACAATAAAACTTTCATCAACTCTTATGACCCCCTACTCTCAATCATCAATCAGTCTTACAAATACAACACTTGGACGACTGACGCTAAAATCAATTATGGCTATGATTTCATGTTTAAAGATAAAAGCGTTATTTTTAAACCCCAAGTAGGCTTAGCCTATTATTACATTGGCTTGTCCGGTTTAAGAGGCATTATGGATGATCCTATTTATAATCAATTCAGGGCCAATGCTGACCCTAATAAAAAATCCGTTCTAACCATCAATTTTGCCCTAGAAAGTCGGCACTACTTCAATAAAAATTCTTATTATTTTGTGATTGCGGATGTGGGCAGAGACTTATTCATTAATTCTATGGGGGATAAAATGGTGCGTTTCATCGGTAATAACACCCTAAGTTATAGAGATGGTGGCAGATACAACACTTTTGCTAGCATTATCACAGGCGGAGAGCTGAGATTATTCAAAACCTTTTATGTGAATGCCGGCATAGGGGCTAGGTTTGGGCTTGATTATAAAGATATAAATATTACCGGAAATATTGGTATGCGCTATGCTTTTTAATGGTATCATTAAACCTATTTTCAACAAGCCCAATTCATAGCAGGATCAACCATGCAATTTCCAAAAGCCTTATTACATTCATCATTCTTTTTGCCTTTATTTTTATCTTATTGTATCGCTGAAGAAAATGGGGCGTATGCGAGCGTGGGTTTTGAATATTCTATCAGTCATGCCGTTGAGCATAATAACCCCTTTTTGAATCAAGAACGCATCCAAATCATTTCTAACGCTCAAAACCAAATCAATGAACTCAATCAGGTTAAAAGTCAAGTTAAAAACATGCCCAATAACTTTAACTACATCAACAACGCTTTGAAAAACCATTCCAAACTAACCCCTACTGAAATGCAAGCCGAGCAATATTATCTCCAATCCACCCTTAAAGGGATTGAAAAAATAGTGGTGCTTAGCCATAGCGCTCCATCCAACCCTAAATTAGCCCAAGCGTTAGAAAAAATGCAAGAACCCACTAACAATCCTTTAGAATTGGCAGAAAACTTAAAAAATTTAGAATCACAATTCGCTCAATCTCAAAACAACATCCTTTCTTCGCTTTCTTCTCAAATCGCTGAAATTTCTAACTCTTTAAACGCGCTTGATCCCACTAGTTATTCTAAAAACATTTCAAGCATGTATGGGGTGGGTTTGAGCGTGGGGTATAAGCATTTCTTTACTAAGAAAAAAAATCAAGGGTTTCGCTATTACTTATTCTATGACTATGGCTATAGTAATTTTGGTTTTGTGGGTAATGGCGTTACTAGTTTAGGCAAAATGAATAACCACCTCTATGGGCTTGGGATAGACTATCTTTTTAATTTCATTGACAACGAAAAAAAACATTCTAGCGTGGGTTTTTATGTGGGCTTTGCTTTAGCGGGGAGTTCTTGGGTAGGGAGTGGTTTAGGCATGTGGGTGAGTCAAACGGGTTTTATCAACAATTACTTGACTGGTTATCAAGCTAAAATGCACACGAGTTTTTTTCAAATCCCTTTGAATTTGGGGATTCGTGTGAATGTCAATAGGCATAATGGCTTTGAAATGGGCTTAAAGATCCCTTTAGCGGTGAATTCCTTTTATGAAACGCATGGCAAAGGGTTAAACACTTCGCTTTTTTTCAAACGCCTTGTGATGTTTAGTTTGAGTTATGTTTATAGTTTTTAGGGGAAAACAAGCACCCCTTAAAGGCTGGCATACCGCAACCTTTAAGCTTTAAAGACTCTTTAGTTTTTTTGCCTCAAATGATGAACGCTCTCGCCTCCAAGACCATAGTTATTTGGATCAATCTCATCTATAACGACCACGACAGAAGCCTTATTTTTATTTAACACCTTAACCATCAAATCCGAAACCTCTTCAATCAATTGCTGTTTTTGCTCGTTTGTTGGCCCTCCATTTTCTGGCACAAGCTTGATATTGATAAACGGCATGTTATTCCTTAAAATTGAGATAGCGTATTATAGCGCTTTTTCATCTTAAACCCTCTTTTAAAAACAATAAAAGCCCTTTTAATCTCTTTCAACTCAAGTTGGATATACTAACAAAATGAATACTTATAAAAATAGCTTGAACCACTTTTTAAATTTAGTGGATTGTTTAGAAAAGATCCCCAATGTGGGTAAAAAGTCTGCCTTTAAAATGGCGTATCATTTGGGTTTAGAAAACCCCTATCTGGCGCTCAAAATCACGCACGCTTTAGAGAACGCCCTAGAAAACCTTAAAACATGCACATCTTGTAACGCACTCAGCGAGAGTGAGGTTTGTGAGATTTGTTCTGATGAGAGCAGGCAAAATTCTCAGCTTTGCATGGTTTTACACCCAAGAGATGTGTTTATTTTAGAAGATTTAAAGGATTTTTTAGGGCGCTATTATGTGTTAAACTCTATAGAAGAAGTGGATTTTAACGCCCTAGAAAAACGCCTGATTGAAGAAAACATTAAAGAAATCATTTTTGCTTTCCCTCCCACTTTGGCTAATGATTCTTTAATGCTTTATATTGAAGATAAATTACAACGATTCCATCTCACTTTCACTAAAATTGCTCAAGGCGTTCCTACTGGAGTGAATTTTGAAAACATTGACTCAGTTTCGCTCTCAAGGGCGTTTAATTCAAGGATCAAAGCATGAATTTAAATTTTATGCCCCTATTGCATGCTTATAACCATGCGAGCATTGATTTTCATTTCAATTCTAGCGCTAGGGATTTTTGCGTGCATGAAGTGCCTTTGTATGAATTTAGCAACACAGGCGAACATGCCGTTATTCAAGTGAGGAAAAGCGGTTTAAGCACTTTAGAAATGCTTCACATTTTTTCTCAAATTTTAGGGGTAAAAATCGCCGAATTGGGTTATGCGGGCCTGAAAGATAAAAACGCGCTGACGACTCAATTTGTCTCACTCCCTAAAAAATACGCCCCTTTATTAGAAAAAAATACGAGCAACTTTCAGGAAAGAAACCTTAAAATCCTGTCTTTGAATTACCATCATAATAAAATCAAATTAGGGCATTTAAAGGGGAATCGCTTTTTTATGCGTTTTAAAAAAATGACCCCCCTAAACGCTCAAAAAACAGAGCAAGTTTTAGAACAAATCGCGCAATTTGGCATGCCTAATTATTTTGGTTCGCAACGCTTTGGGAAGTTCAATGATAACCATAAAGAAGGGTTAAAAATCTTGCAAAATCAAACGAAATTCGCTCATCAAAAATTAAACGCTTTTTTAATTTCAAGCTATCAAAGTTATTTGTTTAACTCGCTTTTAAGCAAACGATTAGAAATCAGTAAAATCATTAGCGATTTTAGTATCAAAGAAAATTTAGAATTTTTTAAACAAAAAAATTTAAGCGTCAATTCAAACACCTTAAAAACCCTTAAAAACCAAGCCCACCCCTTTAAAATCTTAGAAGGCGATGTGATGTGCCATTACCCTTATGGGAAGTTTTTTGATGCTTTAAAATTAGAAAAAGAAAGCGAAAGGTTTTTAAACAAAGAAGCTGCGCCTACGGGGTTACTAGACGGCAAAAAAGCTCTTTATGCAAAAAATTTGAGTTTAGAGATTGAAAAAGAATTCCAGCATAACCTTTTAAATAGCCACGCTAAAACGCTAGGCTCTAGGCGGTTTTTTTGGGTGTTTGCAGAAAATGTAACTTCTCAATACATCAAAGAAAAAGCGCAATTTGAATTGGGATTTTACTTGCCTAAAGGGAGTTATGCGAGCGCGTTGCTCAAAGAAATCAAGCATGAGAAAGGAGAAAATAATGACGAATTTTGAAAAGATTATCGCGCAAAACAGAATCAAAACGAACGCGGTTTTAGCGACTTATTGCGTGATTTTTGCTTTTATCGGGTTGTTGGTGGATGCTATTAGAATCAACGCTAATGATTTAGGCATAGCCCTTTTTAAACTCATCACTTTTCAAATTTTTCCTACGATCACCATTATCATGTTTTTAGTGGCTTTTGTCATTATTGTTGTTTGTATCCAAAATTTTAGCTCTATCATGTTAAGCGGTGATGAATACAAGCTTATTGACCCAAGCAAGGTTTTAAGCTCTAAAGAAAATCAAATCCATCGCCTTTTGTTAGAGCTTTTAGAAGAGGCTAAGCTTCATTTTGAGCCTAAACTTTATATCATTAACGCCCCTTACATGAACGCTTTTGCGAGCGGGTGGGATGAATCTAATTCTCTTATCGCTCTTACAAGCGCTTTAATAGAGAGGTTGGATAGAGATGAATTGAAAGCCGTGATCGCTCATGAGCTCAGCCATATCAGGCACAACGACATCCGCTTAACCATGTGCGTGGGGATTTTAAGCAATATCATGCTATTAGTGGCTAATTTTAGCGTGTATTTTTTCATGGGGAATCGCAAGAATAGTGGGGCGAATTTAGCCCGAATGATTTTATTACTCTTACAGATCGTTTTGCCTTTTTTAACGCTTATTTTACAAATGTATTTGAGTCGCACACGAGAATACATGGCCGATAGCGGGGCGGCGTTTTTAATGCATGACAATAAGCCCATGATTAGAGCCTTACAAAAAATTTCTAACGACTACGCGAACAACGATTACAAGGGCATAGATCAGAACTCCACCCGATCAGCGGCTTATCTTTTTAACGCTGAAATGTTTAGCACCCACCCTAGCGTTAAAAATCGTATCCAATCCTTAAGAAAGCGTGTGATTTAAATGGAAAATTTTTTCAACCAATTTTTTGAAAATATCGGCGAAGACAAGAATCGAGAAGGCTTGAAAGAGACGCCTAAAAGGGTTCAAGAATTATGGAAATTCTTGTATAAAGGCTATAAAGAAGACCCTAGAGTGGCTTTAAAAAGCGCGTATTTTCAAGGCGTTTGCGATGAAATGATAGTGGCTCAAAACATTGAATTTTACTCCACTTGCGAACACCATTTGCTCCCTTTTTTGGGGAATATCAGTTTAGGATACATTCCTAAAGAAAAGATTGTAGGCATTAGCGCGATCGCCAAACTCATTGAAATTTATAGCAAACGCTTGCAGATCCAAGAAAGGCTAACCACTCAAATTGCAGAAACCTTTGATGAAATCATAGAGCCAAGGGGCGTGATCGTGGTTTGTGAAGCCAAGCATTTGTGCATGAGCATGCAAGGGGTGCAAAAACAAAATGCGATCATTAAAACAAGTGTGTTAAGAGGCCTCTTTAAAAAAGACCCTAAAACCAGAGCTGAATTTATGCAACTCTTAAAATCTTAGGTTATAATTCTGTGCATGAGTAACCCTAATTTATCCTTTTATTATAATGAGTGCGAGCGTTTTGAAAGCTTTTTAAAAAACCATCATTTACACCTTGAAAGCTTCCACCCTTATTTGGAAAAAGCCTTTTTTGAAATGGTGCTTAATGGAGGCAAAAGGTTCCGCCCCAAGCTTTTTTTAGCCGTGCTTTGCGCGTTAGTGGGTCAAAAAGATTATTCTAACCAACAAACAGAATATTTTAAAATCGCTTTAAGCATTGAATGCTTGCACACTTATTCGCTCATTCATGACGATTTGCCTTGCATGGATAATGCCGCTTTAAGGAGAAACCACCCCACTTTACACGCTAAATACGATGAAACCACAGCCGTTTTAATCGGCGATGCGCTCAACACCTACTCTTTTGAATTGCTTTCAAACTCTTTACTAGAAAGCCATATCATTGTGGAACTAGTCAAAATCTTAAGCGTTAATGGGGGGATTAAGGGCATGATCTTAGGGCAGGCTTTGGATTGCTATTTTGAAAACACGCCCTTAAATTTAGAGCAGCTCACTTTCTTACACGAGCATAAAACCGCTAAATTGATTAGCGCGAGCTTGATGATGGGGCTTGTTGCGAGCGGTATTAAAGATGAAGAGCTTTTTAAATGGCTTCAGGCTTTTGGGTTAAAAACGGGTCTTTGCTTTCAAGTGTTAGATGATATTATAGACGTTACACAAGATGAAGAAGAAAGCGGTAAAACCACTCATTTAGACAGTGCTAAAAACAGCTTTGTGAATTTATTGGGGCTAAAAAAGGCAAGCGATTACGCCCAAACTTTAAAAACAGAGGTTTTAAACGATTTAAACCTACTAAAACCCGCTTATCCTTTATTGCAAGAAAATTTAAACGCATTATTGAACACTCTATTTAAAGGCAAGACATGAAAAAAATATTACTCACCAACGATGATGGCTACCATGCAAAAGGCATTAAAGCTTTAGAACAGGCTTTAGAAGAAATGGCAGAAATTTATGTGGTCGCTCCTAAGCATGAAAAAAGCGCATGCTCGCAATGCATCACGATCACCGCGCCTTTGAGAGCGGAGAAAATTAAGGGCAAAGAAGGCCGGCATTACAGGATTGATGATGGCACGCCAAGCGATTGCGTGTATCTGGCGATTAATGAGCTTTTTAAACATGTTTGTTTTGATTTGGTGATTTCAGGGATCAATCTTGGATCTAACATGGGCGAAGACACGATTTATTCGGGAACGGTGGCCGGAGCGATTGAAGGCACGATTCAGGGTGTGCCTTCCATTGCGATTTCTCAAATCCTTTCTAACAAAAACAAAAACACTCCCTTAAGTTTTGATCTAGCTCAAAAGATCATCCAGGATTTAGTCCAAAACATTTTCACCAAAGGCTACCCTTTAAAGGGGCGCAAACTCCTGAATGTGAATGTCCCTAATTGCTCCTTACAAGAATATAAGGGCGAACGCATCACCCCTAAAGGCTATAGGCTGTATAAAAAAGAAGTGCATAAACGCACAGACCCCAAGAATGAAAGCTATTTTTGGCTAGGGTTGCACCCTTTAGAATGGCAAAAGCGTGAAAATGAAGACAGACTCTCTGATTTTGACGCTATTGCTTCAAACCATGCCTCTATCACGCCTTTAAATTTAGACTTAACCAGTTATGATGATTTGAAAAGCTTGGAATCTTGGCATGAGGGAATGTTAAAGTGACTAAAAATCGCCGCTTGGCTTTTTTAGGGCTAATTGTTGGGGTGTTTTTTTTCTTTAATGCATGCCAGCACCGCTTGCACATGGGGTATTACTCAGAAGTTACGGGGGATTATTTGTTCAACTATAATTCCACTATCGTGGTGGCTTATGACAGAAGCGATGCGATGACTTCTTATTATATCAATGTGATTGTTTATGAATTGCAAAAATTAGGCTTTTACAATGTCTTCACGCAAGCGGAATTCCCACTAGATAAAGCCAAAAATGTGATCTATGCGCGCATTGTCCGTAACATCTCAGCTGTGCCGTTTTATCAATACAATTACCAACTGATCGATCAAGTCAATAAACCTTGTTATTTTCTTGGGGGGCAGTTTTATTGCTCCCAAACCCCTACCGATTACTACGCTATCAATGGCTTTAGCGAGCAAATTTTAATGAGTGCTAATTCGCATTTTATTTTGGACTGGTATGATGTGGTGCTGCAAAAACGGGTTTTATATGTGGATGGGAGCGTGAGCGGGAGGACTTGCGGCTATCAGATGCTCTATAGGGATTTGATTAAAAGCACGATCAAGCGCATTGATTTTAACCGCCCTGAACGCTACTACTATAATTTAAGACTGCCCCTTTATCAGCCATGTTATAGGCAATGAAATGGTTATCAGGCGGTTGTATAAATTTTGCGCTAGCCATGTGGTGCGCAATTGCTCTTCTTTAAAATGCGCTCAAAATATCCATGGGCATAATTATGAAGTGGAAGTCTTTATTGAAACCAACCGCTTGGATAATGCGAACATGGCATTAGATTTTGGGCTGATGCAGCAAGAAATGCAAACCTTTATAGACTCCTTTGATCATGCCCATCATTTTTGGGATAAAGAAAGCGTTGAGTTCCAGCGTTTTATAGAAAATCATTGCGTTCGTTACGTGAAATGCTCGTTTAATTTGAGCGCGGAGAGTTACGCCCTCATGTTTTTATACTACCTGACAAAAATTTTACAAAAAAGCGTTTTTTCTAATAATGAAGGGGAGTTAAAGGTTTCTAGCGTGCGCGTGCATGAGACTAAAAACGGCTACGCTGAAAGCTTTTTAAAAGATTTAGAAAACCCTCATTTTAAATCTTTAGTGCATCCAAATTGCGTCTCTTTCTCGCAAGGCATTCAAAGTTTGTGGCATGATAAGGACTTTTTCAATAAAATCATTAGCGATGAAGAAAAATGCTTTTTTCACGCTAAACCCTTACACCAGATCTCTTAAAAATGAAACTCCCGGTCGTTGAGAGCTTTTTTTCCTTACAAGGTGAAGGAAAAAGGATAGGCAAGCCCAGTCTTTTTTTGCGCTTAGGGGGGTGTAACCTTTCATGCAAGGGCTTTAATTGTAAAACCCCATTCAATGATGAAATTCTAACAGGTTGCGACAGCTTGTATGCGGTGCATCCTAAATTCAAAGAAACTTGGGATTATTACAATGAGCCTAAATCTTTAATTGAACGATTAGAGGATTTAGCCCCTAATTATAAGGATTTTGATTTCATTCTTACAGGCGGGGAGCCAAGCTTGTATTTCAATAACCCTGTTTTATTGAGCGTTTTAGAGCATTTTTATCGCCAAAAAATCCCTTTATGTGTAGAGAGTAATGGTTCTATTTTTTTTGAATTTAGCCCTATTTTAAAAGAATTGCATTTCACCCTAAGCGTCAAACTCTCTTTTTCTTTGGAGGAAGAAAGCAAGCGGATCAACCTCAAAGCCTTACAAAATATCTTAAATAACGCTAAAAGCGCGCATTTTAAATTTGTTTTAGAGAGCAAAAACGCTATTCAATCTATCGCAGAAATTCAAAACCTTTTGAAACAACTCTCCTTAAAAAATAATGAAATCTTTTTAATGCCCTTAGGCACAACGAATAAGGAGCTAGACAAAAACCTCAAAACCCTAGCCCCCCTAGCCATAAAGCATGGTTTCAGGCTGAGCGATAGGCTTCATATCCGCTTGTGGGATAATCAAAAAGGGTTTTAAAAAGTTAATCATGACCATCAAAGTTTTTTCGCCCAAATACCCCACTGAATTAGAAGAATTTTATGCTGAGCGTATCGCTGACAACCCTTTAGGGTTTATCCAACGATTGGATTTTTTGCCCAGCATTAGCGGGTTCGTTCAAAAATTGCGCGAGCATGGCGGGGAATTTTTTGAAATGAGAGAGGATAAAAAGCTCATTGGGATTTGTGGGCTTAATCGTATCAATGAAACAGAAGCAGAGCTGTGTAAATTCCACATAAATACCGCTTATCAATCCCAAGGGTTGGGTCAAAAACTCTATGAGAGCGTGGAGCGATACGCTTTTATTAAAGGCTATACTAAAATCTCTTTGCATGTGAGCAAGAGTCAAATCAAGGCATGCAACCTCTATCAGAAGCTGGGTTTTGTGCGTATCAAAGAAGAGGATTGCGTGGTGGAGTTGGGCGAAGAGACTTTGATTTTCCCCACTCTTTTTATGGAAAAGATTTTATCTTGATTGGTGCATCCATTTGACACACGCCTTTTAACTATCAAACTTTCACTAACACAACCCAATTAACGCTAAATAAACCCTAAAACAAACGCTTGCTGTTAAAATTTTGTTTTTCAAGCTCTTCGCAAAGTTTTAGAAGCCCTATTTTAGGGGTTAACGCTAAAATAGGCTATCAAAACTACTTTAATGATTTCATAGGATTAGCTTATTATGGCATCATCAAATACAATTACGCTAAAGCGAGTAGCGAGAAAGTCCAGCAATTGAGCTATGGCGGTGGGGTGGAATTGTTGGTGGATTTCATCACCACTTACTCCAATAAAAATAGGGGTTAGGGGATTTTAATAAGATTGCAGAGAGAAATTATAATATCCCCCACCCCCTTAAGAGTTTTACAACAAAATGAAATCTAAAACGATAAGTTTAAAAATCTTTGAATGTTAAGAATTCCATTGCCACCAAAATCCACCAACGCTATCGGCTAAGTTTTGATTGAATGATTCAAAGGTTTGTGCTTCTTTCATGTTATGGGCGATTCGTGTTGAGGGTTAGATTGGTTGTAAATTGGCGCCATTAAAAGCGATACGATAAAAGCAATTAAAGCGACTACAAAAATATAAAAGCTCAAACCATAACTTTGCAAACTTTCAGGTGCTGCTATAGCTTTTGCATTTAGCCAACTTGAAAGTTGAGGGGTAAAGCCAGCGGTTATAGCATAGGCTATGTTATAAGCAAAGGAAATCCCGCTAAAACGGATTCTAGCGCTAAACACATCGCTCATAAAAATAGGACAAAAATTCATAATACCAGCGCAAAAGCAAGCCAAAAAGTATAGAACTATGGTATTGACTAAACTTGGCGCATTAGAATAAAATTCTTTAAAGAATAAAAAACCAAAAAAGCCAAAGGCCACACTAAAAACCATACAAACTTTGTGCGGTTTGATTTTATCGGCTAAAAACCCCGTTAAAATAATAGAACTTACAATGCTAACAAGCCCTAAAATTTGAAAATAGGTTTTTTCAAAAGGAGTGAAATTAAAATTGGGATGCATGAGAGTAAAATTAGGAATAAAAAGGATAAAAATCAAAATACAAGCGGTTAAAACCCAAGTGATAAGCATGGATACTAATATACCAAAAAGAGAGTCTTTAAACACCTCTTTAAGCGGGAATTTAACTAAGGCATTATCCTGCTTCATTTGCTGGAAGACAGGAGTTTCTTCTAAAAAGCGTCTCAAATAAACAGAAATGATACCAAAAATCCCTCCAAGTCCAAAAGCAACTCTCCAAGCCCAATCTTCAACAACAGCCTTGTCAAAAACCATATAAATCCCAATATAAACCAGACTCCCAAGCAAAATCCCAGAAACTACAGAAGCCGTTAAAAAACCTACAAAAGTGTTTTTTTGCCCTTGCGGAGCATGTTCTTGGACAAAAACCCAAGCGCCAGGCAATTCGCCACCCACAGCAACGCCTTGACAAACTCTAACAAACACTAAAAAAATAGGGGCTATGTAACCAAGATAATGAGCATTTTCAGGGGCAAGTCCCATACTATTAATACCAAAACTGACAAAATGATCAAAAGTTGGCATCAAAGCTAGCATAAAGGTTGGGATTACCATTAATAAAATAGAGAGCATGAACATGTTTTTACGACCAAATCTATCCCCAAAATGGGCCATCACTATGCCACCAAGCGGGCGCGCTAGATAACCTGCAGCAAAGATACCATAAGTGTTAATTTCAGACCAAATAGGGCTGAGCGTGTTCGGGAAAAAGTGTTTGGCAATGATACTTGTAAAAAATACAAAGATAATAAAATCATAAAATTCCAAAGTCCCACCAAGTGAAGATAACCCTAAGGTTTTTATCTCTTTTTTGCTTAAATGTTTTATTAATTATCCTTTCACTAAGGCTATTGCCCTATTTTAAATTTTTCATTTTGAAACTAAGGTTGATAAAATTGATATAGCTACTTTACATCTTAACGGCATTTTTTAGATAATAAGCAGCAAATGAAATTTTAATTAGCGTTCAAAAAGTGAATCATTCTACCTTTTTTATCATTAAGCATCACTTAAATGAGTTTACATTTTGTTACCCGTTTTGTCAAAACGCTTTACCCAATTATACCAGCCAAAAAAACACTCCTATATGAAGACTTAGGCAATAACACTTCTTTTAATGTTTTAATGATAGCTTCTTCTCTTGTTTCACGAAATTCTTTTATATTTTCCCATTCTAATTTTAGGGTAGGGTCAATATAATTTCTTTTTTTATACTCTTCTATGGCTCGCTCATCTTTATATTCTTCTTTGAGCCACATCTCAGGGTCTTTATCCTTTTTGGCGCTGTTTTCTTGGCCTTCTAAAAGCTGGAGATTGAATAAATAATCTCTCAACCCATAGAAATCTTTATTTAATTTTTTATTTTTCTCATTAAACTTGGACTTTGGATAAATATGGTCTATATGAAAAGTGGTGGTTTTGTAGTTCAGGTTTGGGTATAAGATTTGCAAGATAGGAAAGACTCGAGCATGGCTACTAGAACACATCAAGTCTTCTATCGCATCATTAGTGATTTTTAAAGGCCATGTTTGGTGTTTGGCTAAATTGTGGTTGAATGCTTCAAAAGTGCGAGCTTCTTTCATGCTATGAGCTATGGCACTTAATTTTGTATCCGTTGAAGGAGTGAAATAACTCGTGATTTGAGCGTTGCGGACAAATTTTAGGGCTTGTTTTTGATCGCTCTCATTCATTTTTGAATTTAAAAAATAAAAATAGGCTAAACTGGATAAAATATAAGCTGAACCCAAATAGCCCGCATAACCAAAATTTTTTAATAGTTTTGCAGCATTGTAGATGCTCTTTGTAATTTTTTCCCAATTTTCTTCAATCTCTTTGATATTTTTTTTATTAAAATTTTTTAATTCAAAAGTAGTGTCTTTACCAATGAGAAGCAAGCAGGTTTTTAGCACTTGGTCTTGCCCCACATTTGAAAAGCCTTTGTCTTTTAAAGCATCTACTAACCCATTCATTTTTTCTCTAATATCGCTTGAAAAGCTTGCTGTCAAAATAGACATCAATAAATCAGAATAGCTTAACTTGACCCCGCCGCTATTGACACGGATAAAAATATTTAAAACTTTATTAAGATTTTTTTCTGTTTCTTCAAAAAATAAAATGAGTTGTTTGTTGTGAAAAGCGTCTTTTAGTTTTTCTAGTAAGTCCAATTCGTTCTTTTCTAATCTATGTTCGTTCACATAATTCAAAACACCACTTTCCAACTCTAAAATATCCCCCACCTTAAACCAAAAATGCTCTTTATCGTTTTCAGGCGTTTTGGCATGGAATTCAAACTGGTAATTGTCTTCTGGGTTGTCCATGTTTGGCTGGCGTTTCAAATTCAAATACAAACGCTTCTCTTCATAAGCGTTAGGGTTGTTGATTTTAGCGTTCTTTTTTTTAAGCGTTCTAGTGCCTTTAAGCCCAATATAAAGCGAGGTTAAGCGTTGTTGGCCATCTAGGACGATATACAAATCATCACGCTTGATTTGTTCAATACGGATTTTTTCATTGTGGGGCTTTCACTCATCGTAGTTTGTAATGAATTGATAGAGTTGGAAATTGAGTTTATCGCTATCTTGTTCGTCGCTCTTAGCTATATCCTCCTTTTGTAATTTCCAAAATAAAAAAGAGCCGATAGGATAGCCTCTAAGAATGGAGTCAAAAAGTTGCTCTATCTTTTTTTCATCGGCGTTGTTGAGCCACACGTATTCACGCTGAATGTCAGGCAAAAAATAACGCCCATTCAATTCATCTACCACTTCTTTAATGGTCTTATCCAAAAACATACTCATGAGAATCTCCTTATTTTGTATTTTATTTAGGCTGTATTATAATCAAATATTAGATTGAGCTAACTTTAATTTAAGATTTTTTCCACGCGCTTTTGGATCACTTCTAAAACCAAGCAAAAAAGCCAATAAATCAAAGCGGCTTCCAAGTAAATAGGCAAAAAATCATAGCTGGCGTTCGCTTTTTGCTGCGCGATTCTAAAAACCTCTGCGATAGTTACCACAGAAGCTAAAGAAGTTTCTTTAAAAAGGCTGATGAAGGTGTTACTCAAGCTTGGCGTGGCGACTTTGAGCGCTTGAAAAAAGATGACATGCCAAAAGGTTTGCAAGTAGTTCAAACCCAAACTCAAGCTTGAATCCCATTGATCTTTAGGGACAGAAAGAAAGCTCGCCCTTAAAGTCTCTGAAGCGTATGCCCCCACATTAAAAGAAAACGCAATAATGCCTGCCGGGATTGGATCCATATAAACCCCAAGGGCGGGCAAACCATAAAACACCACCACAATTTGGACCAATAAAGGCGTGCCTCTAATGAGCGAAACATAGAAATTCACGCCCGCTAATAAAGCCTTATGAATGAAATGTTTAGGGGGCGCGATTTTAATGAGTGCTACCATAATGGCAATGAATAAGCCCAAAATAAAAGAAACAACCGCTAAAGGCAAAGAAATAGAAAAAGCGGCTTTTAGCATGGGGTAGAAAGCTTCTAATAATAATTCCAAACGCTCCTTGCTCAAATCCAAAGATTCAAAAAACAAAGACAGGTTATGGTTGGCTGACATCTTTTCCAAAAAATTGTTCGCCTAAGCGTTTTAAAACCCCTTTATTGATCAATCTTTGCATCGCCTGGTTGATAAGCTCTAAGGCTTTTTCTTGGTGCTTGTTGATGACAAAGGAAGCGCCCTCATCTTTTTCTTTGGACTCCCATGCGATTTTAAAGGGGTTATCTTTGTGGGTGTTTAGGTAGTTTAAGATCGCTAAAGAACTATTTAAGGTCAAATCGGCTCGTTTTTGCGCCACTAACAACAAAGCTTGCGCCATAGAATCCACCGAAACGATTTGAGCGTCGTATTTGAAAGCGATTTCCCCATAAGTGGAGCTTAAAGTGTTAGCCGCTCTCAAACCCTTAATGTCTTTGATGTCTTTAATGCGGTTTTCATCTTTCCTAACGAGCATGATCGTGCCTGAATAGCTATAAGGCAAGCTTTTATCAAAAGCCGCTTGGCGTTTTTTAGTCGTCAAACTCACTTGGTTAGCGACCATATCAAAACGCCCCGATTTCAAACCTGTCAGCATGATATCCCATGAAGTTTCGTGGAATTTGATTTTCACGCCAAGCTCTTTAGCCAACTCCCTAGCCACTTCCACATCATAGCCGGTGAGCTTGCCCTCTTTATTGTGGTAAGTGAAAGGGGGGTAAATGCCCTCTGTGCCAACGCTGATCGTTTCTTTATTAATCAGTTTTTCATACAAACTAGAAGCGTTCAAAAAACCCCCCAAAAAGCTTATTACCAATAAAAATAAAACTTTTTTCATTTTTTATTTTAATCCTGAATTTTTTCAAGCATTCTAACACAAAATAAAAATTTTGCATGGTTTGATTTTAAATATAAACGCGCTCCAAGCGTTTGGATAGGGTGCTGATAGTTTCATAAGCAATGGTGTTTAAAAACGCAGCGATTTCGCTTGCGTCATTAGCCTTAGCGCTTTTATCCCCAAACAAGATGACTTCATCGCCCTCTTTGGCTTCAATATTATTGAGTTTGACAAAGCACTGATCCATGCACACCTTGCCAATAAGGGGGGCTAATTGGTTGTTGATCGCTACTTGAATGCGATTGCCTAAAGCGCGCGCTAACCCGTCTGCATACCCTAGAGCTAAAACACCCACTAAAGTCTCTTCATTGGTATAAAAATGCTCGCCATAGCCAATAAATTCGCCTTTTTTAACGCTTCTGATTTGAACGATTTGGGCTTTCAGGCTGACAACATTTTTCAAGATGGTTGGGCATGATTCTTTCATTTCATTAGAGGGGTAAAAACCATAGAGCATGATGCCTGGGCGATAAAGATTTAACAAACGATTTTCATTCCCATTACACAAAGAAAGGATACCGGCGGAATTATAAGCATGGCGGTATTGGAACTCTATTTTTTGATCCAAAAGCTGCTCTAAAAAAGCGTTAAAGGCTTTCATTTGGTTTTTAGCATGGGTTTTAATCTTAGCGTCAGCGTTGCTTAAATGCGTGAATATCCCCTCTATTTCCAAGCCTTTTAAAGCGCGGATTTTTTTAATGGTTTCTATGCTTTTAAAATTAGGCTCTAAGCCCAAGCGGTGCATGCCGGTATCAATTTTGAGATGCACTTTTAAGCGTTTTTGAGATTTTAAAGCCATTTGAGAAAAAACTTCCGCTTGTTCAAGGCTAAAAATCATAGCACTCAAATCGTTATCAATCAGCATGGAAGCGTTAGAATTAGGGCTATAACCTAAAATCAAAATGGGGGTTTTAGAAAAATGAGAACGCAATTCTAAAGCTTCATCTAAAGTCGCTACCCCTAAATAATTAGCCCCTTCTTGTAAAAAAATTTCGCTCGCTTTGATCGCCCCTGCCCCATAAGCGTTCGCCTTGACAACCGCCATGACACAAGCGTCTTTAGGGACAATGCTTTTGACTGCGCTAAAATTATGCCTTAAAGAAGCGGTATCCACTTCTACAAAACTCGCCCTTTTTAACATGCCATCTTACTTGTTAGAATGCTTGCTAAAATACCAACGAGTTTCAGAATAAACCACTTTATGCAATAAAATCAAAGCGATTAAATTAGGGATAGCCATAAGCCCGTTAGAAAGATCCGCTAAATTCCACACAAAATCAATTTTAGCCATAGCCCCCACCATCACACTCGCTAAAAAGATCAAGCGGTAATATTTCACTTTCTTTTCACCAAAGGCGTATTCCGTGCATTTTTCCCCATAATAAGCCCAACCAATAATCGTAGAGTAGGCAAAAAAGATCATGGTCAAAAAAATCACCACCGTCCCTAATGAGCCTAGAAAATACTCCGTGCTTTTTAGAGTGAGCAAATTAGCGCTCAATTTTTCCCCATTAGGGAGCAAGGTGTTGTATTCTGGTGCCATTAAAATCACGCTCGCTGTTGCCGAACACACTATTAAGGTTACAATAAAGGTTTGGAGCATGGACACTAAGGCTTGACGCACCGGGTGGCGTGTTTGAGCACTTGCGGCAATGATGGCTGAGCTCCCTAACCCCGCTTCATTAGAATACAACCCCCTAGCCACGCCCGTTTTTATCATAGTCGCTACCAACGCGCCGCTCGCTCCGCCCACAACGGGTTTAGGGTTAAAGGCTTCTTCAAAAATGAGTTTGATCGCTTGAATGGCTAAATCAAAATGGCTGACAATAATATAAATAATAGCGATCAAATATAAAAGCACCATAACAGGAGCTAAGTAAGAAGTGAATTTACCAATGGATTTAATCCCCCCAATGACAATGAAAGCGGTTAAAAGAGTGAGCAATAAGCCTGAAACCCAAGTAGGCAAGTTCGCTTGTTCGCTCAAAATGGAAGAAACCGCATTAGATTGCGTCATGTTACCGGTGCCAATGCTTGCAATAATCGTAAAAATCGCAAACGCCATGGCGAGTTTGGGCATGTTGAGGCCGTTTTTGATGTAATACATAGGCCCTCCGTTGTATCCAAACGCCCCTTTTTCCCGGTATTTCACCGCTAAAATCCCCTCAGAATACTTAGTCGCCATGCCAACAAGCCCAGTAACCCACATCCAAAATACCGCTCCTGGCCCTGCAATGCTGATAGCGGTCGCTACGCCTACGATACTCCCAATACCTACAGTCGCCCCCAAAGAGAGCATGAGAGCGGAAAATTGCGAAATGTCGCCCTTAGATTGGGACTCTTTGTCAAAAAGGATTTTGATCGCATAAAAAATCTTACTGAATTGCAATCCCCTAAGATAGAAGGTTAAAAACACGCCGGTGCCTACTAATAAAATTTGCATGGGAATCCCCCACACCAAATTAGATAATAAACGCACCACCGAATCAATCGTTTCCATAAAAACTCCTTAATAAACTAGGGGTTAAAAAAGAAATTCCTTAATCCCTAAAAAATGCAGAAAAAAGCATAATATCGGCATTTTTTTCATTCGCTCCGTCTTGGCTTAAATTGGCGATGATTTTACCAATGGCCGGGCCAAAAGTGATGCCAAGCCAGCCTAGTCCTGTCGCATGGATTAAGTTTTTATAGCGTTTGTCATAGCCCAAATAAGGAATATCATTAGGGGTTAAGGGTCTAAAACCGCACCATTCTGTGGCGTCTTTCATTTCAAAAGGCTGCGTGAAAGCGGCTAAATTCTTTTTCATGTTAGCGATTTGCTCTTTATCAATGAGGGCGTTGTTGGTGTTTAATTCCAATTTAGAGGTGATCCTTACAGTATCTCTTCGTGGGGTCATTGCCATGAAAATATCCGCAAATAAAGAAGAAGTCTTGGGTTTTAATTCTTCAGGCATTTTAAAGGTGATGCTATAGCCTTTAGCCCCCATCATTAAAAAATCGTTCTTGGTTTTTTTAATGAGAGTGGGGTTAGCCCCAGTGGCTAGAATGATTGTTTCTGCTTGGATTTTTTCTTTATGCGTGATAACGCCATCAATAAGGTTATTTTTAAACTCAAAATCGATCACTTCTTCATTATAAAGAAATTCCACGCCCGCATTTTGTAAATATTCTTGTAAAGAGCGCATCACTTCGCCCGGATCCACATGCGCGTTTTCGGTCAAAAGCACACTCCCGCAGATATTGTCATTAACAACGGGCATGTATTCTTTGGTCTCTTTAGCGCTAAGGATTTTATAAGCACCGCTGTTATCGCAAGTTTTAATCTTTTTTTCAAAACTTTCTTCTAGAGTGTAGATCATTAAAAGCCCGTCTTCTTTATACCAAAAATCCATGCCGTCTTTTAGCATTTGATGATACATATCAACACTCAGCCACCCGTAGCGTTCAAACAACGCCATGGTGCGGTGCGTGGATTTGGCGTTCGCGCTTGTCATAAACTTTAAAATCCATTGATAGAGCTTTAAATTAAGCCCAAAATGGAATTTTAAAGGGGCTTGGTTTTTGAGCATGAGTTTTAGGGTGTCTAGCACCACACCAGGGCATGAGAGTGGGGCTTTTTTAAACGCAGAAATGAGTCCGGCATTCCCAAAAGAAGTGCCGTTTGAGCCATCGCTTTTTTCAATCACGCAAACCTTATGCCCTAACTTGTGCATAGAATACGCGCAAGAAAGCCCTACAATCCCACCGCCTATGACCACGACTTCTTTTTTCATGCTGATAGTCCCTTAAATAAAATCACTTAATGGCTATCGCTTCAATTTCTACTAAAGCGTCTTTAGGCAGTTTAGCCACTTGAAAGGTCGCTCTAGCCGGATAAGGCTCTGTAAAATAACTCCCATAGATTCCATTCACCACCGCAAAATCGTCTAAACTTTTCAATAAAATAGTCGTTTTAACCACGCTATCCATCCCTAACCCTGCTTCTTTTAAAATCGCTTTGATATTTTCCATGGATTGCGTGGTTTGAGAATGAATATCTGTGCCTTTAAATTCGCCGGTGCTCGCATCAATGCCTAATTGCCCAGAGACAAAAACAAGATCGTTAGTGGCGATAGCTTGAGAATAAGGGCCTATCGCTTTTGGGGCTAGCGTTGAATGAATGACTTCTTTCATGATTGAAACTCCTATGATGATGTGTTATGTCAGCTATTATTATGCAATCAAATTAATAAAGAAATAAAAAATGAGCGCAAAACGCCATGAATTTTCATCTTATTATAAGGTATTGTATATTTTTTACCCACATTTAGAAATTCTTAAACGGGTTTTGTTTGAATGGAAACTCAAAACATTATTGTTCATTTTTTAAATAAAAGGGGTTTTGGCTGTTTTGATTGGTTTTAAAATCAGTTTTGAAATTTTTCATAAGCCCTTGACTTTTATTATTGAGTTTAGATACAATAACAATCGTCTTTTTGAATAAAGAGCGCGGGAATAGCTCAGTGGTAGAGCACGACCTTGCCAAGGTCGGGGCCGCGGGTTCGATCCCCGTTTCCCGCTCCATATTTTGATTTAACTTCTAGAGCATGGTTTCTATTTAGTTTGCCCAGGTGGTGGAATTGGTAGACACAAGGGACTTAAAATCCCTCGGTAGCAATACCGTGCCGGTTCAAGTCCGGCTTTGGGCACCATTTTTGAGCGTGATTTTATTTTTTAAACATGCGAGTGTTAGAGATTAAGGCGACATAGCCAAGTGGTAAGGCATGAGTCTGCAAAACTTTGATTCCCCGGTTCGAATCCGGGTGTCGCCTCCATTATTGTAGTCATTAGGGGCTTTTGCAAGGGACTTTTGTGAAAATAGCGGGAGATGGCTGAGTGGTTGAAAGCGGCGGTCTTGAAAACCGTTGAGGGTCATACCTCCGGGGGTTCGAATCCCTCTCTCCCGGCCACTTGATTAAAATCTTTTAAGCGATTTGTTTTAACCAATTCATCTCTTCTTTTAATAAAGAATTTTGTGAATGTTGATTGTCTCTTTTAATTGAAATTTAAGGATTGATTTAAAGGATTTTATTCGGTGGGATTGTCAGCATCAAGTCTTATTGTTCCTCTTAGCGTTATTTTAATGGTTTTTTTCACCAAACGAGTCGCACTCTCTTTGTTTGTGGGCATTGTAGTCAGTGCTGTTTTGTTGCATTCTTTAAATCTTACAAATATCATAGAATATACCTACACTAAAATCACTGCCGTTTTTTACACCTATGAGCCAGAAAAAGGGCTTCATTTCAATCTTTCTAACCTCTATGTTTTTGGGTTTTTGATCTTTTTAGGCGTTTTGAGTCAAGTGATTTTGAAATCCGGTAGCGTGCAAAATTTTGTCAAAAAAGCCAGAAAATACTCTAAAAACGCTAAAACCCCTGAATTTATCGCTTTTTTTTCAGGCATCATTATTTTTGTAGATGATTATTTTAACGCCCTGACCGTGGGGCAAATCTCAAAGTCTTTAAACGACGCCCACAATTCCACACGAGAGCGCTTGGCTTACATCATAGACTCCACTTCAGCGCCGGTATGTTTGTTAGTCCCTATTTCTAGCTGGGGGGCTTATATTATGGGGATCATGAATAACGATAACTCGCCTTTATTGAAAGATAGTTTTTCGGTGCTTGTGCAAAGTTTAAGCAGTAATTATTATGCGATTTTTGCACTCATTGCGGTGTTTCTCACTATTTTATGGCAAATCAACCTCCCTAGCATGAAAAAGTATCAAAACATAGGCGTGAAGGATTTTTATAGCGAGCAAGAAGAGGATCTTTCAAAGCTAGCCCCCTTAAGCTTGTTGCCTCTTTCCATTTTTTTGTTGATTGTGTCCATTTCCTCGTTGATTTTTTATACTGGAGTGATCTTAAAAAACACCGATGCGAGCTTTTCGCTCTTTTATGGGGGGCTGTTTTCGCTCATTATCACCTATCTTTTAGCCTATAAGTTTTTAGAAAAAGGGGGTTTTTTAAAACTCATGTTGGATGGCTTTAAGAGTGTGGGGCCAGCGATACTAGTCTTAACGCTCGCTTGGGCTATTGGGCCTGTGATTAGAGATGACGCTCAAACGGGGCTTTACTTGGCTCAAGTAAGCAAGGAGTTTTTAAATAGTGGAGGGGGGGTGTATATGCCCTTAATCTTTTTTTTAATCTCCGGGTTTATCGCTTTTTCTACCGGCACAAGCTGGGGAGCGTTTGCGATCATGCTGCCCATTGGAGCGGGCATGGCTAATGGAAGCGATATTATTTTAATCGTTTCAGCCATTCTTTCTGGGGCGGTTTATGGGGATCACACAAGCCCCATTTCTGATACGACTATACTATCGGCTACTGGGGCGGGGTGTTCGGTGCAAAGCCATTTTATCACACAACTCCCTTATGCGACTATTGCGATGCTTTGCAGCGCGGTGAGTTTGGGGGTTGCAAGTTTTATGCATTCTCGCTTGCTCGCGCTTTTAATCGGTATCATTTTGCTTGTGGGGGTGTTTTATCTTTTGAAAAAATTTTATGGCGAAAATCTAAAAACTTAAAAATTAAAATAAGGTTTTAGCGATCCCTATTTGATTGGGAAAAAATCTTGTTTTGTTATCAATCAATTAAAATAAATTATTCAAAAATAACCATTAATTGTAAAAATATTCACAAAACTCTAAATCGTAACGCTTTTTAAAAAAATACATTTTTTTAATTTTTTAATCAACTATTAAGGTGTTTTAAGTTAAATTTCCTTATCTGTTAAACATACGGATAATGTTATATCTAAGGAAAGAAAATGGGGTTAGGACACTAATAAGTTTAGGGATTTTGTTAAGCGTTTTGAATGGCGACGATCTGAGATTGTATTCAAAACCTTTAGTCTATTCGGCTGGCAGTGGGATCATTGGGATTGACATTGATAAGCGGACATTTTACAAACGAGCGTTCACTTTCACGATGAAATCGTTGTTCGGTGAAAACTTGCTTTTGTTTGTCAAATTAAAGCATTCTGCGTTGATGAGCAAACACATAAAAGGGCCTTTGGAAAACCGCCATCATCATTCTTTCACTAAAAATTATGAAAAAGCGGTCGATGGTTGTCAAAAGTATTTCCATATCAAATTGCCTGAAGGCGCTCCTAGCAACTTCAAATCAGGCTCATACATGGCTACTATGGTGATGCGTTTTTGAAGTTTTATTTTGGGTATTCTTAATACCCTTATCATTCTTTAAGAATACAAATCTTTAAAAACACAAATTTATTTTTTAGCCCTTTTTTAATATTCTTAAAACTCTTTTGTTGTAGTAATGAATGAAGTATTTTTAAAATACGGATAAAATTCATAAAAAATTTAAAAAATAAAAAAAGCTCTGTTTTCATCAAATACGGGTTACTAAAACTTTTTATGGTGGGTTATAGCGTATTTTTGGCTTTAATTGTTTCTTTTAGGGTTAGTTTCATCAAGGTTTAAAGCATTAGCGTCTTTCCTCTTATCATTTGGCGCTAAAAACGACTCCATTAGCCCATTTCTTGAATTTTTTGCAATCATCTATTTTTATCTGCCCTAAAAACATGAAGCCAAACAAACCCCTACAAAAACGCTTCTAATTTATAGGCTTTTTGATGCTCTTTTTTCAAATCCATGTAAGCGTTTAAAAGCATGTATTCTTCAAAAGATAAAACCGCTAGATGCTCCTTAGCGAGATCATTCATTTCTAATTCTAGCAACACAAACAAAAAGGCTTTTTGGGCTTTATCGTCTTCTTGGCTTAAAATCTCAAAAAACTGGAACCATTTGTCCGGTACAAGGAATTTTTGCGCTTTTTGCGCGAGCTTTAAATAATCGTTCTTGTCATAACCCACTTTTTTGCAAAGCTCTGAAATCTTTAAAGTGTCTGTGTTTAAGGATTTTTCAAAAAAAGCTTTTAAAAAAGACTTCACGCACTCTTTATCCAAGTTATCTTGCATCGCATTCAAAGCCTTCAAAACCTCTTTTTTGTCGCCTTTTTGGGAGATTTCTATAAAAGCGTAGCGGCGTAATTCCAAAGGGATTTGCGCGTTTGTTAAAACTTCAAAGGCGTTTTTCAAATCGTTATGAATGAAAGCCTTCAAGCGTTTAGAAAAATAAGCATGCTCATAAGCCAACGAATGTTTAGCGTGATCTTTAGGCTCAAGGGTGTTATTTTCTATATTGTGGTAATGTTTAAAAAGGTTGTCCACTTTTTCGCACCCGCTACTTGGCGTGTTTAAATCAGCCTTTAAATCATAGCGGGCTAAGATTTGAGAGAGGTTTTTAGCGAGATCGCTTTTAAATTTCGTTTTTAAAAAAGTCTTTTGGGTGTCTTGGGACAGGATTTGTTTGAGCAATTTGTCAAAATCCCTTTTTTCATGGTATAAGCGGATTTTATGGCTGAGATTGTGCTTGAATAAAAAAACCCATGAAAAAAAAGCGAACATGCCTAAAACGCCCATAAGCCATACCGCAATGGGAAAATTAAAGCTGTAGCTCCCTAAATTAAAGGCGTAAGCTTGCGGATCAATACTATAAACAAACACACCAAAACCCACAATGAACAAAAATGTAAAGATAATGTAAAAACGCATGCGCACCTCCTATTTATGGTATGGATGCTTAAAAATAATGCTCAAAGCCCTATAAATTTGCTCGCATAAGACAATTTTAGCCACTTCATGGCTAAAAGTCATCTCGCTCAAACTCCAAGCTTGACAATCCTTTAAAAAATTTTCTTCAAACCCATACGCTCCAGCGATAAAAAAATTAATATTAAGATGATTTTCTAACATTTTACTAAACGCAAAGCTATCGCCCCTTTGAGCTTTAGGGTGTAAGGCGATATTTTTTGCCTTAGGGTTTAAATACGGCTCAAAGGCTAGAGAATAGCTTTTTTGAGCGAATTCTTTAGAAACTTTTTGAGCGTTGGCGGTATTTTTAGGGAATAAATCCACTAATTCCAGCTCGCAATCAAATCGCTTGCATTGCTTTTGATAGATTTTCACTAACTCTAAAGGCGAACTTTTAGCGATAGAATACACCACGCAACGCATCAATGTTAAAACTTTAAAAAATCTTTGAAGTCTTATGCGTCATCATAGCGATGAGATCGCTCAAAGTTTTCTTCAAATCCTTCCTATGCACAATCATATCAATCAAGCCATGCTCTAATAAAAATTCCGCTGTTTGAAAGCCCTCAGGCAAATCCGCCCCTATGGTTTGTTTAATCACCCTAGGCCCTGCAAAGCCTATCATCGCCCCAGGCTCTGCGATAATGAGATCCCCTAAAAACGCAAAAGACGCGCTAACGCCCCCATAAGTGGGATCGCTTAAAAGCGAAATGAAAGGGAGTTTGGCCTCACTCAATCGGTTCAAAGCCGCGCTCGTTTTAGCCATTTGCATGAGCGAATAAGTGGATTCTTGCATCCTAGCCCCCCCACTCGCTGAAACAATCAATAACGCTTCTTTTTTAGCGACCGCGCGATTGATCGCTCTTACGATCTTTTCGCCTTCCACAGAGCCTAAACTCCCTCCCATAAAGCTGAAATCAAACACCACGATCTGCAAAGGCATGCGGTTGATTTTAGCCTCACCGCTGATCACTGAGCTTGGGCGGTTAGTCCTTTTTTCGTATTTTTTAATGCGTTGTTTATAGCTCTCTTTATCCACGAAATTCAAAGGATCATTAGGCCGTAAATGCTTATCAAACTCTTCAAAACTCCCCACATCGCATAAAAATTCAATCCTTTCAGTTGCATTCATGCGGAAATGGTAATGGCATTTCAAACACACGCTGTATTTACTAAACACTTCTTTATGATACATTAACGCATAACATTTAGGGCATTTCACCCAATGGCTTGGTTGTTCGTTCTTACTTGGCGCTTCTCGCAATTTATTGATCTTGAAATTTTTAAAGAAATCTGCAAATCCCATGTTTTTCCTTAATTTTGCAGTTTTATGGTGATTGTATCCAAGTTTTGCTTATAATAAAACAAAATTAGCTTAAGAGTAGTGATGCAAGGGTTTCTTTTACAAACACAAAGCATAAGAGATGAAGATTTAATCGTGCATGTTTTGACCAAAAACCACCTCAAAACCCTCTATCGTTTCTATGGCAAACGCCACAGCGTGCTGAATGTGGGGCGTAAGATTGATTTTGAAGAAGAAAACGATGATAAGTTTTTACCCAAACTAAGGAATATTTTGCATTTAGGCTATATTTGGGAAAGAGAAATGGAGCGCTTGTTTTTTTGGCAACGCTTTTGTTTTTTATTGTTCAAGCATTTAGAGGGCGTGCATTCTTTGGATAGCATTTATTTTGACACTTTAGATGATGGGGCTAACAAACTCTCCAAACAGCACCCCTTAAGAGTGATTTTAGAAATGTATGCAACGCTTTTGGATTTTGAAGGGCGCTTGCAAAGCCAAAACTCTTGTTTTTTATGCGATAAAAAATTAGAAAATTCCGTGGCTTTAGCGCAAGGGTTTGTTTTAGCGCACCCCTCTTGTTTGAAAGCCAAAAGCTTGGATTTAGAAAAAATCCAAAATTTTTTTCGCACTCAAAGCACGATTTTTTTAGAAACAGAAGAAGTGGAAGAGTTGTGGCGCACGCTGAATTTAGGGTTTTAAAAGGTTGGAAATGAAATTTAAATTTTTGAATATGGATAATGAGAGCGGTTTTATTTTGATTGAAAAGGAATTGAAGTGCTTGAAACTTTTTTCTCAAGTTACAGAAGATTGCATTGAATTGAAAGGCGAGAATGTAGAGCGAGCAAGGGTTTATCTTAAAACGCTTTTTAATTCTAATATTGTGGAATTAGACGATCATCAAAAAAGCGCAAACGCTTTAATAGAGCGCTTGAAATCTTTAGGCTTAAAAATGGCGGTGGCTGAAAGCTGCTCTGGGGGGTTATTATCGCATGCATTCACTTCCATTAGCGGGGCTTCAGCGGTTTTTATGGGGGGTGTTGTGTGTTATAGTGAAGAGGTTAAGCGTGAATTATTGAAAGTCAATGCTACGACTTTAAAAGTCTTTGGGGTTTATAGCGAAGAATGCGTGAGAGAAATGCTACTAGGCGTGTTTTTCAATTTTAAAGTGGATTTAGCGCTGGCGATCAGTGGGGTGGCTGGCCCTAATGGAGGGAGTAAGGCTAATCCTGTAGGCACGATTTATATTGGTGCACAAAAATTAGGATCTCAAGCTTTAATCGATCGCTGTTTTTTTGAAGGCAATAGAGAAAGCATTCAAAATAAAAGCGTAGAGCATGCCCTAAACATGCTCGCTAGAATGCTATAAAACTACCTTAATGCGCAAACGCTACCAAATTCTTTTTGAGCGACCTTAGCGATATAAGCGATTTCATTATCGTTAAGGTTTTCAACGCTCGCTTTTAAATACCTTTTGATTTGCTCAATCTGGCAACCCACTAGCTTGATTTTCACCACAGCCACCTCAGATTTTAAATTCGTGTAAGTGTCAGATACCTGGATCTTAGTCGCTAGGTAATTATAGATAGCGTAGCTGATATTCGTAGCCGTTTGCTCAGACTCATGGAATTGCTCCATGAAGCGTTTTTTATACTTCAACATGATTTCATGAAAAACCACGATCAGGCTCAATTTAGCGTTTAAGGTCGCTTGCTCAATCCCTAAATATTTATTATTAACAGGGATATACGCCACGCCCATTTCTTCGTAGGGGACTTTAGGGTCTTCAAAAACCCAAGCAGGAGCATCAGATAGTTCTGATTTCATGCCCTTTAAATCAGAGACTAAAATCCCATCATCTCTTAAAAGACTCTTAGCGCTTAATGAAACGCTTGAAAACACCCCTAAAAGAGCGATTAAAACCATTCTTTTAAACAAAATACCACTCCTTAAACTTTAATTTAGGTTTGATTATAGTTAAAAAGTTTTTGATTTCGTTTAATCATAACCAAGTAATTGCAGCAGCCTTTGATTTTCTTGATTTTTTGCTCGCTTCTGCCACCCTCTTACCCAAAGCGATCAAACATGCGATTTTGGGCTTGTTGATACGCTTTTCTAAGATTTCGCCCACTTTTAACGCATCAAAGCCCCTGATAATGCAACTATCCAATCCCATTAAGCTCACGCCCATGCAAATTTGCCCCACAGCGATATAGCATTGCTCTAAAATATAGCTTTCTAGTTTTTGCATGCTGTGATTGAATCTTAAATCAAGCATTTGAGCAAAAGAAGGAAGCACTCTCATTTTATAAGACTCCGGATAGAGGTTTTGCATGTAATGGCTATGCGGTAACAATTCAATA
>NZ_CBOM010000018.1:0-31696 GCF_000476275.1 Helicobacter pylori SA213A
AAAATTTTAGAATTTTTTTGATTTTAGCGTTTTTTGTTTCGTTTCGTGGTGGAACGATGGTTAAGCGTTGTTTTTTAAGGAAAATCAATTTCTTTAAGGGAACTCATTTTTTTAAGGAAACTCATTTTTTAAGGAAACTCATTTTTTAAGGAAACTCATTTTTTAAGGAAACTTATTTCTTAAGGAAAATCATTTTTTTAAGGGAAAACTCATTTTTTTAATGAAACTTATTTTCTTTAATGAAACTTATTTTCTTTAATGAAACTTATTTTTTTAAGGGAAAACTCATTTTTTTAATGAAACTTATTTTCTTTAATGAAACTTATTTTTTTAAGGGGATAGGGGGGTATTTTGCACTTTAACTCTCCCCCTTAACCCCCAACTAAATCCCCCTAAGAAGACCGCTTTTTTAGAAAATATCGCTTGCTGCACAAGCTCTTTTATTATTTATCTTAAAAATGCTAAAGCATTTTTTTAAATTCTATCAATTCTATTAAACAGGGTTAAATTTAAAAAAGGGATTGGTTGCGGAGAATGGATTTGAACCACTGACCTTTGGGTTATGAGCCCAACGAGCTACCGGACTGCTCTACTCCGCGATACGCTAATGAAAGAAAAAGAATGGCTGGGGTGCAAGGATTCGAACCTCGGAATGCCAGGACCAAAACCTGGTGCCTTACCGCTTGGCGACACCCCAAAACGATAAAATAATAAAATAAAAGAAACATTATACAAAAGCTTTTTAAAAAAGTCAAGTCAAAATGCTATCATTCCATCATGGAAAACCATTTTGACCCTTTGATTTATGAGCGCTATTTAAAAAAGAGAGAAACCTTTTTGCTGTTTAAAAAAATCGGCCAAATGTCTGCGTTTAACAATCTAAAACTCCAGCTCAAGCAAAAAGCGCTGCTTAATGAGTGCGTGGCTCAAGCTTTAGGGGATTTAAAGCTTGGGTTTAGATACGCTAAAATAGAATATAAAATCCTAAAAATCTATTTCACGCACCCGAGTTTCTTGAAAGCCTTTAAAACAGAAGAAGAGCGCTACACCCACGACTTAAAAACGCATTTTTTAGAAACAAAACAAACGCTCAAAGCCCTAAATTGCCCCTTGGATTTTGCAAGCGTTCAAGCGAGCGTGAAAAAAAGGCCCTACCAAAAACCGGTTTTAAAACCCCCTAAAAAACCGGTTAGCGTGAATGTGAATTGCGAGGGTTTGAGCGCTTTCACCAAAGAGCAATTTTTAAAACTCAAACGCGCTTGTAACGATAATACGCCGCGCACGCCCCCTCAGAGCTGACCATGCAACTGCCGATCGGGTTTTGTGGGGTGCAAGTTGTGGCGAATAGCGAGCAGTCTAGGGGTTTAGAGCCATTTTCAAAACTCAAACGCGCTTGTAACGATAATACGCCGCACACGCCCCCTCAGAGCTGACCATGCAACTGCCGATCGGATTTTGTGGGGTGCAAGTTGTAGCAAATAGCGAGCAGTCTAGGGGCTTAGCGATGCCTTTTAAAATGTCCCCACACTTGCATGCTTTGTTTTCTTTTGTGATTTTGTGGGTTAAATGTTCTTTAAAGACTTTTTCAGCGTCATAAGAGGCAAACTCTTCTTTGAGTTTGAGAGCGGAATGTTTGATATTCCCCAACCCTCTCCATTCAAAATTTTCCCTCACTTCCATGCATGCATGCACTAGCTCTTGCGCTTTTGTATTCCCCCAATAGCTCACCGCTCTTTTGTATTGGATTTCTAGCTTATATTCTTTGTTTAGGGCTTGTTTTAATAGTATTAACACGCTTTCTAATATATCCACCGGCTCAAAACCGCTCACAATGATGGGGAGTTTAAAGTGCTCCACTAAAGGGGCGTAGATTGAAGCGCCGCTGATCACGCTCACATGGCTAGGGGCTAAAAGGGCGTTGATTCGGCATGCTGGATCTTCTAAAATCGCGCTCACGCTTGGAGGCACTAAAATGTGGTTGATGTGGAAAAAAAGATTTTTTAATTTTTCTTTTTTTGCATTCAATAAAACGCTAGCCGTCATGGGCGTGGTGGTTTCAAAACCGATCGCAAAATAAATGACTTTTTTATGCGGGTTTTCTTTAGCGACTTCTAAAGCTTGCATGGGCGAATACAAAAAGCGCGCATCCAGCCCCTTTTCTCTCGCTTGTATCAAACTCCCATAGCTCCCGGGGACTTTCATCATATCCCCTAAACTTAAAATCACGCTATCTTTCATGCTAGCTAGCTCATAAGCTTCATCAAGGCGCGCTCTTGGCATCACGCATACCGGGCAGCCCGGCCCATGCACAAACTCTAAATTTTTAGGCATCAAATCCAAAAGCCCGTATTTCATGATGGAATGCGTGTGCCCTCCGCACACTTCCATGATGACTAATTTTTTTGTGAGTTTGGAAGCGAGTTCTTTGATTGCATTAGAGAGCACTAAAATGGTTTGCTTGTCTCTAAAGGGCGAAATGAGGTGATCAACGCTCATTGTTTTTATTGCGTTTATTCATGCGTTTCGTTCATTTTGGCGATCATTTCTTGATAAAGCTCAATGGATTCTAGGGCTTCTTTTTCATCAATCTTACTCATCACATAGCCGATGTGGAGCAACACATAATCGCCCACTTTAACGGACTCGCCCATTAAATCCAAGCTCGCTTCTCTTTGAACGCCCAAAGTCTCTAAGAGCGCCACATTATCGTTAATGGCTATGACTTTAGAGGGGATCGCTAAACACATTAAAACGAATGCGTGGATTGGTAATTTTCACGCTTTTTCTCTAAAAGGAAGTTTTTAAAATCTTCCAAGCTTTTAGGGTCTTTGGAGCTCATTAAAAAAATAGGCACTTCAGGCTTTAATTTTTGCATGTCTTCTTTGACTTGAGAAACCCTAAAATTAAACACTTCAATCATATCCGCTTTACTGATAATCACCGCATCCGCGCACATGAACATCGTAGGGTATTTTAGCACCTTATCATCGCCCTCTGGGACGGAGAGTAAAACGATATTCATCGCCGCCCCTAAATTATAGCTTGAAGGGCAAACCAAATTCCCCACATTTTCAATGATTAAAAAATCGCTTTTTTCTAACGCTCCCTCATTTTTGAGCAAATCAAACGCCCCTTCAATCATGCTCGCTTCCAAATGGCACGCTTCACCGGTGGTGATCTGATGCGCGCTCACGCCTTTTTTACGCAATCTGTCTGCATCTCTATTGGTTTGCAAATCGCCCTCTACCACGCAAAACTTAAAGTCTTTAAAATCCGCTAGATTTTCTAGCATCGTGGTTTTACCGCTACCAGGAGAGCTCATGAAATTCAACACATACAGCCCTTCTTTTAAATAGCGTTCTTTCATTTCAGCGGCTTTAATGTCGTTTTTACTCAAAATCTTTTCCACGATTTTGACATCTTTTTTACTCAAATTAGGGTTATTTTGTAACGATTCTTTTCGTTGCTCGCTCATGTTCGTTCCTTTTTTTAAAATTTTCGTATTGTAGCGTGCTTAATTAAACGGCTATGATTTAACAACTTCTTTTATCTTCTTGGCTCATCTTTTTAGATCAAAAACATGCTTTACCCTAACCCCTTATCGTCGCTGTCGTTTTTATCTTTTAACACTAATTTAATGATTCTCCATATGATGATTAATAAAATGATGGTTAAAAGCAAATACCAAACATTGATAAAAACGGCTTTCATCATTTGATTTTCCTTATTTTTTACTCAAAGATAGCCTTATGACGCTATTTTCTAAAGCGTCCAAACGATGCAAAACTTGGGCTTCTAGGCTGATTAACGCTCCCTTAGGCATTTCTATTTTTTCATTTTCTACCTCAAAAATGATTTTTCCCTCTAAAACCTGCACGCTGATAGCTCCCGGGGCCTTGTGTTTATCTATGATCGCTCCTTTAGGCATGCAAATGCGGATTTCTTTATGGGAAGAATTTTCATTCAGCGTTTCAATATGAAGTTTCTCAAAACAAACGCCCTCTAAAAAATGAACCATTTTCATCAAAAACTCCTAGTGTGATGTTTTCTTAATTTAGAACTTAATTTAAGAAAGCTAATTTTTTACCCAAAAATTTCTTATAGATTTCTTAAACAATTCTTTATTCTGTTTTTTCCAAAACCTTTTTGGTTTGCAAAGCGATTTCTAGCTCTTCATCAGTAGGGATTCGTAAAACCTGGATTTTGGTGTTAGGTTGGCTCAAATTCACTAGCCCGTTGCCCGGATTGTCGTTGGTAGGCTTGTGTAAAGCGATCCCTAAATTTTCCAACCGCTCGCACACGCTCTCTCTTAAAGCCGAATAATTTTCCCCTAATCCCCCTGTAAAGAGGATCGCATCTACTTTTTTTAAGACTACCATGTAAGCCCCGATATACTTTTTAATGCGATAAGCGCACATTTCAAAAGCGAGCTTGGCTTCTTTATCGCCTTTTTCTTTTCTGGCTTCTATGTTTCTCATTATCCCCACAAATGCCTTTCAAGCCGCTTTCATAATTTAAAATTTTCATCACTTCTTCTAAGCTCTTATTCGCGCATTGCGCAGTATATTCCACGACAGTGGGGTCAATATCCCCACACCTTGTGCCCATAATCAAGCCTTCTAGTGGGGTTAGCCCCATAGAAGTGTCCACGCTTTTACCCTTTTGAATGGCGGCTGCGCTTGAGCCGTTCCCTAAATGCAAACTGATCGCGTTAAATTCCTCATAAGCGATATTCAAAAATTTCGCCGCTTCTTTGACCACATAATGGTGTGAAGTCCCATGGAAACCATAACGGCGGATTTGATACTTTTCATACAATTCATAAGGTAACGCATACATGTAAGCGTAACTGGGCATAGTGGCATGGAATGCGGTGTCAAAAACAGCGATTTGAGGGATATGGGGGTGCGCTTTTTGGACAAATTCAATACCGGCCAAATTCGCCGGATTGTGTAAGGGGGCTAAAATAGAAAGATTGCCAATTTCTTGCATGACTTTTTCATCCACTAGAACTGGGGCATGGAATTTATCCCCCCTTGAACCACACGATGCCCTATAGCGTCAATTTGATTGAAATCTTTGATGATCCCCATTTTCGTCAAACTCTCACGAATCATTAAAAGCCCGCTCGCATGATCTTTAATCACAAGCTTTTCTTTAAGCTCTTGATCGTTATGGTGCAAATGCGATTTGATTTTCAACTGCCCTATTTCTTCGCCGATTTTTTCAGCTAAACCGCTTGCTAAGGGCTTGTTTTCTTTCATGTCAAACAACTTAAACTTAATAGACGAACTGCCCAGATTCAAAACTAAAATTTCCATCATTTCTCCTATCAATAATCTTGCACTTGAAGGGCGCTAATCAAAACGGTGTTAACAATATCTTCCACTAAAGCGCCCCTACTCAAATCGTTAATGGGCTTGTTCAAGCCTTGTAAGATAGGCCCTATCGCCACGGCTTTAGCGCTCCGTTGCACCGCCTTGTAAGCGATATTCCCGGCGTTTAAATCCGGGAAAATAAAAACGCTAGCTTGCCCGGCCACTTGGCTGTTAGGCATCTTTTTCTTCGCTACGCCTTTATCTTATGGAAGCGTCAAATTGTAAAGGACCATCAATTTCTAATTTTGGATCTAACTTTTGAGCGATTTCTCTAGCTTCGTTGATTTTGTCTATCATTTCGCCTTGAGCGGAATTGCCTGTCGCATAAGAAAGCAAGGCCACTTTAGGCGCGATATTGAATTGCTTCGCTGTTTGTGCGGAAGTGGTAGCGATCTCAGCTAATTCTTTAGAGCTAGGGTTAGGGATAATCGCGCAATCCCCAAAAACCAACACTTGAGTGTCCAAACACATTAAAAACACGCTTGAAACCAAACTCACGCCAGGCTTTGTTTTAATGATTTGTAAAGCGGGTCTAATGGTCTCAGCTGTGATTCACCCCAGAAACCATGGCATGCACGTATCCTAAATGCACGAGCATGGTCGCAAAATAAGTCTTATCCAACACTAATTGCTTAGCTTCTTGCTCACTCAATCCCTTTGATTTTCGCAATTCATACAAATGATTAGCGAATTCTTCTCTATAATGAGAAGTGTTGGGATCAATGATTTCTACATTTTCTAAATTCAAGTTCAAATTTTTCGCTTGGGAATTAATAATCTCTTTATCGCCTAATAAAATCAATCCTACTGTGCCCATAGCGTTCAAACGATGCACGGCTTTTAAGATCCTTTCATCTTCGCTCTCTGGTAAAACCACTTTTTTAATCTGTTTTTTAGCCTTTTTTTCCAAGCTCCTTTGAAAGGCTAAAGGGGTAATAATCTCGCTTTTTGTTTGCAACACGCTTTCAACTACGCTCGCTTCTAATTCGCATTGTTGCTTGCAAAGAGACGCGCTCAAAAAATGTGGTTTTTCAAGCATTTCGCCCGCAAATAACCCTACAGCGAAAGGGGATTCTTTTTTGAGAATATAAGAATGCATGGCTTTCAAATATTCCAAACTCGTTTGCGCAACAGCCACCACAGGAGCGTTTAAATGCTTGGCTAAAGTGGTGTTTAAATCTAAAAGAGCGTTTAAGAAAAACTTCGGTGCATACCCCAAGCAAACCACAAAATCATGCGTGGTTTGTAATTCATCATAGCGTTTGAGAATCGTTTCAAATAGTAACTCTTCTTGAGCAGTGCTTACAAGCTCTAAAGCCTTTTGTTTGTCTATGGCACTATGAAACTCTAAAGAGTTCAAGCTCTCGCACTCCCAAAAGCCCTCACACCCCCCACTAATGGGCGAAAACAAGGCGATTTTTTGATAACAAGGCTTTAGCGCTTTTAAAAGGCTCTTACAAGCAGCCCCTAAAACTTCGGTATCCTCTGGGTAAATCCATAAACCCTGCATGCCAATTTCCCTAAAATTATCGTTTTTATTTAATTGTAGCAAAATTTAATTAAACCTAAACGAAACCATAGTTTTAAAAAAACGCTCTTTAAGGAACTCTTTTTGCTTAACTCCAACCATGTAAAATAAAAGAGTTGTTTTAAAGGATAATCATGCCATCTCCTATTAATCCCATTCACACCAACGCAAACGCCAATGCAAGCACTTTAATAAATAGCGGAGCGAAAAACGAAGACACCAAAAACGCCCCTAAAAGCGCATCAAAGGATTTCAGTAAGATCTTGAACCAAAAGATCTCTAAAGACAAAACCGCCCCTAAAGAATCGCCAAATCCTAACGCTTTAAAAGCCACGCCTAAAAACGCTAAAGAGGACGCTAAAACGCTTGAAAAAACCCCTACCCCACATGTTCAAACTCCTAAAGAAATCGCTAAAAGCCAACAAGCCCCTACCTTAAAAGATTGGCTCAACCACAAAAAAACCACCGCCTCGCATGAAGCTCAACATGAGACCCATGAGGCTAATGAAACTAACCCCAAAACCCCTAACGAAACTTTAAACAAGAATGAAAAAAAGCCTAACGAAGTTACTTCTAGCGCTCATCAAACAAACTTGCCTAATAAAAACCCTATAACCCCCACTAATCGCGCTAATAACGCTATCAAAAACCCCACCACCCCAACCCATAACGCTAAAGAGTCAAAAACCCTTAAAGACATCCAAACGCTCAGCCAAAAACATGACTTAAACGCTAGCAACATTCAAGCGGCCACGACCCCAGAAAATAAAACCCCCTTAAATGCGAGCGATCATCTTGCTTTAAAAACAACGCAAACGAGCATTAACCACACCCTTGCAAAGAACGACGCTAAAAACACCGCCAACCTTTCTAGCGTTTTGCAATCTTTAGAAAAAAAAGAATCGCACAATAAAGAACACGCAAACCCCCCTAATAACGAAAAAAAAACGCCCCCTTTAAAGGAAGCTTTACAAATGAACGCTATTAAAAGGGATAAAACGCTTTCTAAAAAAAAGTCAGAAAAAACCCAAACTAAAGCCCAAACTACAGCCCCAAGCATAGTGCCAGAAAATGCCCCTAAAATCCCTCTTAAAACGCCCCCTTTAATGCCTTTAATAGGAGCTAACCCTCCCCCTAACGATAATATTCCAACGCCCCTAGAAAAAGAAGAAAAAACTCAAGAAATAAGCGAAAATAAAGAAAAAACTAAAGAATCTAGTAACAGCGCTCAAAGCGCACAAAACGCCCAAGCTAGCGATAAGACAAGCGAGAATAAAAGCGTTACCCCTAAAGAGACGATCAGGCATTTCACCCAGCAATTAAAGCAAGAAATCCAAGAATACAAACCCCCCATGAGTAGGATCTCTATGGATTTATTCCCTAAGGAATTGGGCAAGGTTGAAGTGATTATTCAAAAAGTGGGTAAAAACCTTAAAGTGAGCGTGATTTCTCACAACAACAGCTTGCAAACCTTTTTGGACAACCAACAAGATCTTAAAAACAGCCTGAACGCTTTAGGTTTTGAAGGGGTGGATTTGAACTTTTCACAAGATTCTTCCAAAGAGCAACCCAAAGAGCAACTAAGAGAGCTATTCAAAGAGCAAGAATCAAGCCCCTTAAAAGAAAACGCCCTAAAAAGCTACCAAGAGAATACAGACCATGAAAACCAAGAAACGAGCATGCAAATCACTCTTTATGCGTGATTTTAAGCAAGTTTGCTCTATAATAAGACATCTTTAACAAGGAAGAGATCATGGCCATTGATTTAGCAGAAGTTACAGGAGCTAAAGCCGCACAAGAAAGGAAAAAAGAACAGCCCACCATCGCTAACGGGTTGGATAAAAACGCTTTCATGAAACTCTTTTTAGAGCAATTGAAAAATCAAGACCCCACCGCTCCTATGGAAACGGATAAGATCATCACCCAAACCGCGCAGCTCACGCAAGTGGAAATGCAAGAAGAAAACAAAAAAACCATGCAAGAAGTCGCCAGTGCCATGAAATCCAATAAAGAAACTAACGAGTCTTTAAAAGACTTTCAAGGCGCTTTAAAAGACACTATGGAAAACCTGAATAAGGGCATGGACGATAGCTTGAAAGCGAATAACGCTTTAAGGGAAGTAACGGCCCTTAATTCGGTGAGCATGATAGGCAAAATCGCTGAAACCGATGTGAGCGGGGCGAATTTTGACGGCAACAACAAGCTTTCTTTTTCGCTCTTTTTTGATGAAAAAATTGACGCTTCTAAAGGAGTGCCAGCGATTCAAATCCTGAATGAAAACAATGAATTAGTCAAAACGATTCCTTTAAAAGATTATAACGGGCAAAAGGGGTATATCAATTTTGAATGGGACGGCACAAACGAAAAGGGCGAAAAAGTCCCTAAAGGCAATTATAAAATCAAGGCTGAATACAATTTAGATTCTCACAGCAAGCAGTATTTGCAAACGCGCATTGGTAGGGGCGAAGTGGAAAGCGTGGTTTTTGATAAAGGCAAGCCCATGCTAAGAATGGGCGAAATGATTTTACCCATAGACAGCGCGATAGAGTTTTACAAGCCGGATCAAAAACCGATTGAACAAAAACCCCAAAAACTCTCGGATCAGAAGCCTCAAAAACCCATTGAACAGAAAGCCCTTGAACAGAAAATCTCTGAACAAAAACCCATTGAACAGAAACCGATTGATCAAAAACTCTCTGATCAAAAACCGCTTGAACAGAAAATCTCTGAACAAAAGCCGCTAGATCAAAAACCGATTGAACAGAAACTCTCTGATCAAAAATCTCTTGATCAAAAACCCCAAACCTCCCCTAAAGAGACAGCATGAACGACACCTTATTAAACGCTTATAGCGGGATTAAGACCCACCAGTTTGGTATTGACAGCCTTTCAAATAATATCGCCAATGTCAATACTTTAGGCTATCGCTCCAATGATCCGGAATTTAAAACCTTGTTTTCTTCGCATCTAGACGCTTTGAACGCCAAATCCGTTGTGGCTAACGACCGAAATTACGGCGTTACAGGCTCAGGCAATGTCCTTTCTAATAAAGATGGGGAATACATGCCAAGCGAGGGGGAATTCCATATGGCGTATCAAGGCAAGGGCTGGTTTGTGATAGGGCCCAATAAAAATGGGGAAATGACCATTAATAAAGACGGCTTTAGCAAAAAACAGGATAATTTTCTAACCCGCGCCGGTAATTTCGCACGAGACGCTGACGGTTATTTAGTAACCCCTGAGGGCTATTATGTCTATGGCATTGATTTGAAAAAAATCAAAGACGGCACGCTCAATTCCACCGCCAGAGATGAAGACATTGAAAAATTGCATGGCAACACCCTTTCGCCCTTACAAATCCCCCAAGATTTGACTTACCAGCCGGTGCTTAGCACGAAAGTGGGTATCAGCGTGAATTTAAACCCTAAAGACCATTTAAAAGGCGTGCAAGATTTTTTCTTAAACGACAAGGGCGAGATTATTAAGGAGCGTTTTTTAAACCAGGATATTAACGCTTTAGCGAATGACGATAACGAGCCCATAGACGCGATCACTAATCGTAAGTTAAACATCAGTATCCAAAAAGAAGATGGCAAAAAAGAGGATTTTGTTTTCACTTATGGGGACGCTGAAAAAGGCGAAAACCAATTCAAAACTTTAGGCGATTTGCAAAAACTCCTTAAAGAAAAAACCGGGCTAGACTTAAACCTCATCAAAAGCGAAAAAGACGCCAAAAGCCCCCCCCTTTTATTAGAGATCGCTAATCCTAGCGAAACGCCTATCACCTTTAGCTTGAGTGGGGGCATTGCGGATAAATTGGGCTTGAAAGCGGACGGAATGGAACTAAAAAAGGGCATTAGCAGGGATTCAGTAGCGATTAAAATCCCTTATTATAGCACAGAAGTGGATATTTATGACAAGGCCGGGGATAAATACTTGCTCCAAAGCGAATATTACATGACCAATTCCAACGATCCCACATCAAGCCCCACGAGTAAAAGGAAAAACCAAACTTGGGAAGTGAAAAGCTACATCGCAGATCCCAAAAACAAAACCCCCATCAATGATCCCACTTGGGAAATTGTCGGCTTTGATTCAGCCACGCACAAAATGAAATCCGCCCCCATGACTTTGGATTTTAAGGGCAATAAGCTCACCTATTCACTAGATAAGAGCGAAAACCATGATTCTAGCGATTTGTCTTACCAAGACTCTAAACTCTTAGAAGCGAGTCAAGACGGCAAGCCTAGGGGTATTTTTAGAGACATGCGCATTGAAGAAAATGGCGTGATTTCTCTAGCCTTTAGTAACGGAGTGGTAGAGCCGGTCGCTCGCATCGGTATTTTAGCTTTCACTAACGATCAAGGCTTAAGGAAAATCGGCGGTAACCTCTATGAAATGCAAGAAGGCACCATTAATGGCGAAAACAGACCCCTAAGCGGTAACCCCATTTTAGGGTGGGACGAAGAGGGCAAGCTCAAGTTTGGGAAAATCAGGCATAAATATTTAGAAACGAGCAACGTGAATGCCGGGAACGCCCTAACCAACCTCATTTTAATGCAAAGAGGCTATTCCATGAACGCTAGGGCCTTTGGCGCGGGCGATGACATGATTAAAGAAGCCATTAGCTTGAAAAAATAAGGGGCTAAAATAAGGAGTGTGGTAAAATACCCTTTTTAATAAGGATATTTAATGATACCCACACAGCTTAATGAAATTGCAGAATTTTTAAAAACAAACCCTTATCATTTGTCCCAACCCTTACAGGATGGGCGCTTAAATCCATCTGTCAATGAAGAAGAAATTTTAAACACCATTAAGGATTATTTTCCTATCCAACTACCAAAAGCCAGAGAGTGGTGGGATTTTAGTTTTGAAGAAAACGATATTTTTTATCCTGTTAATATTAAAACCACCACCACAAAAACCGCTGACAATCTTAATGGTAAATTAGGGATTTATTATGCGTTGTGTGGCTTATTACCGGAATTTAATAACGAAATTGCATGGGAAAAATACTTTCAAGAACTGCATAAAGACTTAGGCAAAAACACCAATAGAGACTATTATTTTTTGATTATCAACAAAAACGATCCTAAAGATATTTTTATCAATTCCTTAAAAGGCATTCAAACTCTTCAGCCAAATGGCAATAACTTGCCCTTTCAATGCAAGTGGGATAACAACAGAGAAATCGCTCAAAGAAACTTTACAGAAAGTAAAAACTTCATCTTAAGCGCTTTAGCCAAAAGTGTAACTCTAAGGGCTAATATTTATTAAGAGAAGTTTTTGGAGAATTTTTTGAATAATTTAGACATTAAAACCTTAGGGCAGGTTTTCACCCCTAAAAATATAGTGGATTTCATGCTCACTCTCAAGCACAATCATGGGAGTGTTTTAGAGCCAAGCGCGGGCGATGGGAGTTTTTTAAAGCGCTTAAAAAAGGCCGTAGGGATTGAAATCGATCCTAAAATCTGCCCTAAAAATGCCCTTTGCATGGACTTTTTTGACTACCCTTTAGAAAATCAATTTGACACCATTATTGGCAACCCGCCCTATGTCAAGCATAAGGATATTGCACCAAGCACCAAAGAAAAACTCCATTACAGCCTTTTTGATGAAAGGAGTAATCTCTACTTGTTTTTCATAGAAAAAGCGATCAGGCATTTAAAACCTCAAGGCGAATTGATTTTCATCACCCCAAGGGATTTTTTAAAATCCACTTCTAGCGTGAAATTAAACGAATGGATTTACAAAGAAGGCGCAATAACGCATTTTTTTGAATTAGGCGATCAAAAGATTTTCCCAAACGCCATGCCTAATTGCGTGATTTTTCGTTTTTGTAAGGGCAATTTCAGTAGAATCACCAACGATGGTTTGCAATTTTTGTGCAAAAAAGGCATTTTGTATTTCCTCAACCAATCTTACACGCAAAAATTAAGCGAGGTTTTTAAGGTTAAAGTGGGGGCAGTGAGCGGGTGCGATAAGATTTTTAAAAATGAAAAATACGGGAATTTAGAATTTGTCACCTCAATCACCAAAAGAACCAATGTTTTAGAAAAAATGGTTTTTGTCAATGAGCCTAATGATTATTTACTCCAGCATAAAGATAGCTTGATGCAAAGAAAGATTAAAAAATTCAATGAAAATAATTGGTTTGAATGGGGGAGAATGCATCACGTATCCCCTAAAAAACGCATTTATGTCAACGCCAAAACGCGCCAAAAAAACCCCTTTTTCATCCACCAATGCCCTAATTATGACGGCTCTATTTTAGCGCTATTCCCTTATAACCAAAACTTGGACTTACAAAACCTCTGCGACAAACTCAACGCTATCAACTGGCAAGAATTGGGCTTTGTGTGCGATGGGCGTTTTTTGTTTTCGCAACGCTCTTTAGAAAACGCGCTTTTGCCTAAAGACTTTTTCAATTAGGATAAAACTTGTTAGAAACTTTGCAATTAAACCCTGAGCAACGAAAAGCGGCCAAGGCTTTACAAGGGTATAATTTAGTGATTGCAAGCGCTGGCACAGGAAAGACTTCTACCATTGTGGGGCGCATTTTATACTTGCTTGATAACGGCATCAAGCCTGAAGAAATCTTGCTTTTGACTTTCACCAATAAAGCGAGTAATGAAATGATCGCCAGGGTGGCTAAATATTTTAAATCAAGCTCCAAAATTGAAGCGGGCACTTTCCATGCGGTAGCGTATCGCTATTTAAAAGAGCATTACCCAAACTTAAGCCTAAAGCAACCTAAAGAATTGAGAAAACTTTTAGAAAGCATTGTGGACACTAAAAACGCCATAGATGACGATAAAAAGCCCTACACTTCGCAGCATCTCTACGCCCTTTATTCTCTTTACACTAACGCTCTAAAACAAGAAGATTTTAGCACATGGCTTTCTACTAAAAACCCTGAACACACGCCATACGCCGCCCTTTATGAAAACATTTTAGACGAATTTGAAAACACTAAAAAAAAGCATAATTATATTGACTATAACGACTTGCTGCTGTTATTTAAAAAAGCGATGCTAGAAAGATCTAGCCCTTATAAAGAAGTGCTTTGCGATGAATTTCAAGACACTAACCCTTTACAGGAATCCATTTTAGACGCTATCAACCCTCCCAGTTTGTTTTGTGTGGGCGATTACGATCAGAGCATTTACGCTTTTAATGGGGCGGATATTTCTATCATTTCTAATTTCACTCAAAAATACAAAAACGCCCAGGTTTTCACGCTCACTAAAAACTACCGCTCTTCTAAAGAGATTTTAGATCTCGCTAATCAAGTGATACAGCGCAACGAGCGCATTTACCCTAAAAATTTAGAAGTGGTGAAATCAGGGAAATTCAATAAACCCACGCTTTTAAATTACAACGACAATATCGCGCAATGCCAAGACATCGCTAAACGCATTGTCATGCGGAAGGATTTTAAAGAAGTGGCGGTGATTTTTAGGAATAACGCCAGCGCGGATCAATTAGAAGCCGCTTTAAGATCCCACAACGTGCCAAGCAAACGAAAAGGGAGTGCGGGCTTTTTTGAATCCAAAGAAGTGGCGTTAGCGTTAGACATTTGCGCGCTCATCTTTAACCCTAAAGACATTATGGCAGCGATTCACATTTTAAGCTATATCAGCGATATTGGCTCTAACACCGCTAAAGACATTCATGAAGCTTTGATGCTTTTAGGCAATGGCGATCTCAAACTAGCCCTAACCCACCCAAGCAAAGAAGCCAAAATTTACACGAAGAAAAAAGAAATCACCTCTATGGGGCTTTTTGAAGAAATTTTTGCTTTAGAAAACAGCTCAAGGTTTAATAGCGTGATAGATAAGGCGTTTCATTCGCACCCAGTATTGATGCACCCTAAAATCTCACTCAATGGGGCTAAAATGCTGAGCGATTTTTTCACTCTTTATACCAAAGCCCCTACTCATTCCCCTAGCGCTTTAATCAAACACATTCTAGAAAGCGTATTTTTTCAAACCTTTAAAACACGCCTTTTAAAAGAGCGATCCAAAAATAAGGACGGCTCTTATAACGAATTTAAAAAACTCCAAGTGCAAAAACGCTTCAATGAAAAAATGGACTTGCTGAGTTCTTTAGCGAAAAATTACCAAAATTTAGGGCGTTTTTTAAACGGCACTTTAATAGGATCTAGTGAAGCCACGCAAGGTGAGGGCGTGAATCTATTGAGCGTGCATGCTTCTAAAGGCTTAGAATTTAAAGATGTTTATATTATAGATTTAATGGAGGGGCGTTTCCCTAACCACAAGCTCATGAATACCGGTGGGGGCATTGAAGAAGAGCGGCGGCTTTTTTATGTCGCTATCACAAGGGCTAAGGAAAATTTATGGCTTTCTTATGCGAAAAACGAATTGAGAGAAAACGCCAAACCTAAAGAGCATAAGCCTTCGGTGTTTTTGTATGAAGCGGGGCTTTTGAAACCCGATTCAAAATAAAATTGGTTTTTGTATTGTTTGTTTAAAACGCTAGCAACCATAGATTTTAAGCTTGCGCTAGAGCCAAAATTTTAGTATAATGGCGTTGCGATGGCCATTAAAACTATGATTACTAATAGTGATTTCATAGTTGGTTATCTCCTTATTGGGGTAACCACCCACTATTAGACCCTAACATGCTCCAAATACCCGCAACAAAAGAGATAACTTAAAATGACTATTTGCGTTGGCGTGATTATAGTTTAAAAAACCAAAGAATGCCAAAAAGCGTTTTTAAAAACCCCTAAAATTTAAGGCTAATCCCCTATGAAATCCCGTTTTTTTTTTTTTGTTAAAAAACGCTCCAATTGCTGTAACTTTATTTCCTTTATAAGGGGTTTGTAAGGGGATTTTTAAGGTTAGTTTAATTTTTATTATGTGAGAATATCACAATTACATCTAATAATTTGTATTACTAAACACTATTTGCAAGCTTTGATGTAACTAAATCCTAAATTTAAACTTCAATCAAGGAGCATCCCATTGATAAGGAAAATTATGACAAAGAAAAATAGAACGCTGTTTCTTAGTCTAGCCCTTTGCGCTAGCATAAGTTATGCAGAAGATGATGGAGGGTTTTTTACCGTCGGTTATCAGCTCGGGCAAGTCATGCAAGATGTCCAAAACCCAGGTGGCACTAAAAGGGACGAACTCGCCAGAGAGCTTAACGCTGATGTTACGAACAACATTCTCAACAACAACACCGGAGGCAATGTCGCAGGGGCGTTGAGTAACGCTTTCTCTCAATACCTTTATTCGCTTTTAGGGGCTTATCCAGAGAAGCTCAATGGTAGTGATGTGGCTGCGAACGCTCTTTTACAAGGCGCGGTAGGCAATGGGACTTGCGCGGCTGCAGGGACAGCCGGTGGCACATCTCTTAACACTCAAAGCGCTTGCACCGCTGCGGGCTATTACTGGCTCCCTAGCTTGACTGACAGGATTTTAAGCACGATCGGCAGCCAGACCAACTACGGCACGAACACCAATTTCCCCAACATGCAACAACAGCTCACCTACTTGAATGCGGGGAATGTGTTTTTTAATGCGATGAATAAGGCTTTAGAGAATAAGAATGGAACTAGTGGAACTAGTGGAACTAGTGGTGCGACTGGTTCAGATGGTCAAACTTACTCTCAACAAGCCATCCAATACCTTCAAGGCCAACAAAATATCTTAAATAACGCAGCGAACTTGCTCAAGCAAGATGAATTGCTCTTAGAAGCTTTCAACTCTGCCGTAGCTGCTAACATTGGGAATAAGGAATTCAATTCGGCCGCTTTTACAGGTTTGGTGCAAGGCATTATTGATCAATCTCAAGCGGTTTATAACGAGCTCACTAAAAACACCATTAGCGGGAGCGCGGTTAATGGCGCTGGGATAAACTCCAACCAAGCTAACGCTGTGCAAGGGCGTGCCAGTCAGCTCCCTAACGCTCTTTATAACGCGCAAGTAACTTTGGATAAGATCAATGCGCTCAACAATCAGGTAAAAAGCATGCCTTACTTGCCCCAATTCAGAGCCGGGAACAGCCGTTCAACGAATATTTTGAACGGGTTTTACACCAAAATAGGCTATAAGCAATTCTTCGGGAAGAAAAGGAATATCGGTTTGCGCTATTATGGTTTCTTTTCTTATAACGGAGCGAGCGTGGGCTTTAGATCCACTCAAAATAGCGTAGGGTTATACACTTATGGGGTGGGAACAGACGTGTTGTATAATATCTTTAGCCGTTCGTATCAAAACCGCTCTGTGGATATGGGCTTTTTTAGCGGTATCCAATTAGCCGGTGAGACCGTCCAATCCACGCTCAGAGATGACCCCAATGTGAAATTGCATGGGAAAATCAATAACACGCACTTCCAGTTTCTCTTTGACTTCGGTATGAGGATGAACTTCGGTAAGTTGGACGGGAAATCCAACCGCCACAACCAGCACACGGTGGAATTTGGCGTAGTGGTGCCTACGATTTATAACACTTATTACAAATCCGCAGGGACTACCGTGAAGTATTTCCGTCCTTATAGCGTTTATTGGTCTTATGGGTATTCATTCTAAGAAAGGGGGGAAGAGACAAACATGAAACAAAATTTAAAGCCATTCAAAATGATTAAGGAAAATTTAATGACACAATCTCAAAAAGTAAGATTCTTAGCCCCTTTAAGCCTAGCGTTAAGCTTGAGCTTTAATCCAGTGGGCGCTGAAGAAGATGGGGGCTTTATGACCTTTGGGTATGAATTAGGTCAGGTGGTCCAACAAGTGAAAAACCCAGGTAAAATCAAAGCCGAAGAATTAGCAGGCCTGTTAAACTCTACCACGACAAACAACACCAATATCAATATTGCAGGCACAGGAGGCAATGTCGCCGGGACTTTGGGCAATCTCTTTATGAACCAATTGGGCAATTTGATTGATTTGTATCCTACTTTGAATACCAGTAGTGTTCAACAATGTGGTAGTAACGGCACAGCCTCTAGTGGTGCGACCGTAGCCGCTACTACTAACAATAGCCCTTGTTTCCAAGGTAACCTGGCTCTTTATAACGAAATGGTTAGCTCTATCAAAACTTTGAGTCAAGACATCAGCAAGAATATCTTCCAAGGCAACAACAACACCACGAGCCAAAACCTTTCCAACCAACTCAGTGAGCTTAACACCGCTAGCGTTTATTTGACTTACATGAACTCCTTCTTAAACGCCAACAACCAAGCGGGTGGGATCTTTCAAAATCACACCAATCAAGCTTATGGGAATGGGGTTACCGCCCAACAAATCGCTTATGTTTTAAAGCAAGCTTCAATCACTATGGGACCAAGCGGTGATAGCGGGGCTGCACAAGCGTTTTTGGACGCCGCTTTAGCCCAACATGTCTTCAACTCCGCTAACGCTGGGAATGATTTGAGCGCTAAGGAGTTCACTAGCTTAGTGCAAAACATCGTCAATAATTCTCAAAACGCTTTAACGCTAGCCAACAACGCTAACATCAGCAATTCAACCGGCTATCAAGTGAGCTATGGTGGGAATATTGATCAAACGCACTCTACCCAGCTGTTAAACAACACCACAAACACTTTGGCTAAAGTTACCGCTTTGAATAACGAGCTTAAAGCCAACCCATGGCTTGGGAATTTCGCTGCCGGCAACAGCTCTCAAGTGAATGCGTTTAACGGGTTTATCACTAAAATCGGTTATAAGCAATTCTTTGGGGAAAACAAGAATGTGGGCTTACGCTACTACGGCTTCTTCAGCTATAATGGCGCGGGCGTGGGTAATGGCCCTACTTACAATCAAGTCAATTTGCTCACTTATGGGGTGGGGACTGATGTGCTTTACAATGTGTTTAGCCGCTCTTTTGGCAGTAGGAGTCTTAATGCGGGCTTCTTTGGGGGGATCCAACTCGCAGGGGATACTTATATCAGCACGCTAAGAAACAGCCCTCAACTTGCGAGCAGACCTACAGCGACGAAATTCCAATTCTTGTTTGATGTGGGCTTACGCATGAACTTTGGTATCTTGAAAAAAGACTTGAAAAGCCACAACCAGCATTCTATAGAAATCGGTGTGCAAATCCCTACGATTTACAACACTTACTATAAAGCTGGCGGTGCTGAAGTGAAATACTTCCGCCCTTATAGCGTGTATTGGGTCTATGGCTACGCCTTCTAAAAAAACTCAAGGCCTTTTATAGGCCTTGATTTAACCCTTTAACCCCCACTTTAAAAACAAACCCAAAACCCTTATCCAATAGTCAAATAATGGAATTGACCCCCTAAGAACGCTTGATTAAAAGCTAACATTCACAAAAAGCTTAACGCTCAAGGCTTATTGAGATTTTAAAACGCTTGATTAAAAACTTTTAAAAAGCTTTAGCGCTTCAAAATTTTTATACTTAGAAAAACAACCCAAAATCTTTATCAAATGCTGTCAAATATTGAGATTATCCCCCAAGAACGGCTTTAATAGTAAAGGTGATCAAACGCTAAAGGCGTTTAGGATTTCTATGGTTTAAAACTTTGTTTTATAGTTTTAAATTTTATGGTAAAACCCATTTTTTAAGGGGATAGGAAGTATTTTGAAACCCCCCCAAAAACTTAAATCCCCCCTAACCCAAGAAAACCGCTTTTAAAACCCCCAAGCAGAAATCCTAAACATCTTTAGTGTTTGGGGTGAATGCCGCTAATTTGCAGTATAACACCCCCATGCATTTGTATTTAGTGTAGGAAGCGCGCAAAGTTACGCCTTTATAAGATATGATAGAGGGAATGCGTTGGAGATCAAATTCTGTAAAATCCATTAGGCACACAGAACAAGAACCAAACTCTCCCCCAACAAACCCAATCGTCTTTAGCGTTTGGGCGCTTTTAAGAAACTAGCTTTGTGCAAAGTCTTTTATACTTTTTAAAAAATGCCTTGGAGTGTTTTTAACTTGCTGCGATTGAAAATCAAAACTTCAGCGTGAGGTTGGTCATCATGTAACTTCTGTCTTGGTAATTAGCGCTAAAATCGCCATCAGGGTTATTGAATTTGGGCGCTCCAAAATACCCTGCTTGATACCCTTTATTGATCCTAGCCCCATAATAAGTGATCCTAAAGTTAAGGAGAACCGATTCAGTGAACGCATAGCTCGCATTGAATTGCACGGAATATTCATTAGCCCTCCCCACTTGCCCTAGCGCATTTTTATTCGCATGAGAGACGCGCCCAAAAACATGCCATGCAAAACGCTTATGGATCCCTCCAACAGAAGTGTAGAAAGTGAAAGTGTTAGCGTTAGTGATCGCATCAGCCAGCCCATCATAAGCCGTATTATCCCAAAAATCATAGCCAATCATTCCAGCATGCCTGGTCGTTACTGAGATTTCATTAGCGATATAGGAAGTGTTATTACCCCTTGGCATCGTGTGAGAGCCTAAAAAAGCGTCTGAATTGCCAAAGGTGTTATAAAAGCCAATGGACCAGTTGAAATTATCCCACCAAAAAACCTGGCGGATATTTAAAGTAACGCCATTCCTCCCCAACAACGAGCCATGGGGCGTGCTGTCTTCTAAACTATAAGTGTTTGTCTCTGGGTTATACCACCCCCTATAATATAAAGGGAAAGTCGTCATGATCATGCTTTGAGAACGAAAGCCTACATTTTCAAAATTCCTATTCGTGTCATAAACCAGCTTAAAACCGGGAGCGTTATAAGTCTTAGGCGCAAAATAATAAAAAAATTGAGCATCTAAACCTTTATAAGAATAAGTCGTGGTGATCCCATGCCAACCATAATTGATGAAATCATTGCTGTTATTAGGGTTGCCTCCCTTTTTCAAATAAGGCACCGTCGCAAAAAACTCATAAATCCAAGAGTTGAACGCCAAACCTCTCCCAAAAGAACTCCACCACCAAAACCTTAACCTTTGCGTTTCAGTCTTATAGGGCTGATAATACACTTCCCACCCTTGATTCGATCCGCTCATAAAATCAATATTCGCTTCATAACGCCCCGCTTTAAACCCAAAAACATCTTTGTAATCGTATTGCAAAAAAGCGGTATCCACCACATAAGGCCTTGCATGATAGCTCGCTGATTGAGAAGTCCCTGCATAAGCAGGGCCAAGATACTTATTAAAAAAGTATCCATGATAGCCCCCAATGAAATTCTCCACAATAGAGCCAAAAACCTTCCCGTTAGCCTGGTTAATATAATACTTAGTCTTATCGTAAGGAATGGCTGCAATCGCCCCACCCAAAGAGACAGAGAGCCTGTGGTTTTCGGTGCCTTTAGGGAGTAAATTGACTTTGACTTGCGCTAAAGTAACAATATCTATAAAACTTTCAGTAGGATAAATCCCTTTTTTGGTATTGATTTGAGAATTGTTAAAACCAATCTTAGAAAAGTTCTCCACACGACCACTAAACCGATAGTCAAAAGCTTCTACAGGACATAATAAAAACGATAAAAGCGATAAAGAAGAAGTCAAAAAATACTTTTCTTGCCTCACTAAACTCTCCCTAATTTTAATTGTATGATCTTTTTTGTTGAGATTATAATTATAATCAAAAAAAAAAAATAGCATGAAGTTAAAATATTAATTAAAACCCACAACCCTATTTTACAGAAAATAACCCTTCATTGTAAATTAGTTTAAAATTAAAGGATTAAAATCATACATTTGTTACTTCTAAAGAATGTTTTATTTTTGATTAGACTCGCTACCCATGAAATCCTCATTTTTAGCTCCATTATTAAAACTTATAAGAAATTTCAAATCTAGCGTTAAAGCCAGGCTCTGCCATGCCCCTTGCGTATTTGTCTTGATTGGGTTCATCAGGGCTCATTACTGGGCTTGCTTGATCAATATATTGTTGGTTAAAAACATTGTTAAACACAGCATTCAGGCTCAACCATTTGAGTTTTTTATAAGTAGGCTTATAAGTGATAAAGAAACTGCTCACCCCATAGCCGGGCTTATGCACATGAAAAATCCCGGGCGTTTTAGAGCAATTGCTAGGCCGTCTGTCAATATCCATAGGGCCGTTACGATAAGGGCTATAAGAGCAATAACTCAAATCCGTAACAAAGCGTGAAAGCCAAGTGATGCTAAGGCCGGTGCGTGGGATTGTATAGCTTGCCGTTAAAATAAACACATTGCCGGTCGTAGCCGCCAATTCATACACATCAGCGATCAAACGCCCTTTTAAAGAAGGCCATGATCGCGCCACGCTCAAGCCTAAAGAAAAGCCCTTGTATTTAGCTGTCCCTGAAACTTCATAACCAGGCACATAAATAATATCTTGTGCGGGCAAGTTGGTTACAAAAAGCGTTGAAGAAAATTGGTTGATGTAATTAGAAATCAATTGGACAAAACCAGCGGCTCTAAAATCAAAATACTGACTGCTGTATTCGGTGTTAAATTCCGCATTTTGCCCAATTTCTGGCTTTAAATTTCGGTTATAACGCAAATTGTCTTGACGCATCCATACCAAGCCTCCAGGCATAGGGCCTCTGGTTACATACGCGTAAGAAAGCCTGAAATTCAAATTTTCTAAAGGCGAGACATTTAAAGCCGCGCTAGGGCTAAACCCTTGGGTTATGTGCAATTGCCAGTCTTTATCCACTAAAGTATAGACATCATAACGAGTCCCTGCCCCTAAAGTTAGGGTGCAAGGTGTAATTCGCTTGCGCATACACCCCAACCACATTCGCCGTAGCGCCATTTCGTTGGCAACGCCTGTTCATGTTAGGATCATTGGGGCCTGTAACCCTTAAGCATGCGTCAGGGGCATCGCCGGGTTTGACTAATTCGCTATTAGGGATCGCTTTATCAAAAGTGGTTAAGTTTTGGTAATTCAACCCGTATTCCAAAAGATTGTCATTTTTATGATCTATGGTGTGGATCACATTCGCATTAAACCCAGAATTGATGATGAATAAATTTTTATTAGCGACCACAGAACCCCCTCCAAGGCTTTTAAAAGTGATGGAGCAAGTTTGTTTAGTAGCGTCATAAATGCCCCCTTGCGCCACGCATTGATTTTCTTCACCTTGAGAGAGCTGCGGGTTTGGGGTGAAAGGAATGATAGCCGCTATATCGTTAGGCCTAAAAAGCGGATCAATTTGGACATTCCTAACGCTGGTATAGCCATTGATTTTTAATTTAGGATCGCCAAAACGGCTCCCCCCTTCTCTTTCATAATTCAAACTCATGTTATGCACTAAATTGACGCTATAAGTTTTAAACAAACTGGCGTCATTTTCAAACAAGCAATCATCAGGGTTTTTCTCGTTAGGGAAAGCGTTGAAATCACCGCAAGAATAGGGTAAAAAAGTGCCTGTAAAATTCGCTCTTAAAGGGCGGTTAGCGTTATCTCTAGTCATGTTATAGCTGAGCGTTAAGGTATCTCTATCGCTCAAATAACCATTGATCTTAGCCATCACATTGTTTTGCTCGCTAGGGCTTGCTGTAACTTTATTATTTTCTTTAGGATCAAAAAGATTTTTCATCGCATTATCCCCATCACGATAATAAAAAATATTTTGGTGCGTGTAATACAAAAGTGCATCAAAATGATGGTTACGATAAGCGCCCATAATGGTTTCCCTGTCCCCAAAGTTGGTTAAAAAAGTTGCAGCCCCACTTATGGCGTAGTCTTTACCTTTAGGGATAAAATCGCTCGCGCTCCTAGTTTCCATTTTGATCGCTCCAATCAAAGCCATAGGCCCCGCACTCGCTTGAGCCGCCCCCTTAGTAACCACCACGCTTTTGAGCATTCCAGGGTCAATGATCGTATTGCCTTGATGCCCATAGCTTGCGCCCATTTGCGCCGCCCCATCCACCGTAACCCTAGCCAATCTGTCTTCAATACCGCGCACATAAATTTTTTGCGCTATCAGCGCGCCACCGCCCACATTGATATTGGGGTTTCTTCTAAACATGTCGCTGATTTGGTTGGCTTGCCTTCTTTCTAATTCCTTACTTGAAATGGTTGTCTGGTTGTTGTAATTAAAGATTTTAGCCGCTTGAGTGGTAACCTTGCCTAGAGTGTGTTGGGCGTTCTTTTCTTTTTTCCTTTCTGTCTTTTTTTCTTCTTTTTCTTTTCTTTAGCCTCTAATTCAAACATGCCTAATAAGGACAAAAAAAATAGAAAAACTACAATATTTCCTAAAACGCTTGTCATTCATTCTTAAAATCCTAAATATGATAATAATTTCTCTTAAAAAATAAAGGTGTTATTATAATCAAAAAAATATTACAATCACCTTAAAAGAGCTAGCCATTTTTGATAAACAAATGATAAACTTTTAGAAAAATCCCACAAAAACCCCTTTCAAAACGCGCAGAATGCGAAAGGTCTTTTTTATCTTATTCTCACTTTTTTATTTTTATAAAGCCTGAATATTTTAGAACTAGCGCTTTCAAACAAACCCCTTTCATCGCTCACAATCACATCAGCGAGGCTGGAAGCGATTTCTTTATCATAAGCGCATTGGGTGAGGTTGGCTGAGGTGCTATAGAGCGTTTTAAAACGCTTTAAAAAATCCCCATGCCTGCCCCTAACCACACGAACGGCCTTAGAGTTAGGGTAAATAAAAGTGGTTTTAGCGCTTCTTCTAATGAGGTTTTTAAACGCGTTGGGCACGCGCACCAGGCTTTTTAGGGTGCTAAAATCAGTGCTTTCTATTAAAACGCTTTGGTTTTTAGGGCGGCCTTTTAAGGCGTTGAGCTTTTCGCTGTCTTTAGAAAGCAGTCCTATAGTGGTATCGCTTTGAACGAGATACACTAACGCCATCAAATTACTTCAAATAATCTTGTAAGGCTAACAACTCGTCTTTTTGAGAACTTTCTTCTAACGCTAAAAGTAAGACTTCTATCGCGCTTAAAGTCGTGAAATAACTCACATGGTTTTTAAGCACAGAAGCGCGAATGAGTTTGGCATCATCTTGAGATTTGTGATCGCTGGTGTTGATAGCCATGCTGATTTCCCCATTCATCATCAAATCCATGATATTGGGGCGGCCTTCAGAGATTTTAAGCACCTTTAAAGACTTCACCCCGGCTTTTTCTAAAGCCTTATGCGTGCCTTCTGTGGCGCACAATTCAAAACCTAATTCAACCAATCGCTTCATTAAAACGCACGCTTCTTCTTTATCCTTATCTTTAATAGAGACAAAAATAAGCCCCTTGTTTTTAATGGGGTTAAAGCAAGCCGTTTGAGCCTTGAAAAAAGCCAGCCCTAAAGATCTAGAAATCCCCATCACTTCACCGGTGCTTTTCATCTCAGGCCCTAAAATCAAATCCGATCCATAAAGTTTATTAAAAGGGAAAACCGCTTCTTTTAAAGCCACAAAATGGGGCATTTTAGGCTTATAAACGCCTTTAGAATATTCTACGATATTTTTTTTATCATAAAACTTCAGGGCTTCTTTCAAATCTTCTAACACCATAACCCTAGTCGCCACTTTGGCTAAAGGAACGCCTAAAGCCTTGCTTAAAAAAGGCACGGTTCTGCTGGCTCTAGGATTGACCTCAATCAAATACAGCGAATTTTCATAAACAGCAAATTGGATATTCAATAGCCCTACTACGCCCAAATGCAGAGCGATTTTCGCGCTCACTCGCTCAATTTCATCTAAAATTTCAGGGCTTAGAGTGGAAGGGATAAAGCATGCCGAATCGCCTGAATGGATACCCGCCTCTTCAATATGCTGTAAAATGCCGGCAATATAGACTTCTTTTTTATCGCAAATAGCATCCACGTCTAATTCCACCGCTTTTTCTAAAAACTTGTCAATGAGGAGTGGGTTTTTAGGGCTAATCTCTAAAGAATGCGTAACGCTCTCTAAATAATGGTGCAATTCCTCAATATTTTCTAAAATTTGCATGTGTTGGCCGCCTAGCACATAACTAGGGCGCACAATGATAGGAAAACCAATCACGTTAGCGATGCTATAAGCTTCATCAACGCTTTTAGCCATGCCGTTTTCAGGCTGCTTAATGTCAAGCTCTTTTAAAAAGAGGGAAAATTTTTCTCTGTCTTCAGCAATATCAATCACTTTAAAAGGCGTGCCAATAATGGGGGCTTGCATTTTGGCTAAATCTTTAGCGAGTTTTAAAGGGGTTTGCCCTCCAAAATGCACGATAATGCCATCCACTCGCTCCCTTTGAATGATGCTTTTCACGCACTCAAAATGAATGGGTTCAAAATAGAGCGTATCGCTGGTATCATAATCTGTGCTAACCGTTTCTGGATTGCAATTGAGCATGACGCTTTTAATGTTTAAATCTTTTAAGGCAAAGCTCGCATGCACGCAACAATAATCAAATTCAATGCCTTGACCGATGCGGTTAGGCCCAGAGCCTATGATTAGGATTTTCTTTTCTTGTTTTTCTTGTTTGTTTTCAATAGGGGGCAAAGGATTAGGGGCATAGGTGGAATACAAATAAGGCGTGAGCGATAAAAACTCCGCCGCGCAAGTGTCCACTTCTTCAAAATTGGGCGCGATTTGTAAATGCATTCTAGCTAATTCCACTTCAAAAGGACTCACCTCTAAATTTTCATTTTCTTTGATTTTAGAGGCAATCCTGGCATCGCTAAAGCCTAAATTTTTAAGCCCTCTTAATTTTTTGGCGTCCGTTAAAACGCTAGAATTGATGCTTTCTTCTGCTTTGACTAGCTTTTGAATTTGAGATAAAAACCACCTGTCAATCTGGCACAATTCAAACGCTTCATCAACGCTAACGCCAAGCCTGAACGCATCAGCGATATAGAGCAAGCGTTTGGGATTGGGCCGGCGGATTTCCTTTTTTATGGTCTCTAAATCTTTGCTTAACGATTCAAACCCTAGCCAATTGTTTTCCAAAGAGCATAACGCTTTTTGTAAGGCTTCTAAGAAATTCCCCCCTATCGCCATCACTTCGCCAATGCTTTTCATAGAAGTCCCTAAAGTGCTAGAAACACCGGCAAATTTTTCAAACGCAAAGCGAGGGATTTTCACCACGATATAATCCAAACTAGGCTCAAAACTCGCCGGGGTGTTGGTAATATCGTTTTGGATTTCATCTAAACTAAAACCCACCGCAAGCATGGTAGCCACTTTTGCAATAGGAAACCCGGTCGCTTTTGAAGCTAATGCGGAGCTGCGGCTCACCCGTGGGTTCATTTCAATCACGACCATTCTTAAAGTCTCTGGGTGGATCGCAAACTGCACGTTACTCCCGCCCGTATCCACGCCAATTTCTCTCAAAATCGCAAAGCTCGCATCGCGCATGCGTTGGTATTCTTTATCGGTTAAGGTGAGGCTTGGAGCGATCGTGATGCTATCGCCGGTATGAACGCCCATGGGATCAATGTTTTCAATACAACACACGATGATGCAATTGTCCTTGCTGTCTCGTATGACTTCCATTTCGTATTCTTTCCAACCCAATAAGGACTCTTCAATCAAAATTTCATTAATAGGCGAAGCGTCTAGGGCGTTTTTAGCCAATTCTTGAAACTCTTCAATATTATAAGCGACCCCACTCCCTCCCCCAGCCAGCGTGAAACTCGCTCTAATAATGGCTGGAAAGCCAATTTCATTAATGGCTTCTAGGGCTTCTAGCTCGTTATAAGCGTAACGCCCTTTGGGCAAATCCATCCCGATTTTTAACATCGCTTCTTTGAAAGCCTGCCTGTCTTCGCCTTTTTTAATCGCTTCAATCTTAGCCCCTAAAAGTTCCACGCCTTCTAACATGCCCTTTTGGTGCATTTGCATGACCGCATTCAAAGCGGTTTGCCCGCCCATTGTGGGTAAAATGGCGTCAATCTTTTCTTTTTTAATGATAGCGGCGATATTTTCTCCAGTGATGGGTTGGATATAAGTTTGATGAGAAAATTCAGGGTCAGTCATCACGGTGGCCGGGTTAGAATTGATTAAGATCACTCTATAACCTAAAGATTTTAAGGTTTTACAACTTTGAGTCCCTGAGTAGTCAAATTCGCAAGCTTGCCCAATCACAATAGGGCCTGATCCTATCAGTAGAATGTTGGAAATGTCGGTGCGTTTAGGCATAACTCATCCTTAAAGAAAGAATATAAAACGAAGTGTTATTAGTTTTAAAATATTTTTTAAGTCGGATTTTTGCGTGGTGTCCCCCCTATTTTTTCAAACTATTTGTCTCTGTCTGAAAAAATACCAATGATTTGTAAGATAGAAATAAAGACATTCAAAAAGTCTAAATACAAGCTCACCGCCGCATCAATGGGGCTATCATACATGCCTTTAACGATGTTTTGAGTGTCATAAGCGATGTAAAGACTGAATAAAATCGCACTCGCTCCCGCAATGACAACCTGGAACATGGGGCTGCCCAAAAACAAGTTAATGAGCGAACACACCACCACCACAATCAAAGCGATAAAAAGCATTTTACCCATATTCGCTAGATCGTTTTTAGTCTTAAGGGCATACACGCTCATCAAACCAAAGACAATAGTTGTCATGCCCAAAGCCTGCCAAATCGCTCCTAAACCAGCTTTTGCAATCACCATACCCAACAAAGGCACTAGCGTAACCCCTGATAATGAAGTGAAAGCAAACAGCATGAATAGATTCAATCCAGGTTTGGATTTAGAAAACATCAAACCAAAAAACGCCGCAATTTCAGCGATAAAAAACACCCATTTATACTGCACTACGGCTTGAAAATTCATTAAACCTAGTAACGCCCCAATAGTCGCTAGCAACAAACTGCCCGCAAAGAACTTGTAAGTCGTTTTAACAAAACCCACCAGCTCGCTTTCATGCAATAAAGAATCTTCTGCATACGCATTACGAGAATTAACTCTGTCATACAATGCCATGTTTTACTCCTTGAATTTCAACTCAATAAATAATTTTAATTAACCCTACAGCTAGGTCCAATATAATAGCGCAAAATGTAGTAAAATACCAAACAAAACCCCCTAAAATTGAAATTGAAGTCTGAAAATAGGATAATAGTTACGATGAAAATTTTTATCAATGGATTTGGCCGCATTGGGAGATGCGTTTTAAGAGCGATTTTAGAGCGCAATGATACAAACCCTCATTTAGAAGTGATAGGCATCAATGACCCTGCTAATTGGGAAATTCTCGCTTATCTTTTAGAACATGACAGCGCGCATGGGTTGCTCAATAAGGAGGTGCGTTACTCTAATGGTAAGCTTATTATCGGCTCGTTAGAAATCCCTGTTTTTAATAGCATCAAAGACTTGAAGGGCGTGGGTGTCATCATAGAGTGTTCAGGGAAGTTTTTAGAGCCTAAAACGCTAGAAAATTACCTTTTGCTTGGGGCTAAAAAGGTGTTGTTGTCCGCTCCTTTTATGGGCGAATACGATGAAAAACAATACCCCACTTTGGTGTATGGGGTCAATCATTTTCTCTATCAAAATCAAGCCATTGTTTCTAACGCCTCTTGCACGACTAACGCTATCGCGCCCATTTGCGCGATTTTAGATAAAGCTTTTAATATTAAAGAGGGCATGCTAACGACTATCCATAGCTATACAAGCGATCAAAAACTCATTGATTTGGCCCATCCTTTGGATAAACGGCGCTCCAGAGCAGCCGCGAGCAACATTATCCCCACCACCACTAAAGCCGCTCTGGCCTTGCATAAAGTGTTACCCAATCTCAAAAACAAAATGCATGGGCATAGCGTGAGAGTGCCTAGCCTTGATGTGTCCATGATAGATTTGAGTTTGTTTTTAGAAAAAAAGGCTCTCAAAGATCCGATCAATGATTTATTGATTGAAGCTTCCAAAGGGGTTTTAAAAGGCGTGTTAGAGATAGATTTGAAAGAAAGGGTGAGTTCTGATTTCATTTCTAACCCTAATAGCGTTATCATCGCGCCTGATTTGACTTTCACGCTAGAGAATATGGTCAAAATCATGGGGTGGTATGATAACGAATGGGGGTATTCTAATCGCTTGGTGGATATGGCGCGGTTTATGTATCATTATTAAGTCATTTTGCGAATCTTTTTGAGTTTGTTTAACATCAAATTGTATAATGTGGGATTTAATAAAAACGATTGGAGTTTTAAATGGCGTTTAAAAAGGCCAGATTGATTTCCAGGTTTGTTTCAAAGGGATCTTTCAAATTGAATAAGATCTCAAAGAAATTTTTCACATTGAATCAAATCTTAAAGCGTGAAAAGCCCTTAAAACGCCATAAAAAAACAAAATCCATTGAAAAGCCCTTTAATAAAAACAAATCTTTTTTAAAAGCTTCGGTTTTACTGATAGGAGCGTTAGGGGGATTGTCTCACTTAAGGGCTAGCGATTGTAAGACTTGGTCATGGTCGTCTTGGACTTATCAAGACAATATTGCAAGCGGTGCTAATTCGCCCACGCACAACTCCTATTGCCTTTTTAGCAGCACTCAAGGCTCTGGAACTTATTATTTAAACACTCTTACCACTTATAGCGCTGGTGGGGCTAGTTTCACGCAAAAATTCAATAACGGCACGCTTGATATAGGGGGGAATATCCGTTTTGGAGGCACAGGTATTAATGGAGGTGATGTAGGCTATATCACGGGAACTTATGACGCTCAAACAATTAATTTTAATTCTAGCCATTTAACAACCGGAAACTCCTATTCTGATGGCGGTGGGGCCACGCTCAATTTTAATGCAACTAATAACCTCACTATCAATCAAGCGAGTTTTGATAACAGCGATGCAGGGACACAACGCTCTTATATGAATTTTAAAGGCTCTAACATTAGCGTCAGTGACTCTAGCTTTAAAGATGACACGAATGGGGGCTTTAGTTTTAGCGGCAATAATAACAACAGCGCCATCTCCTTCAATCAAACCAATTTCAATCAAGGGACTTATAAGTTTAGTAACAGCGCTAGTTCAAGCTTTGATAGCAGTAACTTCAATCAAGGGACTTACAATTTTAACACTCAATCCACTTTTCAAAACAGCTCTTTCAATCAAGGCACTTATAATTTCAGTAATAACGCCAGCTTTAATAACGACACCTTTAACCAAGGCGCTTATAGCTTTGATACAAGTAAGGTGAGTTTTTCAGGCACAAACACTTTAAATTCAAGTTCGCCTTTTGCCAGTCTTAAGGGTGGTGTTTCTTTTGGTTCTAATGCGATTTTTAACCTCAATCAAACCCTTAATGCTAACCAAACCTATGACATTCTCACCACAAATGGGGCGATCCAATATGGGGTTTATCAAAGCTATTTATGGGATTTGATCAACTATAAGGGCGATAAAGCCATTAGCCATGTTGAAGTGGGTAAGAATACTTATGATGTAACCTTTGATGTTAACGGGCAAGATGAAACCTTACAAGAAACCTTTAATAGCCAATCCATTATCGCTCAATTCTTAGGAGATGATTTACAACAACAAGCTAAAAGCGCTTATCAAAGCGATCTAACCAATTCCCAAAGCGCTTTAAATAATGCAACTAACGATAACCAGATTGCAAGCAACGATGCAAGCGATACAACAAGTAAAAATCCTACTATTGCTAAAGACGCTCAAAGCTTAGAAAACACTAACCAACAAATCCAACAAGACGAACAAGCGTTAGAAAACGATTTAGCCAATATCAAACAATTAGCCAACTCCACCACAGGCTTTAACGAACAAGCTTTCAATCAAGCTCAAAACCAAGAACAACAAGATGAAAAAAACTTACAAAATGATGAAAACACTTTTAGTAGCGAGCAAGAGGGGTTACAAAAAGCCCTACAACAAGCAGAGCAACAAAAACAAGAACAAGAGCAAGCCCAAGCTAAAAGCACT
>NZ_CBOM010000019.1:0-30486 GCF_000476275.1 Helicobacter pylori SA213A
TTGTTATCGCCTATCCATTTAGTGGAATAGGGAGGGTTGGAAACGATCGCATCAAAAGGCTCATCGTCTTCATGCTTTGGGTCTAAAAGCGTGTCCCCAAGTGCAATGTGGAATTTAGAGTAATTGATGTCATGCAAAAACATGTTGATGCGGCAAAGGTTGTAAGTGGTCAAATTGATTTCTTGCCCAAAATACCCTTTTGAAACGTTTTTATCGCCTAACACTTTAGAAAATTGTAAGAGTAAGCTTCCGCTCCCACAGCATGGGTCATAAACTTTATTGATGCTTTCTTGGCCGTGCAGGGCGATTTTAGCGAGCAGTTCGCTCACTTCTTGGGGGGTGAAAAATTCCCCTCCGCTTTTGCCGGCATTGCTCGCATACATGGCCATTAAATATTCATAAGCGTCGCCAAAAACATCAATCCCGCTTTTTAAATAATCTCCTAATTGCATGCCCCCTATGGCTTGAAGGATTTTAGCCAATTTTTCCACCCTAATTTTATGAGAGCTCCCTAATTTATTGCTATTGACATCTAAATCCGCAAACAAGCCTTTGACATTTTCTTCTGATGGAGTGCCAAGGCTGGATTTTTCTATTTCGTTAAAAATATTTTGTAGGGTTACATTGAGATCTTCGTTACTAGGCGCGTTTTTTAACACATTACAAAATAAAGCGCTTGGCGGGATGAAAAAGCCTTTTTCTTCAATAAGGCCCTCTCTTGCACGCTCGGCTTCTTCATCGCTTAATGAAGCGTAATCAAAACTCGGATCGCGCTTTCGCTCTTCTTTATTGATGTAATGAGTCATGTTTTCTGAAATGTAGCGGTAAAAAAGAATGCCTAAAACGTATTGCTTAAAATCCCAGCCATCCACTGAGCCTCGCAATTCATTCGCCACTTTCCAAATGGTGTTGTGCAATTCGTTACGCTCTAATGAAGAAGATTCGTTCGCTTGAGTGTTTTTGTTTTCCATGATGATATAAGCCCCTTTTTTTGTGTTTTGATTGGCGGTTTTGTTTGGCGTTGGGCGCACACCCTTTAAAGGTTTCATTATATCAAAGAATATTATTTTTTTATTCCTTGCATTTTCTGTGCGTTTGTGGGATAAATAAGCTATAATCGCCCTTTTTAAAGTCATTTTTTAAAAGGGGTTTGAATGGTATTTGACAGAACAATCAGCGTAAGAGAAAAAAAAGCGGCTAAAACGCTTGGGATTGTGGGGATCGTCTTTTTTATTTTGTTTGGCATCGTAATAAGCGGGGTGGCCTTTCAAAAAGAGTGGGTGCAACAATTGGATTTATTTTTTATAGACTTGATCCGCAACCCTGCCCCCATTCAAGGGAGCGCGTGGCTTTCTTTCGTGTTTTTTAGCACATGGTTTGCGCAAAGCAAGCTCACCACTCCTATAGCCTTACTCATTGGCTTGTGGTTTGGGTTTCAAAAACGCATCGCTTTGGGGGTGTGGTTTTTCTTTAGCATTTTATTAGGTGAATTCACCTTAAAATCCCTTAAGCTTTTAGTGGCGCGCCCACGGCCTGTAACCAATGGCGAATTGGTTTTTGCGCATGGCTTTAGTTTCCCTAGTGGGCATGCTTTAGCTTCAGCGCTTTTTTACGGCTCTTTGGCGTTGTTGTTATGCTATTCTAACGCAAACAATCGCATTAAAACGATTATTGCTGTGGTTTTGCTTTTTTGGATTTTTTTAATGTCGTATGATAGGGTTTATTTAGGGGTGCATTACCCTAGCGATGTTTTAGGAGGGTTTTTATTAGGGATTGCTTGGTCGTGCTGCTCTTTAGCGCTTTATTTAGGGTTTTTGAAACGCCCTTATAAAGCCGCTTAAAGCGTTTTTTAAAATCTCATTTTTAAAAAGAAAGCGATGAGTTAGGGTATAACTCCTCTTTCTTTTTAACCTCATCAAATTCATCTTTATAGCGGTATGAGTGAGCCGGGTCATAATCCACAACGCTTTTTAAAAAACCGCTGAATTTTGGATTTTTGTCGCTAAGCTCTTGAGCCATAGTGTAATCAATTTTTTCTTTGTATTTAGCGTTCAATAAAATAACGCTTTTATCCTCATCAGTTCTTAAATCAATCACGCCAATCCCAAAACTCGCATGCAAACGCTTCAATAAATCCATGAGTTGGGGATTGTGCGTATCAATATGACGGCCCACTAAATACCCCTCATTAGAGCTGTTAGAAATCGCTTGAAAATAATACTCCCTGCAATTAGTTACGCTGATTTCTTTTTTCAATTCAAAGCTCACCAATTTAATAGGCAAGGTGTCAAATTTCTTAGAAAAAGCGATTAAATTTTCATTAGAGAGTTCGGCGTGTAAAAACCTAACCCCCACCATGTCCGGATAAAGCCATCTGTCCATGCCTTTTGGCGATTTTGAACTTTCTTCATGAAAAATGGTTTTCGTGTAGCATTTCAAATTTTCATTATCAAAAGCCATGTAGGTTAAAAAAGGGTGCAAATCCCTTTCATGCACGATTTTAGCGCTTGGAGCGCTTGGTTTTTCAGCGTTTAAATCCGGCTCTTTCATAACCGGCTCGTTTGTCGCGCTTTTTAAAGCGATTAGAATTGGTTTTTCTTGCACTTTCAAAAAAGGCACTTCTTCGCCCTTGTTTAAGGCTTCATAAATATAAGCGCTAACGCTCTGGTGTGGGGTTTTGCCCCCACAATCAAACATTTTTGCAATCTTGCCTTCATTAAAAAGCTCTTTGGCCTTATGATAAATTTCAGTAGGCTTAATAGGCTCATCAATCGTTTCTAAAACGCTTTGAATGATTTCAATGTCTCGTGGCTTCATTTTTTGCTCGCTAGATATTCTTCATAACTGCCTTTAAAATCAATGATTGAAGCGCCTTTAGGGCTTGGGACTAATTCAATGATCCGGTTTGCATACGCATCAATCAATTCTCTGTCATGGCTTATGCAAATCACCGCCCCATCAAATTTATAAAGTGCTTCGCCTAAAGCGATAATCGCTTCTAAATCCAAATGGTTAGTCGGCTCATCTAAGACTAAAAAATTCCCCCCTTCTAGCATGAGCTTGGATAAAACCATTCGGTGTTTTTCGCCCCCACTTAAGGCGTTCACGCACTTTTCTTGCTCTTCGCCATTAAAAAGCATCCTCCCTAAAGCGTTTCTCACTTCTGCACTTTCAATCTTTTTATTGAAATTAAAGAGCCATTGATACAAGGTCTCTTCGCCGCTAATTTCTTCGCTCACGTTTTGAGGGAAATAGCCTTTTGAAACGGTCGCCCCCCATTTCACCACGCCCTTATCGGGCTTTAATTCTTCTACTAAAATTTTGCAAAGCGTGGATTTACCCACGCCATTTGGCCCTATGAGAGCGATTTTATCTTTAGGCATCACTTTCAAGCTCACTTGATTTAAAATAATTTGGTCGTCATAACTTTTAGAGATGTTTTCGCATTCTAAGGCTTCATTACCAATGGTTCTTTTGGGTTTAAAAATGATGCTTGGATCCCTCCTACTGGATACCGCTAAGCTTTGAATGTCTAATTTATCCAGTTGTTTTTGGCGGCTGGTGGCTTGCTTGGCTTTAGAGGCGTTAGCGCTAAAACGAGCGATAAATTTTTCTAGCTCTTCTTTTTCTTTGAGTTTTTTATTGCGTTCAGCCTCTTGCTGTTTAGCGATCAGAGTAGAGGCGATATACCAATCGTCATAATTCCCGCTAAATTCGCGCACGCTGTGAAAATCCAAATCCAAAATATGCGTGCATACTGCATTCAAAAAATGCCTGTCATGGCTAATGACCACCATCGTGCCTTCATGGCGTTTGAGGTTGTTTTCTAGCCATTCAATGGCGTTTAAATCCAGGTTGTTCGTAGGCTCATCTAAAAGCAAAATATCCGGTTTAGGGAACAAGACTTGAGCGAGAAGGATTTTAAATTTATCGCTGCTTGGCAAGGTTTTCATCAAATCGTTATGCCTAGAGCTAGGAATGCCTAAATCTTCTAAAATCTTTTCAATCACCACTTCGCATTCATACATGGGATCTTCTTCTACGCAAATGGTTTCTAACTCCCCTAGTCTCGCATTCACCTTATCATCGCTCAAATCCCCTTCAGTGTATAAGCGCTCTTTTTCTTTGATAGCGTCATACAAACGCTTGTTGCCTATTAAAACCGCATCTTTAAGGCTCAAATCTTCAAAGGCGTATTGATCCTGCCCTAAAACCCCCATTCTCATCCCGCTTGTGATGATGACTTCCCCACTGCTACAATCAATGCTCTTGCTTAAAATCTTTAAAAAAGTGGACTTCCCTGCACCATTAGCCCCAATAAGCCCGTAGCGCTTGTTTTTATCCAGCTTGATATTCACATTTTCAAACAATTTTTTAGTCGCATAGCGTTGCGTTAAGTTGATGGTTTGCAGCATCTTATGATTTCCTTATTTTTTGTGATTAGAGAAAGCTTATTGTAGCGTTTTCTTTGCAATATTGTAACCCTTGCTTATTATGGTTATTCATAAGGCCTTTGACGCCCAAAATTTGATCGAGCCTATATCATTTTCTCTTGATTTTTTATTCAAATTAAGGTAAAAATAATGTTTTTAAAGCAAAAAAGGATCAAGTCATTGAAAGTGTTTGATTACGAGGATGTCCAACTCATTCCTAATAAATGCATCGTGAATAGCCGTTCAGAGTGCGATACGACCGTTATTCTAGGCAAACATGCGTTTAAAATGCCCATAGTCCCAGCCAACATGCAAACAATCATCAACGAATCGATCGCAGAATTTCTAGCAGAAAATGGCTATTTCTACATCATGCACCGCTTTAATGGATCGGCAAGAATCCCGTTTGTCAAAAAAATGAAAGAACGCCAATGGATTAGTTCCATCAGCGTGGGAGTAAAAAAGGAAGAATATCTTTTGATAGAAGAGTTAGCCAAACAAGGATTAACGCCAGACTATATCACAATCGATATTGCGCATGGCCATTCAAATTCTGTCATTGAAATGATCCAACGCATCAAAATGCGTTTGCCCGAAACTTTTGTGATTGCCGGGAATGTTGGCACGCCAGAAGCAGTCCGTGAATTAGAGAACGCCGGTGCTGACGCTACGAAAGTTGGCATCGGGCCTGGGAAGGTGTGTATTACTAAAATCAAAACAGGCTTTGGCACGGGTGGTTGGCAACTAGCGGCTCTTAGGTGGTGCGCTAAAGCAGCAAGAAAACCGATTATTGCAGATGGCGGCATTCGCACGCATGGGGATATTGCAAAATCCATACGCTTTGGTGCGACAATGGTAATGATTGGCTCGCTTTTTGCAGGGCATGAAGAATCATCTGGAGAAACAAAAATAGAAAATGGTATCGCATATAAAGAATATTTCGGTTCGGCATCAGAGTTCCAAAAAGGTGAAAAGAAAAATGTTGAAGGTAAGAAAATTTGGATCCAACATAAAGGCTCGTTAAAAGACACGCTGGTTGAAATGCATCAAGATTTGCAATCTTCAATCTCCTATGCAGGTGGGAGAGACCTTGAAGCGATTCGAAAAGTTGATTATGTCATTGTGAAAAATTCAATTTTCAATGGGGACACAATCTAAAGAAAATCAATGAAAGCGAAAGCAGAAAGAATGGTCTTCAATCTATTTTTCAAGCGATTTGCTTTGACTTGGGTTTTTGTTGTTTTTTTGATCCTTTCTTTATTTTCATTGCATCTTGTTGGATCATTTTTTTGTATAGTGTTAGCTTCCATCATCTCAATCTTAAGGGTATTTGTTTTGTTATTCAACACGCCGTTATTCATCTTTGCTTTTTTGCCTGTTGGTTTTTTAGGGTATTTTATCTTACAAGCTTATGCTAAAAATCCCCTGTTCCCTAAACTATGGCTCGTATTGGCTAGTTTGTTTTTTTATGCTTTTTGGAATGTGAAGTATTTGCCCTTATTGGTTGGCTCTATTATTTTTAATTATTTTGTGGCTTTGAAGATCCATCAAACCCAGCAAAATGCCTATAAAAGATTATGGCTTATTTTGGGCCTGATCGCTAATGTTTCACTTTTAGGATTTTTCAAATACACTGATTTTTTCTTAACCAATTTCAATCTAATATTGAAGAGCCATTTTGAAACCTTGCATTTAATCTTGCCTTTAGCGATCAGCTTTTTCACTTTGCAACAAATCGCTTACTTGATGGACACTTATAAGCAAAATCAAATCATGCAGCCCAAAACGAGAGAGAGAGTGAAAACGCTCCTATTTTATTAAACCCCCCTCCTTCATTTTTTTCATTTTCGCATTTTTTAGATTACGCTTTATTTGTGAGTTTCTTCCCTCAACTCATTGCAGGACCCATTGTGCATCATAGTGAGATGATGCCTCAATTTAAAGATAAAAATAATCAATTTTTGAATTACAGAAATATCGCTTTAGGCTTGTTTATCTTTTCTATCGGTTTGTTTAAAAAGGTCGTGATTGCGGATAATACCGCTCATTTTGCTGATTTTGGATTTGATAAGGCGGCTAGCTTAAGTTTTATTCAAGCATGGATGGTGTCTTTATCTTATTCGTTCCAGCTGTATTTTGATTTTAGCGGTTATTGCGATATGGCTATAGGCATTGCCCTCTTTTTTAATATCAAACTCCCTATCAATTTTAATAGTCCCTATAAGGCTTTGAATATCCAAGATTTTTGGAGGAGGTGGCATATCACTTTGAGCCGCTTCTTAAAAGAGTATTTGTATATCCCTTTAGGGGGTAATAGGGTGAAAGAATTAATCGTGTATAGGAATTTAATTTTAGTGTTTTTGATTGGAGGGTTTTGGCATGGGGCTGGTTGGACTTTTATCATTTGGGGGCTATTGCATGGGATTGCTTTGAGCGTTCATAGAGCGTATTCTCATACCGCTAGAAAATTTCATTTCACTATGCCAAAGATTTTAGCATGGCTCATCACTTTTAATTTCATCAATCTTGCATGGGTGTTTTTTAGAGCGAAGGATTTGAATAGCGCTTTGAAGGTTTTAAAGGGGATGGTTGGTTTGAATGGCGTTTCGCTTTGTCATCTTTCACAAGAGGCATCAGAGTTTTTAAATCGTGTCAATGATAACATGATCATGCACACCATGATGTATGCATCCCCCACATTCAAAATGTGTGTTTTGATGGTAATCATCTCTTTTTGTTTAAAGAATAGTTCCCATCTATACCAATCCAATCAAATGGATTGGATTAAAACAACAAGCGCTTGTTTGTTGCTCTCTGTAGGGTTTTTATTTATTTTTGCCAGTTCTCAATCGGTATTTTTGTATTTTAATTTTTAGGACACTAGCATGGAGTTTTATAAAAAACAGACTTTAATCATTGTTTCTTTTTGCCTCTCTCTTCTTGTAGGTGTTGGATTGTTTAATTACCTAATCGATCCTTTTGAGTATTTCAGGAAAGCAAAATACCCCATTGATTGGCATGAAAGAGTTGGGGCGAATTTATCGCATTTTGAAGGAGTGATCAAGCATTACCCTTATAACAGCTTGTTAATAGGAACAAGCATCAGTTTGAATTTTAGCTTAAAAGACATCCATGACTTGCTGTGGTTGAAAGATCCTATCAAACTAACCGTCTCTGGTATGAATATTGGAGAAATATATCATTGCTTCCTTTTGCTTTCAAGCACCAACCAGTCAATACCGTTGCCATGGATTTGGCTTTTTTTGAATTTATTTTGAACAAGCACTCCAAATACTTTTTTGAATACCCCTATTTCACTAGGGATTTTGTGTATTTATATAACTTTAGAGTCTTTAAAAACGCGTTTTTCTACTTTTCTACAAATTATCTTAAAATTAAAGAAAAATCTTTTTGCAAACTCAATTCTTGGTTCCAATTATATGATTTTTGCAATAGCGTTTTAAATCGTTATGATTATAATTTCATGTTTGGTCATAATAACCCCTATGATTATACGCTGGATAATGTGAAAAGATCCTATTTATCAGCGTTAAAAAATCCTAATCAATTAGCCATAGATGAAGAAAATGCTTATAAAATCACCAAACAGCTAGGGGATTTTATTCAAAAACACAGCGATAAACATTTTATTTTATGGACAAGAACGGACTCGCTTTTAAAATATAAGGTTTGTAATCATACCATTTTAACACGCAATTTAAACGCCATCCACAACGCCTTAAAAACGCTTTTAAAATACTCTAATGCAGAAATCCATGACCTACGCACCATGCCATTAGCTAAAGAGATAAAACGCTATAAGGATATAGGGCATTATGATCCCATAGGTTCCAAAGAAGTCTTGCAAGCCATAGCGAGCAAGAAATACCTACTCACTCCCAATAACATTGATTCCTTCAAGCAACAACTCATCCAAACGATAGAAAACTATCAAATCCCTAAAGAAATCCAAAATTAGGGCTAACTTTTATGAGCGAAATGCCTTTCAATACAATCGCATAAGATGTGAATCATAAGAATGTGCATTTCTTGGATTCGTGGGGTGTCATCGCTAGGGACAATCAAAGCCATATCGCTTAAAGGCTTCATTTTCCCCCCATCACGCCCCGCTAAGCTAAGCGTTTTCATCCCTAAAGCTTTAGCTTTTTCATAAGCTTTTAGGACATTTTTGGAATTACCGCTTGTAGAAATCCCTATCAAAACATCGTTTTTTACCCCCAACGCTTCCACTTGTCTGGCAAACACTTCTTCATAACCATAATCGTTCGCAATGGCGGTGAGGGCTGAGGTATCCGTGCTTAAACTTATCGCGCTCAAGCCTTTCCTTTCTAATTTATAGCGCCCGGTCAATTCAGCGGCAAAATGCTGCGCGTCGCTCGCACTCCCCCCATTACCGCAAATAAGGATTTTCCCTTGATTTTCTAAGGTTTCTATCAAAAGATGAACGCTTTGCTTTAACGCTTCTTGCAAACTTTCTAAACTTTTTTCTAACGCTTCCTTATGGGCTAAAAATTCTTTTTTTATTAAACCATCAATCATTATGTGTCCTTTTAATTTTTTCTATGATAGCGCTTGTGGAATAACCTTCTTCAAACTCTATCAAACGGGTTTCTTTAGCAAACTCGCTCCCTATGACTTCTTTATTGAGATAGTCCGCTCCCTTGACTAAAATATCAGGCTTTAGGGCTTGAATTAATTTGATGGGCGTGTCTTCTTCAAACACCACGACATAATCCACGCAAGACAAACTCGCTAAAAGAAACGCTCTGTCTTTTTCGCTCACTATGGGGCGTTTATCCCCCTTAAGCCTTTTAACGGAATTATCGCTATTTAACCCCACAATGAGAATATCCCCTAAAGCTTTAGCCTTTTGCAAATAACTCGCATGCCCTTTATGGAGGATGTCAAAACAGCCATTGGTGAAAACGATTTTTTGCTGATCTAAAGTTTCTAACAGCTTTTCTAAAGGGAGGATTTTGGGGTGCGTTTGGTTTAAAATCAAAGCGATTTCTTCTAAACTCGCTAACGCGCTCCCCATTTTACCCACCACCACCGCCGCTGCTGCATTGGCAAACTCGCAAGCTTTTTTAAGATCTTTTGACTCTAATAAAGAAAGCGTTAAAGCTGCAATCACCGTATCGCCAGCCCCGGTTACATCATAAACTTCTTTAGCGATGGTGGGGCAATTGATTAGCTCGTTTTTTTCTAAAAAAGCGATGCCTTGCTCGCTCAAAGTGACTAAAGGCATGGCGATATGGTAAGTTTCTTTTAAGATTTTAAGCGCTTTTGATAAATTGGCATGGCTGTCTAATTTCAAATGGAGCGCTTGCTCTAATTCAAAACGATTGGGCGTGATCAAACTCGCATGAGAATATTTGCTATAATCTTTCCCTTTAGGGTCGCATAAAATGAGCTTGTGGTGTGCGTTGGCTAATGCGATGATGGTTTGAGTGAGTTCAAAATCCAAAACGCCCTTATTGTAATCTGAAAGGATCACCCCATCCATTTCTTGGATTTTTTCTGCGATAAAATCTAAAAGATGTTTTCTTAAATCGGCGTTTAAGGGATCTTTGATTTCCTTATCCACACGCACGATTTGCTGGTTTTGCGCGATAATGCGCGTTTTGAGCGTGGTGCAACGGGTTTTATCTATTAAAACGCCTGAAGTGTCAATCTCTCTTATTTTTAAAGCGTTAATGAAATGCTTACCCTCTAAATCATCGCCCACTACCCCACATAAAAATACTTTAGCCCCTAAAGAGGTGAGATTATTGGCCACATTAGCCGCTCCGCCTAAATTCTTGCTCTCTTTTTTGACTTCCAAAACAGGTACAGGGGCTTCAGGCGAAAGGCGTTCGCTCTTCCCCCATAAATAATAATCAGCGATCAAATCCCCTATGACTAAGATTTTTTTCATGCGTATTGTTCTTTAAAAATCGCATGGATATGGGGCAAGTAATCCTTAATGCCGCTTTCTAAATCGTATAAGGGGGTGTAGTCTAAATCCAAAATAGTGGGTTCAATATGCGCTTGCGTGTGCTCTTGGAAAAAAGGATAAGGGTTTTTAATATAATTTACTTTAAAATCCCCTAAATGCTCTTTTAAAATGCTAACAATCTCATTATAGCTCCTGGCTTGTGAATAGCCCACATTATAAACCCCGCTTTTTTGGGCTTTCATCGCTTTCACATTCGCTTGGATCACATCTTCAATATAGACAAAATCCCTTAACTGCTCGCCAAATTCAAAAAGCTTGACTTCCTTAAACGCCAACGCTTGCAAAGCGAGTTGCAAAACCATAGAGGCGGTTTTTTCCTTATAAAATTCCTTAGGCCCATAGACATTAAAAAATCGTAAGCCCACTTGAATGAGATCGCTTGAATAAGAGCGGACAAATTCGTCCATGCAAAGCTTGGAAAAGCCATAAACATTTTCAGGGCTTTCGTTTGAGCCTACCACATTGGGGGCTTTGGTGTTGCCATAAACGCCTGCTGAAGAAGCGTAAATCACTTTAGCCTTTTTGGGTTGGGCGATTTCTAAAAGCCGTAAAAAAGCCTGGTAGTTAGTTTTCATCACTAATTCTTGATCTAACATGGTCGTATCAGAGACAGCGGCCTGGTGGAACAAATAATCAAAATGCAACTTTTCTAAACGCCTTAAATCTAAAGGGTTATTAATATCAGCCGTGATCACTTCACCCTTAAAACCGATTAAATTCTTAAAATGCCCTAAAGAACTCGGGCGGCCATTATTGGAAAGCGTGTTGTTACGGAATTTATCTAAAATGATCACTTTAGCTTTAGGGTGGTTATCTTGAAAATAAAAGGCTAAATTACTGCCCACAAAACCGGCCCCACCGGTAATTAAAATCGTTTGATTCTCTAATTCATCATCAATATAACGCATTATTATCCTTATTTAATCCAATTAATCATCTCTTTAAGATTTTTACATTGTATCCAAGAATGAGGAGTTTTTAAAAAATTTGCGCTCAATAAGAGGTTATTTTTAACTTTAGCGTTCAAGCCGGCTAACATGTCGCTTTCTTTATCGCCTATCATAAAAGATTTTTCCAAACAAATTTGATGCTCTTTAGCGGCTTGTAAAATCAAAAAAGGTTTTGGCTTCCTGCAAGTGCAATTTTCTTCTGGGGCGTGCCTGCAAAAATAAATGCCATCCAAATTAAAACCTAATTCTTTAAGCAAGCTTTCTTGGAGGTATTTAGTAAGGTTTTCAAAATCTTTAAGGGTGTAATAGCCTCGGTTGATCCCGGATTGATTGGTGATTAAAAGCAGTTTATAGCCTAAAGATTTCGCATGCCTTAACAATTCAAAAATCCCTTTTTGGAATTCAAAATCTTCTTTTTGGCTCACATAGCCTTTATCAATATTAATAATGCCGTCTCTGTCTAAAAAAAGGGCTTTGTTAGCGCTCATGGTGGCTTTCTTGGTGTGGCGTGGTGTGGTTTTGATGGAGCATCATATCGCTTTGGTGGTGCATTGCATGGGGTGTTTGGTGGTTGATGAGCATGATCCCCATATAAAGGACATAAAGCCCAAAAACCCCCATCAAACTTTTAGACAAAAGATTGAAAAATTTCCTATAAGAGATAGAAATTTTACTCAAAAAAACCCCCATTAAAAACAACGGCACGCTAGTGCCAAGCCCAAAAGAAAGGCCTAGCATCGCCCCCATAAACGCGCTATGACTAAGAATCACGCTCGCTAAAAACGAATACACCATCATGCAAGGTAAAAACCCATTCAACACGCCCAAGAAATACAGCCCTAGAATGTTTTGAGATTGCAAGGTTTTTTTCATCAAAAAAGAGATAAAAGGGATTTGAAAGCTTAATTTTTCCACTTTAGCTCCCAAGAGCGCTAAAAGGATTAAAACAATCCCCATGCTAATGAATAAAACACCCCTAAAACCCATGCTCGCACTAAGACTATGCCCTAAACCTGCCGTTATAGCCCCTAAGAGCATGTAGGTGCTGATCCTCCCTACATTATAAAGGGCATGGCAAGTGAGCTGGTAAGAAAAGCTTGTAACTTTAGAAAATCTTATTTGACTGAATGCGCTCACAATCCCCCCACACATGCCCACACAATGCCCTAAGGACATGCTCAAAGCGGCTAAAAACATGCCCAAAAAACTCAAATTCTGCATCATTTGCATTCTAGTATCCCTGCTTTTTTAAGAGCGATTTCCATCCCGTCAAAAACCAAACGCTCCTTGCAAACAGAATGGGGTAAAAACGCGCTCAAATACTTCGCATCGCCCCCACAAAGATAGATTTTTTGATTTTTGGCTAAATGCTGGATGCAAGAGATGACGCTCAAAACCATGCCGTAATTCACAGCGTCTCTAGTGTTTTTAGGTAAAACTTCTAAAGAATCTAAGGCTTTGAAAGGTTGCTCTAAGATTTTAGCGCTTTTTTTATACGCATGGGTATATTGGGCTAAACCGGGCAAAATACACCCCCCCAAATGCTTGCCCTCTTTGACTAAATCAATCGTAATCGCACTCCCAGCATCTACCACCACGCCATTATTTAGCGCTAAACACGCCATTTGCCGGTCTATCCCAAGCCCTATATAGTCGGTTTCTAAATGAAAAAACCCTGCAATATTTTTAGCGTTAGGGTAACAATTCAAAAGGGCTTTTTCATTTTCTTCATTCACGCTAATGTAAAAAATTTCCTTTTGAATACCCAAACGCTTTAAATCTTCTTTAGCGCTTGAAAAGAGCTGATAGTTTTGCGCGAAATGGATGCGCGTATTGCCTATATCGCATAAAACCAGGTTTTTCAAACCTGTCAAAGATTGCCTAGCTGGCATAGGCCTACTTCTTATTCATTTCTAAAGCTTTTCTTCTTTCTTCAAGCTCTTTTTCATCTCTTTCTTGATGCTCTTTCGCTCTTTGTTCAAATTCTCTCGCCCTTCGTTCGGCTTTGGCTTTTTTCTTTTCTTCTTTCAAGCGGCGTTTTTCTTCTTTAGGGCTGAGTTTTGGTGCTTCTTTAATAGCGTTATCCTCTTTTGAAACAGGAGCGTTTTTTGCGCCTTTTTGGTTACCCTCTTTTGAAGCAGGAGCGTTTTTGTTTTCTTGATTTTCTTTTACGCCTTTTTGGATAGCGTTATTTTGATTGTTAATAGGCTCCATATCGCGCCTTCTGGTTTTAACTTCTTCTTCTTCAAACCCGCTATTTCTTGGCTTAACTTTGTTTTCTTCTAAAGGCTTTTCTTTAGCTTTATGCCTTTCTTGCAAATAAATAGGAGCGTTCCCTTTTTCACCTTTTTGAGATTTTTTAGATGCAGATTTTTCCACAACGGGATAAAGTTTTGGCTTAAAATCATTATAATCTAAATAGTAGCGATCATAATACACCCGATTTTTATCATAAAACACCCCTTTATCCAAACGATTAGATGAAAAAAACTTAAAACTGCCTATAGTTGGCGTTTTATAGACATTATACGAATCAAAATCATTCAAATCCACCTCTATCACATACCCGCGCTTTTCTAAAGAATACAATTTATTATGGTTTAATACAATGGTATTGAGCGAAGCAAAGGGCAGTTTCACGCTGTTTAATTCCCTCAAACTCTTATCCATTTGCAAAATCTGCCCGTCTAGCGTGAGCACGTATAAAGTCCCCTTATCATAAAGCAAATCCACAATATCCCCATCGTAATTGAACTCTTGACCGCTCACTACTGAGAGTATCCTTTTCCCTGTAGAAGCGATCATGTTATTGCCATCTACAATAAGGTAAGTGATATTGTTAAAAAACTTATCGCTGCTGATAACAATGTTTCTAATAGGCGTAGGGTTTCCATGCACATAATCCACGACCAACAAGCGCCCATCTAGCATGGGGAACACCACGACCGTATCCATAAAAATAGGCATCGCCATTAAAGAATTGATCGTGGCGCTTGGGGAACCTTTCTCACTAAAAAGCAATTTTTGAGAAGTGATGTCGTATAAATTCGCTGAATTGTCTGCTAACACCACCGCTAAAAGATTCCCTTTAACGCTCGCGCTCAAGGCAAAAGTCTCCAAAGGAATAACGATAGATTGTTGGCTGGCGTTAGGGTTATTGCTAATCAATTCCACTTGATGACAGACTTTATCTTGGACTTCCGCTTCAACGCCCTTTAATTTCAATTCCGTTTCTTCAGTCTTAGCCACCTTGTTTTTGCTTGTTTTTTTATCAATCTTGTTCAAACAATCTTGCGCAAGGATGAAAAACCCTTGACTCTCATTTAAAAAACTGCTTTCATAATTGAAATTCTTACCGATTCTTAATTGCGTTAAACCTTTATCGCCTATAACCGCTCCATTTTTCAAAATGGCTCCATAACGATTAGACGAAACGATACTTTCTTGCAAATGGTTAGGGAAATACGCTTCGCCTTTAACTTGGTGTTTAGCGGGTTTGAAGTATTTTCTCATGTTACAGCCGCTAAAGGCAATTAGGGCTATGAGTAAGATTAAAAATGGTTTATTCATCAAATCAATGCGTTCCTTGAATGGTTTCTTTTTTTAGATTAGTTGGTTTGGAAAGGTTTTGCTGAATATCTTCTAACATTCCATAGTGTTTTAAAACAGAGATTATAGCATAGAGTGAAGAACTTAGAGGGATAGTAGATAAACTTTGATGCGCTTTTTTGATTGCGTCTTTAGAATTTTCTTCATACAACAAGTTCACTTCTTGTAAAGCACTCATTTCTTTAAGAACGGGGCTTTTTTCAAGTAGGTTTTTATCTCTAGAAAGCGATGCGTAAGAATATTTGGCAAAAGTTTTAACGATTTCATTAGAAGATTGCGAAAGTTTTTTAAACTCGTTTGCATCGTTTCTTTCACTCGCTCTGGCGAACTGATACAAATCATACAACTCTGGGGCGATTTCTTTCAATCTTTTTTGCAAGGCTATATTATTAGGACTCTCTAGCACTTCATTATAAATTTGAGTGATTCGCTCTCTAGTTTGCTCATGCTTATAATCTTGTAATTTTGTATCCCCTAAATAAGCGATAAAAGCCACCACGATAAACAACAACACCCACTTGTAGCGTTTGAAAAACTTTTCTAATCTAAACGCCCCCTCTAAAAGCTTTTCATCGCTTTTGAATTCGTTTTTAACTTGCTCTAAATTTTCCTTAATATTCATGCCTTACTCACTCCTGTGCTACCAAACCCTCCGCTACCCCTTGAAGTTTCATCTAATCGTTCGCATTCTATAAATTCGGCTTTATAAGTTTTTTGAACCACCCCTTGAGCGATCCTATCCCCTACTTGAACTTTAAAATCTTTATCGCTTAAATTCGCTAAAATGACCTTAATTTCGCCCCTATAATCATTATCCACCGTGCCAGGAGAATTTAACACCATCACCTGATGGTTCAAAGCCAAACCGCTACGGGTGCGCACTTGCAATTCATACCCCACTTCTAAAGACAAACAAATCCCTATTTTCACCAACCCCACGCTATGAGGTTTGATGATTGCATTTTCTACCGCATGCAAATCAAAGCCTGAAGAACCCTCGGTTTGGTATTCAGGGATAAGAGCGTTTGGGTGGATTTTTTGGATTTTAATTTTCATCAAAACAAATCTCTTTATAATAAATGTCTAAAATTTCAAAATCGCTTTCGCCATTAGGCAATTGAATGCTCACCGCATCGCCCTTACTCTTACCGATCAAACTCTTAGCGATCGGCGAACCAAAAGAGATCAACCCTTTAGCCGGATCGCTCTCCACGCTCCCTACTATCGTGTAAGAAAACTCTTTATCGTTATCCAAATTAAGGATTTTAATCGTGCTGCCAAAACTCACTTTATTATGGGCTAAAACACTCGGATCAATCACTTGAGCGTTAGCGACAATTTCGCTTAAATCCACAATTCTCGCTTCAATGAAGCGTTGTTTTTCTTTAGCGGCATGGTATTCAGCGTTTTCTTTCAAATCCCCATGCCCTCTAGCAATATCAATTTCTTTCACAATATTAGGCCGTTCCACCTCTTTTAATTGCTTCAATTCCGCGCAAATTTTATTGTATCCATGCATACTCATAGGTTCTTTATTCATTTAATCTCCTAAGCTTATTCAGTAGAGATTATAGTAAAAATTAAGTTAAATTCAGCAAAAAAGCCATCTCTTCGGCGACTTTTCTCGCGCTCCCATGTTTTAAATATTCCCTTAATCTCAAACTTTCTTTAAAATAGCGCTCTCTGTCCATTTCTTTATACGCTTTTAACAAACCCTCTACGCTCAAAAAATGCTGGATCAATTCCGGGTGCAATTGGCTCTCCCCAAGCCCTGGAGTCTCATCATTTAAGGCGTTATAAAAGATATTCGCTAAACCTATATAATGCAAATTGACAAACATTCTAGCGATCAAAAAATCCATCGTTTTAGCCCTATACGCTAACACAAAAGGCGTGCCAATTAAAGCGGCCTCTAAAGTCGCTGTGCCGCTGCAAATGAACGCAAACTCCGCTTCAAACAAACTCTTATGCGCATCATAAGAAATTTCAAATAATTGAATGTCTTCTCCATAAAGGGCTTTCAAATCCAACCCCTTAAAGAAACTCGGCACGACCAGCACACGCCTTTTAAACCCTTCGTTTTGTTCTAAAATTTGAGCCGCTTTGACAAACAAAGGGAACATTTTAGCGATTTCACTTTTTCGGCTTCCTGGCATAAACACCAGAGTTTCGCCCTTAATATCTTTTTTATAATATTTAATTTCATCTAATAAAGGATGTCCCACATATTGGGCTTTTTTTTGGTAATAGCTCACTTCAAAAGGCAAAATCGCTCCCAAAAAATCGCAGTATTTTTCAAGGCTTTTAGCGCGCCATTTTTTCCATGCCCAAACTTGCGGTAAAATATAATACATGATTTTTTTATGCGGGTCTTGTTTTTTGATTTTTTTGGCTAGGGGGATATTGAAAGAAGAAGAATCCATTAAAAGCACCATATCCGCTTGTTTGGCTAATTGGACCATTTCTTTATGGGCTTTGAGTAAAAACCCCAAACGGCCTATCACATCTCTAAAACCCATGACAGAAAATTCCCTAGGGCTATAGAGTGCCTCTTTGCTTTCAAACACGCCAATGAAACGATAATCTTTAGGCAAATTGTGGCGTAATTCTTCTAAATGCATATTAGAGCTCGCTTCTAAAGCGCTCACTAAAATCGTGGGCATTATTTGTCTTTCAAAAGGTTTTGGACTTGATAGAGCTTGATTTCTTTATGCAAATCCCTTAATTCAATTTTGAGCAACGAATTTTCAAAATCTTTTTTAGAGAGATGGTTTTTTAAAAGCCTGTTTTCGCGCAAAACGCTGCGGTATTGCAAGTAAATCCCTTCATCAAACACGCGCTTGCTTGGTTTTGCCATGATAACCTGATTATCACTAGTGAAAACCTCCACCTCTTCAAGGGCTTTAGGGAAAATCACATCCTCTTCTGTATTTTGTGTTTCTTTGTTTAAGCGGGAGTTTTCTTTTTCTGATTTTTTTTGACAGATTTCTTGCTTCAAACCTTTTAAAACGCTTTTTTTCTTACGCAAGATTTCTTGGACTTGCTTCAATTCCAAACGGATTTTTTTTAAAACTTCTCTAGTGTCTTTAATTTCTTGCTGGTAAGCGTTCAATTCTTCTTGCATCGGTTTTTATTCCGCTAACATTTCTAAAGACAACAAACGCATTTCATTGCCTTGAGTGATAATGACATTCTTGCTGTGGCATTTCTCACACACCCCATAATCTAGTGCGTTAGGCTTAAAAACATGCGAACAATCCTTGCATTCTAATTCAACCTTTTCATCTACAATGTCTAAAATAGCGTCTTTACACACCAAAGATTCTTCTCTAAAAGTCTCAAACGCGCTCACAAACAAGCTCTTATCCATAGCGCTTCTTTCACCAATACCGACAACGACTCTTTCAATCTTATGGGCTTGATTTTTCTTCGCATGCTCTTCGCAAAGAGCGATTAAAGAAGAAACGACCGAGTATTCATGCATACTAAACCTTAATCTTTAAATTAGCCCCTATTATATTGTATTAGAGTAATCCTTTAGTTTATTGCTTAAGATTCAATAGGGTGTTAAGGATTTGATCGGATGTGGTTACCGCTTTAGAGTTCGCTTGAAACCCCCTTTGAACCACAATCAAATTCGTTAAACTCCGGCTCAAATCCACATTACTAGACTCTAGTTTAGATCCTGAAATCGAACCCCTACGCCCCGTATTAGCCGCACCGATTAAGGCTTGCCCTGAGTTTCCGGTTTGAGAAAAGACATTCCCGCCTAAAGCCTGTAAACCCGCATCGTTAGCAAAATTCGCTAAAGCCACTTGAGCGAGCGCTAAAGTCCTGCCATTACTGAACGCTCCTAAAAGCACCCCGTCTGAATCAAAACGAACATCCATCAAATCGCCCGCTTGGTAGCCGTTTTGCTCAATCGCATAAGTTTCAGAAATCTTATCCACGCTCGTTAGCCCATCAAAGCTCCCTGAGGAACCAAAGGCAAGATTGATGCGTTGGGGGGCATCAGCGCCATTTTTAGGGTCAAATTGCAAAAGAGGCGGGTTCATGCCAGCGAGCGATCCATCATTATTGAAACGCAAACGGCCCCCTTCAAACACATTCGGTCTAGCCGCTGACCCCCCTACTAATTCCCCAGGCTCAGGCACGATCACCCTAAAATTCCATTCCGCTCCCCCACTCCTATAAAATTCAATGCGCATGGCGTGTTTAGTGCCTAAGCTGTCTATCACATCAATGCTTGTTGCATGGGTAGCATGGGTGAATTTAGAACTGCTCGCTGACGCTCCCCCTTCAATCAAAGAAGCGGTGTTAAGCCCTTTCATCGCATTTTTAAACAAAACATTGTTCGTTACGCTGTCTGAAGAATACCCGCTCACAAAGATATTCAGGTTTTCTTTAATAATATTTTTATTGTCTTTATTGTTGATTTCAAACATGCCGTATTGATTGACGCTAACCCCTATAGAAGCGGCTGAGTCTTGGTAATTATCCGCTAAGCTAGGATCTTTTACGATATTAGCGTCATGCTGGATTAAGGCGCGCAAGTCTTCAGTGGTCCTAAACTGCCCAATATCCGCATTAGGGCTAATAGAATGCGTGTAGCTGTATTTAAAGGCCGTTACATCTTTATCACCGTCTAAAAAGTTAGCGAACGCTCCGGTCCCGGCTTGAGTGACCACAATGTTTTTAAGCTTTTCATCGCCGTCTAATTCATTGGTGTTTTCCAAACGCAATTGCTTGCCGTCCAAATAAGCTTCAATGCCTGTTTGGCTTTTGACCGCATTGATCGCATTTTTAGCCGCCACTAGGCTTGAAGTCCGGCTCACCGCTGAATCGTTTGTGAAAGAAATCTTAACCCCATTCAATTCAAGCGTGCTGTTTTCTGCAGAAGGGAGGATGTCTTTGACCATTTTTGCGCTCTTATAGCTCACCCAAATCCCTTGATTTTCATTCAATAAAAGAGCGTCGCCATCTTCATTGTATAAAGATCCCATGTCTTCGGCGACTTGAGCAAGATTCGTGCCTGAATCATACACCGGATTAATGCCATCTGAAGGGGTTTTGGCTGAAGAATCCAAAGCAAATATCGCCGCTGTTTGATCGGCATGCCTTCCAGCGTTTAAATTCGCCCTCATAGAAATGCGGTTACTCGCTCTAGCTGGCATCACCATTCCTGGATCAATTCTAATGTTTTCTAAAGGGCCAGTGTTATCCACTTTTAAAGCGTCCGTATCGCTCCCTTTATTGCCGGTATCGCTCCCGTTTCTCACCCACCCTTGCACCACAAGCCCGCCGGTGGTAACCAAACTCCCTTGCGAGTCAAAAAGGAACTCCCCATCTCTAGTGAAATTGCGCGTGATCCCCCTATCAGGGCTAATGATAAAAAAGCCATCGCCTTGAATCGCTAGATCGGTTTTGACATCTGTGTTTTGGATATTGCCTTGTGAAAAGATTTTAGTCGTCGCATCCACGCCTACCCCAAGCCCCACAGAAAAGTCATTCTGCCCTGCTAACCCGTTTTTATAGGGCGCGGTAGCGATGAGTTTGACTTGAGAGAGCATGTCCACAAAAGAAGCCCTAGAATATTTAAACCCAGTGGTATTCACGTTCGCAATATTGTTACTCTCAATATCCAAAGCAATTTGGTGGGCTTGCATCCCATTGACACCAGACCATAAAGACCTAAGCATGGTTATCCTTTAATGTAAAGAAATTCAATCTATGCAAAATAAAGCAAAAGTTGTTCCTAAATAGCTTTTTAGAATGATTGGTTGCGGATTTTAAAGGTTTGTTAATCAAAAAGATCGGTCAAATTCATAAGGGGATAGGGGGTTTTGTAACACTACCCCCATAACGCTTTTTAAAGGTTATCGCTCAAATTTAAGAATCTAACTTACCTTAACGCAAAATCGCGCATTCGTGATCTTGAATCTCTTCGGCTGAAGCGCGATTTAAAGTCAATGGGTTAAATTGTGTCGCTAATAAGACAAAGGAGTTATCGCTCTGTTGCACCACCGCTAAGCCATAGTCCCCCATGTGTTTGCGCGCATTAGGCACTTCTTTATTAAGCATGACAAACGGGCTTTTTTGCACTAACTCGCTCTCTGTTACCCGACGCACCAAATATTTATGCCCGTTCAAACCGCCCGGTAATGGCGACCAACGGCTGTTGATTTTTTTTAGGTTATTATCCAGCTGTTTGCGCGTATCAAGGCTAATGCAAGAGATATGGATATGAAAATGGTTTTGCGATCGCCCTTTGCTAGAGTTGATCGTCAAAGAAATTGCGCTATCAGGAATGGGTTTGCCGTATTTTTTACTCATAAAATCGCGCGCTTGCCATGATAAATAAAAAAAGTTAGGCGTAGAGGGATCAAGCAACAAAGGGCTTTCAATACCGCTAATGTGAGTTGTTGGCATCAACAAATATTGCAACGGGCCGTTAATATCTTTTAAAACCACATAGCCGGCATCGGGTTTGACTTCTATGCATGGCGAAGGATTCTGATTTTTCTCATAATTAGGCAGACATTCCTCAAAAACAATCTTACGCAACACATTCGGATCTTTAGCGTTTAAACTCATAACAGCGATAGCTACCACCGCTAAAAAAAGAAAGCCCGCTTTTTTCATCTTTTTTGCTCCTTGTTTTTAATGAGAGTTTTTGCAAACCCTCTTGTTATTTTTCTACAATAGTGGTTAAAAGCTTTAATTATTATGATTATTTTAATAAATTTTAACTTATTAGTAACATTTGGTAACCTATTTTTAGAAAGAGATTTTTGAATACTAACTAGAAAAAATTTAAATTGATAGCATTAAAAAGATCTAAAGAATTTTTTAAAATATTAAATAGCTTGCGTTAATCAGGCGATAATTTTTCACCATGCGATCTTATGGGGTTGGTGCTTATCAAAATAAAGCGTTTCATAACCTTGATTTAGGTAATATCATCGCACCAATACCACAATAAGGATGATTATCATGCAAGATTTACCCCCATGCCCTAAATGCAACGACGCCTACACCTACCATGATGGCACGCAATTGGTTTGCTCTAGCTGTTTGTATGAATGGAATGAAAATGAAGTTAATGATGAAGAATTGATCGTTAAAGATTGCCACAATAATCTTTTACAAAATGGGGACTCGGTCATTCTCATTAAGGATTTAAAGGTTAAAGGCTCATCTTTGGTGCTTAAAAAAGGCACCAAAATCAAAAACATCAAACTTGTCAATAGCGATCACAATGTGGATTGTAAAGTGGAAGGGCAGAGTTTGTCTTTAAAATCTGAATTTCTCAAAAAAGCTTAGGAAAATACAAAAGCTTAAGGGTAAGAAAAACTTAGTGGCTTTTTAGGCTTGTAAAAATCATTTTTTAGAAAAAATCAACTTGTCCAGCTTGAAAAAAATCACCGCTCCAATGGTTTGCCCCAAGAAAAGATTGAGCCACAACGGAAAATTGAAATAATAAAAAACCTCCATAAAAGGTAGCATCACCAACGCGCTCAACATCCATCTAAGCCAATAAACCAAAAACAGCTTGGAAGCGTATTCTGTGCCAAGTTTCTTAAAAAATTCTCGCATAAAACAACCCTTTCAAATCCTTTTTGCAAACCCTCCTAAAAAGGAAAGCCCGCTATCAAGGAATATTCCTAAATCTCATGCCTTTAGACAATCGTATAGGACACTCTTTTTTCAAAAAGTTTGCTCTCGTAATTGCCTAAATCCCTACCATCTACAAGGGCAAAGGCATCGCCAAAAGTCGCCAACAAGGCAGTATCTAATTGCATGTCTTTATGGCGGTTCAACGGGATAAAGACTTCCTTGTGGTTATTTTGAAAATCAAACGCTAACAAGGAATCTTTCAAATACACTTCCACTCTAGAAGCGTTTTTCACCACGCTGTTTTGAGCCAATTTCAAGCCTTGCACTTCAGCGCTTTTAATCCCACACGCATGGCATAAGGACACAAACATGCTCTCTTTTGAAATGGTTGCAAACCAAGGCAAACCCTCTCGTTTCGGTAAATTTTCTTTACCCTCTAAAGCCTTTTGTCTTCTAGGCATGTCATGCTTAATGAACGCATAGAAATTACGAACGCTTTCTTTGGGAGTGATCCCTTTGAGCTGGTTGGCAATATTGGCCACGCTCGCATCGTCTCTTTCATAACGCCCCATCGCTACAAAATCGTTCGCATCAAACAAACGATCCTTTAATTGGTAGCTAGCGACCTCATAAGACAAATGGACTTGCTTTTTTTGAGCGCTTTTTGAAAAATCCACTTGCAAATAAGGCACGCCAAAATTGAGCATGCTTTGATAACTGGCATGATTGCCTTGTAATTTCACATTGCTCGCTACAACGCTCGGCATGGGAATGAACAATGAAGTGTGTTCTGCAGAATTAAAATCAATGCTGTATTCAGCCTCTATCTTATATTTTGCAACACTCCCCTTGCGTTCTTCTGCCTGTAGAATTTGCGTTCCTAAAACAGCGCCTGTAGCGCCTAAAGCAGTCGTTTTAATAAAATCCCTTCGTTTCATATTCATAACTATAACTCTTTTTGTAATTTTTAAATTCGTTGAATGAATGAAAAAGTAAGACACACACCAAAAAATTGGTGAGTGTCCAAAAACCTAAATTTTGAAAGACAAGGCATTCCTAAAAAAGAACGCCTAAAGAAAAGGGTTACTTTTTCTTTTTCATATGATGCATGTCTTTGGCATGCATGTCTTTCATCATTTTTTGGTGTTTTTCAAGAGCTTTTTTAACTCCCTCAGCGTATTTGGGGTCAGCTTTCTTGAAATGCTCCAATTGCTTATCCACAATTTCCTTATGAGTAACATGAGCTAAAGACTCTCCAATAGTGTCATGCAACCTTTCTTTTTCATCAGCTGGCAATGAGCGGTAGTAATCGCCTGGTTGGGTGTAGTAATCGCTATCCTCAGCTCTGTAATCCCAATTCCACACTTCAAACTCTTTCTCAATGTGAGCTAAATTGAATTTAGGATCTCTTGCACTCTTATCTTCTTTATAACCAGGCAATGAGCTAGGTGTATAGTTTTGCAAAGAGCCATAGTATCCATTTTGCATGTAACCATCTCTGCTAGAAGAGTGGAACGGGCATCTTGGTTTATTAACCGGTATTTGAGGGTAATTAACGCCTAAGCGGTAGCGGTGTGTATCCCCATAAGAGAACAAGCGAGCTTGTAACATTCTGTCTGGGCTATAGCCAATTCCAGGAACGACATTAGCCGGAGTGAAAGCCGCTTGTTCTACTTCTGCGAAATAGTTTTCCGGATTTCTATTCAATTCCACTTCACCCACTTCCATCAACGGATAATCTTGGAGATACCAAATTTTAGTAACATCAAACGGATGGAATCGATACTTCTTGGCATCCTCTTCTGGCATGATTTGAACAGACAATTTCCATTTTGGGAAATCCCCCCTAGCGATCGCATTGAACAAATCCCTTTGATTGGAATCCGGATCATACTTTCTGACTTCTGCGGCTTCTTCATTAGTCAAGTGCTTAACGCCTTGCATGGTGTGAAAGTGGAATTTCACCCAAAAGCGTTCGCCTTTAGCGTTGATAAAGCTAAAAGTGTGGCTGCCAAAACCATCCATATGGCGGAAAGATTTAGGGATACCTCTATCGCTCATAACCCATGTAACTTGGTATAAGCTTTCAGGAACATTGCTCCAAAAATCCCATACCATGTCGTGGTTAGGCAAATTGGTTTGAGGATCTCTTTTTTGAGTGTGGATAAAATCAGGGAATTTGATCCCATCACGGATAAAGAAAACCGGTGTGTTGTTGCCCACTAAATCCCAGTTGCCTTCTTCAGTGTAATACTTCATCGCAAAACCTCTTGGGTCTCTCACCGCATCCGCGCTACCTTTTTCACCAGCCACAGTAGAAAATCTAAAGAAGCATTCTGTTTTTTTGCCCACTTTAGAGAAAATTTTCGCTTTAGTGTATTTAGTGATGTCTTTAGTCACGGTGAAAGTGCCATAAGCCCCACTTCCTTTAGCATGCACAACCCTTTCAGGGATTCTTTCTCTGTCAAACGCCGCTAACTTTTCCAAAAACCAAGTGCTTTGTAAAAGAACAGGACCTCTAGGGCCAGCCGTGATCACATTGTTGTCATCCCAAACGGGAGCGCCAAAAGCGGTGGTTTGTTTCACATCTTTATTAACCATCTTTTTTCCTTTTATGATTTTAAATCTTCGTAATATAGCACTAAGCCAATTACTTGTGGTGATTATTACATAATTTGTTATACAAAGACTAACAAGATTCAATTTCCTTAAAAAATCCTTTTTTTAAGAATAAAAAAACCCCTTAAGTATTTCTATTCGTAACAATTAATAAAAATAAGAAAGATTAAACGCTAAATTTTATTTTTAATCTGGTTTTAATAATAATTATCATAACATTCCATTCCAATGCATTGACGGATTTTGTTTTTTTTTTTTGTATTTTTATTTTTGAATTTTTAAATTAAGGAGAATTGTTGAATGCTTTTAAGATCATACCCAAAGCTTAGATACGCTTTATGTTTCCCCCTACTCACTGAGGCTTGCTATAGCGAAGAGCGCACTTTAAATAAGGTTACCACGCAAGCTAAAAGGATTTTCACTTATAACAATGAGTTTAAGGTTACTTCTAAAGAATTAGATCAGCGCCAAAGCAATGAGGTCAAAGATTTGTTTAGGACTAACCCTGATGTGAATGTCGGCGGAGGGAGCGTGATGGGGCAGAAAATCTATGTGAGAGGCGTTGAAGACAGGCTTTTAAGGGTTACGGTGGATGGGGCGGCGCAAAATGGTAATATCTACCACCACCAAGGCAACACCGTGATTGACCCTGGCATGCTCAAAAGCGTGGAAGTGACTAAAGGGGCGGCGAATGCGAGCGCAGGGCCAGGAGCGATTGCAGGAGTGATTAAAATGGAAACTAAAGGCGCGGCTGATTTTATCCCTAGGGGTAAAAATTATGCAGCCAGTGGGGCGGTGAGTTTTTATACCAATTTTGGGGATAGGGAAACTTTTAGAGCGGCTTATCAAAGCGCGCATTTTGACATTATCGCTTATTACACGCACCAAAATATTTTTTATTATAGGAGCGGCGCTACAGCGATGAAAAACCTATTCCATCCCACCCAAGCCGATAAAGAGCCAGGAACGCCTAGCGAGCAAAACAACGCTTTAATTAAAATGAATGGTTATTTGAGCGACAGAGACACGCTCACTTTCAGCTGGAACATGACACGAGATAATGCCACACGCCCTTTAAGGAGTAACGCCATAGGGTTAGCCTATCCTTGTGAAGCCCCTTTTAGCCCTGATGGCGCTCAAGGGTGTCCTAATGTGCTGGATAGTTTTACGAGGTATTTGTATCATTCTATCAATAGCGCTAACAATCTTTCATTGCAATACAAAAGGGAGGCGGGAAATTCTTTTGGCGACCCACGATTAGATTTTACCCTTTATACAAGCATTAGAAACGCCCAATTTGATCCCCTATTTGACCCTAACGGCGTTTATGCCAAATTCCCCACTTCTTTAGCGAGCGAATGGGAAAGAGAAAATTACCCATGCGTTGAAGGCGGGTATTGCACCCCAAGCTTTTCTGATGTCGATAAACCAAGCTCACAGCCTAGGAATTTATTCTTAAACAACACCGGCTTAAACCTTAAAGTCGCGCATGTGATTGATGAAGCCACAGACAGCCTTTTTGAATACGGATTCAACTACCAAAATTTAAGCGTTTTTGACGCTCGCATCCCTAAATCAGAATTATACAGACCCAATCAAGTCTATATTGATGATAAAGGGCAAAAACAAATCGCTTGCAGTCTTGTAGACAATAACCCCAATGACCCTACGCTATGCCAAAGAGGGAAAGCCAATGGGAATATTTATGGAGGCTATGTGCAAGCGAATTACTCGCCTCATAAAATCATCACTTTTGGAGCCGGGGTTAGGTGGGACGCCTACACGCTTTATGATAAAGATTGGAACCACCGCTACACTCAAGGCTTTAGCCCTAGCGCGGCTCTTGTGATCAGCCCCATTGAGCCTTTATCTTTAAAAATCACTTATTCTCAAGTTACAAGGGGGGTGATGCCAGGAGATGGCGTGTACATGCGCCAAAACGATTTACGATACGCTAAAAACATCAAGCCTGAAGTGGGCTCTAACGCTGAATTTAATATTGATTATTCAAGCCAGTATTTTAGCGGGAGGGCTGCGGCGTTTTATCAAGCTTTAGACAATTTCATCTCCCAATACGCGCAAACTTTAATCGTGAATAATCTCAGTCAAGCGATTAGGATTTATGGCTATGAAGTGGGCGGGACTTTCAAATATAAGGGCGTGAGTTTGAATGTAGGGATTTCGCGCACTTGGCCCACCACTAGGGGGTATTTAATGGCGGACAGCTATGAGCTTGCTGCAAGCACCGGTAATGTTTTTATCGTCAAATTGGATTACACCATTCCTAAAACAGGGATCAATCTTGCATGGCTTAGCCGTTTTGTGACCGGTTTAGATTATTGCGGGTTTGATATTTACTTGCCCGATTACGGGACAACTGAGAAACCCAAAACCCCTACGGATCTAGCCAAATGCGGATCCCAATTAGGGTTAGTGCATATGCATAAACCGGGCTATGGCGTGAGTAATTTTTATGTCAATTGGAGCCCTAAAACCAAAAGCCGCTGGAAGGGTTTGCTGCTTTCGGCGGTGTTTAACAATGTTTTTAATAAATTCTATGTGGATCAAACAAGCCCCTATGTCATGAGCCCGGACATGCCAGGCACTGACGCTGTCAAAAGAGCGATTGCAGAGCCCGGTTTTAACGCGCGCTTTGAAGTGGCTTACAAATGGTAGTTAGTGGGGCTTTAAGCGTTGCGCATGCGTGATAGCAACGGCTATGGCGTCGCTAATATCCAAAGGTTTGATCTCGCTTGTGATATGAAGCAGGCGTTTGACCATAAAGGCTACTTGCTCTTTAGCGGCTTTGCCGTTACCGGTCAAGGCTTTTTTGACTTGCAAGGGCGTGTATTCGCTAAAATTACCGATCCTTTCTAAAATCTTTAAGGACAACGCCCCCCTGAATTGCGCGAGTTTGATCACGCTTTTTGGGTTATACCCAAAGAAAATATCTTCAATCGCCACTTCATGCACTTCATAACGATCCAATAAACAATCTAAGGCTTCTATCAAATCCAAGATTTGTTCTTGCAAGCGTGTTGTGGTGATATTAATGAACCCGGCTGTGATTAAAGAAAGCTTGTTAGAAGCATGAGAAATGATAGCATACCCGCATTTCCTGCTGCCTGGGTCTATTCCTAAAATACGCATCAATCATTCCTATTTTTAATTGCAAGGTTTAAAAAACGCTATTATTATATCCATGTTTCTTGTTAGAATAAAAACACAAGATTATATTGAGGGTTTTTAAGTATATGCATAAGGGAGTGATAAATGGTAGCAAACACGATCATATTAGTGGATTGGGAGAATTTTAGGCGCGATATTAAGCAAACAAAATGCGTTAATTATAATATCGCTTTAGACGTTATCGTTACTATTAGGGCTTTTTTGCTAGATGATGAAAGGATTATTCGTATTTATTTTTACACCACCCCACCCTTTGATTTTAGGCATGCGTTGTGGGATAAAAGGAATGATGCGCTTCAAAATGAAAAAAGTCCCGGGACAGAGATGAAAATCTTCACCAGCAGTGATATTGAAGAAATCTTACAAAGCAGTGAAGCGACTAAATGGGAGAAAATCTATAGCGATGTGGAAAATTTCCAACACGATCTCGCTTCATTGGATCAAGTGGAATTGAGGTTAGGCAGAACGAAGTTAAACGCAATAAGAGTGGAGTTTGATGGGAGCTATAGGGCGTTATTGGAACAAAAGCAGGTGGATATGCTCATGGGACTTGATATTCAAAGAATCGCCTTTAAAAAAATAGCTGATAGGATTTTGATATTTTCAAAAGATACTGACTTGATCCCAGCGCTAAAATTAGCCAGAGATGAGGGGCTGAGAGTGGATATTGCCGATTTGTCTAACAGGCTGTCTCTTCTTAGCCACGATTTGAAATACAATTCGGATAAAGTGAGGAAATTGAGTAGCAGCGAAGTTAAAGACAAGCTTTTTTCCATCAGAGAAAACCTCACTAAAACCAATTGGGCTTAAACTAAACCATAAAAAAGGTTGCTTGATTTTTAGAGGGTTTAAAAATGATTTTTAAAAATTCCAATAAGAATTGTTTTGATTAGAGAGCTAAATTTTTGGATTTGAAGCTTATTTTTAACGCTTAGCGGGTAGCATTACTTCTTTTCTTATTCTTTTGTGTTAGGATTAGGGTTATTAGAGTTTAAAGAAGAAGCTAAACGCCCTCCATCTTTTGTGATTAAGCTAGGGTCTATGAACTTAGCTTGCTCTCTAAGATTTCCTGCTTTCTTTTCAAACCCTATATACCCGCTTACTCCTTAATAACTCTCCTTGTCAATTATCGTTCTCGTTTCTCCTCTGATTTGATTGCAGGTGTTTGATTTATTTTCTTTTATTGGCCTTGACTGGTTAAATCTTTTTGAATAGTATCACTGCAGACATCGCTATAGGAACTCGACCTATGGTTGCCCCTTAGAGGGTTTGGTGTCTTGTATTAAAGCTTTGATTGATACATCGTTTTTAAGATTAATTCATTTTTCACTCCTTGACTTATTCAATTTTTTAAGTATTGTTCTTTTCAGCACCACCATGGGAACTCGACCTATGGCTGAACCTTTGCGTTAGCATCGAGTCCGGTGCTTGAAAACTTCTTATAAGCGTTGTTATTCTAATCTCCGTTCTCCGTTACTCTTGAACATTGTTTTTAAAGCTAATTCACTCTCTCTATTGTTTAATGTTTTTGTGCTAATATTGTCAAGGCATGGGTTAGAGAATATTTTCTAACCCATACTAAAAACACTTTGAGTGTGCCAATAGACCCTGACACATAAGACGCAAGGGCTTGTGTATGGTCAAGGTGAGGCTTTTTAATGCTTTTCATTGCTTACTCCTTGTGTTTAATTTTTTATGTTAAAGTTTCAAAACACATTAGCTTTATCAAATATGTCTAGCACTCAGCTCATAACTGATGTTTAATTGCTATTCTGAGATTTTGCTAATGTTTTTCTATGGGCTACACTATCCTTATAATTTCGTTTTATGCTTCGTTTTTAGTATTAATTCATACTTTTCAGCGTTGGCTTGCTCTAGGGGGCTTGAAGGCTCTTGCGTTTTAAGCACGTTTGTGTTAGGATTAGGTTCTGTGAGTTTAGGGGTTCCCAAACCTACCCCTTGTAATTGAGTCATAAGGAGAAACGGTGACTCACTCTCGCTATTATAGATTTCATAACTGCTTACTACCCACTTATTATGAAGTCCTAGT
>NZ_CBOM010000020.1:0-26912 GCF_000476275.1 Helicobacter pylori SA213A
GTTAAGCTCTTCAATGATTTTAAGCGTGTTGTTGCTAAAGTGTGATTTTTGCGTGCTTAATTCTAAATTCTTACTAAATTCGCTTATGCTGTGGCTTCTTTCAAGCGCTCTTTTAATGTGATACTTTAAGGCTGCGCCTGCGGTGGCTTCGTTTAGCGCTTTAGGTAACTTCACTCCTAAAATGCGATCGGGCGCGTTTCTGTATAGCGTTCCTAGCGTGAATTTAGTCCATTGGTATTTTAACGCTCCGCTTAAAGTGGTCGCTAAACCTTGGCTTAAATTTTTCGTTGTAGCTGGCTTTAGGCTTTCGGCGATCTTAGCGTCGTTTTTAAAAAGCTTATGAAAACCGCTCGCTATTGTTTGGAGTTGGTAAATTTAGAGGTTTGTTAAGAGAATATTTAGGCGAGACAAACAAAGCAAGGTTATAGCAAGCAATGTTTTTTAGCTAAAGTTTTTGGTAGGAAGCCACTTAGCCATGAAAAATGCAATATCTTTAATCTATCGCTTCAAATCAATTGTTCAAAAAACACGCTACTTAAAATAAAACAAAAAATCCTTGAAGCAAGCCTAAAACTTATCGGCTTGAAGTGTTCTTTTTCCTACAATTCTTATCAATGTCAAAATCGCATGCTTTTTGCATGTATTCTTCAGCCTTGTGTTTATCTTTTTCTACGCCTAACCCATACCGATAAGACTCTGCTAATCCCTCATAAGCTCTAGAAGAACTCACATCAGCTGCCATTTTATAATACACAATAGCCTTATCTTTGTCTGGCTCAATACCCAATTGATCATTCCCGCTATAATAAATATCCCCTAAGAGAATATAAGCCTCCACATTACCCTTATGCATCGCTTTTCTAAAATACTCTGTCGCTCTCGCATAGTTGCTAGGAACGCCCCTACCTTCCATATACATGATACCTAAGTTTATATAGGCGTTAGTATAGCCTTTATCTGCAGCTATTTGAAAATACTCCACGGCTTTTTTTTCATCTTTAGGAACGCCCCTACCCTCTTTATACATCACGCCTAAATTGTTATACCCTCTAGGTATATCATTATTAACAGCTTTTTGAAAATATTCCACCGCTTTCTTGTAATCTTTAGGAACACCCCTACCATTTTCATACATGATCCCTAAAAGAACATAAGCAAGCGGTTCGCCATTTTTAATCGCACTCTTATAGAAAGAAGCCGCTCGCTCATACTCCTTATTGCTATAGGCCTCCTCCCCTTTATAAATATAATTCCTTTTTTGTTCAAGGTGTTCTGCACCAAGGGTGCTAAACAAACACAAACCTACCAAACAAATCTTCAAAGCCAATTTGCTCTTGCTCCTCATCGCTACTCCTCTACTCTTAATAAGAATCAAACACAATGCCAATAACTACCAATCTCAAAAAGAAATTGCATGCGTTCAATTCAAACATTCTCAAACCCATATTATGTATACACAATTAGATCCAATATCATCTCTTTTAATGAGAAATTTTACACTATTTTTATGGATTTTAAAATTAAATTTAAGATTTTCTCATTAAAAAATCCCCCCACCCCAAAAAAATAGGGCTAAATGGGATTAAAAATTTGCATATCACCCCGCATACCACAAAGAATTAAAACTCTTTCCTTGGATCCGTTGCCCCATAAAAGACGCTCCCCTTAGCTTTAGGTAAAATATGGATCGCATTCACATCGCCCATCACTGGCTTAGTAACAATTTGATAGCCCATTTTAGTGAGATTGTCTTTCACATCAGCAGGCATGCCAAATTTTTCAATCCTTAATTCATCAGGCAACCATTGCATGTGAAATCTAGGGGCTGAAACCGCTTCAGAAATATTCATGTTGTAATCAATCACATTAGAAATCACTTGTAACACGGTAGTGATAATCCTAGAACCTCCAGGACTCCCCACCACCATGAAAACCTTATTGTTTTTCAACACAATCGTAGGCGACATGGAGCTTAAAGGGCGCTTATTGGCTTCAATCGCATTCGCATCGCCCCCTACTAAACCATAGAGATTAGGGTTTCCTGGCTTAATGGAAAAATCATCCATTTCATTGTTCAACAAAAACCCTGCCCCATCAATGCTAGCAGCACTCCCATAAGAAGCGTTAATGGTGTAAGTAACGCTCACCGCATTCCCCCATCTGTCCGCCACAGAATAATGCGTGGTATTACTCCCCTCATGCAACTGCCCCATTCCTGGTTTGATTTGAGAGCTTGGCGTAACCGTATCCGGTTGGATAGCATCAAAAATCTTTTTGGCATACGCTTTATTGATGAGTTTATCCACCGGCACTGCAACAAAATCAGCGTCTCCCATATAAACCGATCTATCCGCATAAGCTTGGCGCATCGCTTCTGCAGCGATATGGATATTTTTAGAAGCCCCATACCCAAGAGCGCTTAAATCCGCATTCTCCATGACATTTAAAATTTGAATTAAATGCGTGCCTCCCGAACTTGGTGGCGACATGGAAATGATCTTATACCCACGATAACTCCCCATCACGGGTTTGCGCCATTTCACATTGTAACTGGCTAAATCTTCTTTAGTGATAATCCCCCCATTTTTTTTCATGTCTTTTTCAATAAGCTCAGCGACTTGCCCTTGATAAAAGCCTTTAGCGCCTAGCGTTTTGATTTGAGTTAAAGTTTTGGCTAGATCTTTTTGGACAAACAAATCCCCTTCTTGATAATCCAAATGCCCTTTTTTAAAAAAATACTTTTTGCTAGAGCTGTATTTTAAAAACCGCTCCCTCGCTTCTTTTAGGGTTTCTGCTTGTCTTTGTGAAATCACATAACCGTTTTCAGCCAATTTAATAGCAGGATCAATGAGTTGCGATAGTTTTTTGGTGCCGTATTTTTTCAACATCGCTTCCATGCCTGCCACCGTTCCAGGAACTCCAGCTGCCAAATAGCCATCTTCGCTGAGTTTGGGGACTACATTGCCTTGCTTGTCTAAAAACATATCCCTAGTGGCTTTTAAAGGGGCTTTTTCTCTAAAATCCAAAGCAACATTTTCGCCATTAGCTAAATGGATAACCGCAAAGCCCCCCCCACCAATATTGCCTGCTGCAGGATGGACGACCGCTAAAGCAAATCCCATCGCTACAGCCGCATCAATCGCATTGCCTCCCTCTTCTAAAACCTTTTGCCCGATCTCACTAGCCAAGGGGTGGCTAGAAAGGGCTAACCCTACTTTAGTGTTTTTAATAGGCGGGTAGCTCGCTGAACTCAAAGGGTTTAACAAACCCAAAGAGAGCGCTATCACGCCCAAGCCAATCGTTTTCAAAAAACTCCGTCTCATCTCTTTTCCTTTCAATCAGTTACGCTTAAAATTTCTTTGTTATTATAACACAAGCTTTATAAAACGCTCTCTCGCTTGTAGCTTATAATTGCTATTAAGCATTATCGTTAATGAGTTTTAAAATAAATAGAGTTTAAAAAATAAGTTAAATAAGGCTTATTTGATAAAAACGCTATGGGTAGAAAACTTATTGTTTAATCCCTAATAGAGTGTCTATCATCCGATCAATAGCAGTAATGACCTTAGCGTTAGCGGCATAGCCGCTTTGAAACTTGATTAGATTCAGCATTTCTTCATCCACGCTCACTTGCGAAATAGAGAGTTGCTCTTTTTTAATGGTTTCTAACATGCTCTTTTTAGTGTCCAAAATGCGCCCGGATTTTTCAGCGTCCGTGTTGATTTTACCGGTTAAAAATTGATAAAACTCGCTGATTTTCATGGGTTTGATGTCAAACTTATCGTTATAAAAATCCACGCTATCGTATTGCAATTGTTGCATCATGTTAGCCACATCAAAATTCCCATTAATGGGGGCAAGCCATGGGCGAATGGTGGTCGGCTCTTTTTTGTATTCTTTATTCAAGCTAATATTGGAAGCGTCATCGCCTTGAAAAAAAGGGTTGAGTTTTAACGCTCCCATAAAATTCGTGCCGTTATCTTTCATAGAGACAAACAACCCTTGCGAAGCGTTTTTAGGCTGGATAACAAACTTTTTAGTCTCATTATTAAAACTCGCTGTGAAATAATCATCAAAATCGTTTTCGGTGTTATTGTCTTTATTGTCATCGGTGTTAGCGTTAATCGCTTGGATAATATCGTTCATGGTTGTAATGGGCGTGATAGCAATGGTTTTTCTGGCGATTTCTTTACCATCGGTGTTGTAAGCGATTAAATCAAACGAGCCGTTTTTGATATTGTAGTTCGTGTCTTTAAAGGCTTCATCGCTATTAAACTCCACAGGCTCGCCTTCAATATTATGACTCGCGCTTTGAGCGTAAATCGCATTAGTGGATTCTATCAAACCCCTAGCAAAAGAATCCAATAAATCAATATAATCTTGCAACTTGCCTTTTAAAGTCCCGTTAGAGCCATCATTATACACATTCAATAGCGCCCCCACTTTCCCCTGATTGAGCTTGTCAGTAATATTAGTTACTTTAAAATCATCGCTTTTGAAATAAACTTGATTCAACCCTCCTTTATTTTCGGATTCTTTAACCACTAAAGGGTGGAAAATAGAGCCATCAATGATATTGAACCCATGCCCGATATTAAGATTATAACTCTCATCAAAGTCCGCTGAGTCTTTATCTGTAAGCGAATGGGTTTTAATACTGCTTTTAAAAACATTCCCCCCTAAAAGCTCTCGCAAATGAAATTCCAATTCGTCTCGCTTATCCCTTAATTCATTCGCATGCTTTAAACTCTTGTTGTTTTCCACTTCTTTAATGCGTTTGTTAATCTCAGCGATTTGAGAACCCAGGCTATTGACTTCTTTAATCACGCTTTTTAATTCTTCGCTCGCTTTATGCTGTAAGGTCGTTAACCTCTCTCTAGTGTCTTTAATGTTGTGCGTTAAGGATTCTGTTTTTTGAGCGAGAGCTTGTTTTTGAGCGGAGTCTTTGGCGTTTTTAGACAATTCTTTCCATGAGTTAAAATAATCTTGCAAATCCGTAAAAAGGCTCGCTTCATCAATGTCCGGAAAATACGCGCTCGCTTCTTTTAGATGCGAAAATTCGGTATCGTAATAAGTGTTTTCGTAATTAGCCTTCGTGTAGCGAGAAAAAACAAACTCATCATGCACCCTTTCAATGGCTTCTACATCCACGCCCATATTGACATTTTTAGTGCCATACATGTAAGCCGCTTGGGGCTTTGCAATCACGCGCTGACGGCTATAAAATTCATCGCTGGCGTTAGAAATATTATTCCCGGTAACATCCACCATGCTTTGGTGGGCTTGCAAGCCGGTGTAAGAAGTGTTGAGTGAAGATAAGATTCCGCCCATTTTATGCCTGCACTCTTAAAAAATGGCTTCCCACATGCCTAGAGCCTTTATAATCGCAAGTGTCATGGGGAATGATTTGCTGAATGAGTGAAGAATAAAACTCCGAAACCGCAAACGCCATGCGCGAATAAATCAAGTTTTGTTCTTTTAAAAAAAGCAAGGATTCTCGCATCTGGTTTAAAAAATCGCTTGTTTTTTCGTCCAATAATTCACTCATCTCCTTATTAGGGAATTGATTTTTTAAAGACAACATTTGCACATCTATATTCGCTTTTTCTTGTTCAAAAGCTTGAATCGCCAGCTGTTTTTGGGTGTTTCTTTCAAAAATTTCGGTGTGTTTAGCGAGCTTGATGTCTCTTATATCGCGCTCGGTTAAATCAATCAATTCTTTCAATTGGTTTAGCGCGTTTTCTAAATGAGAATGTAAAACGACCATAACAAATCCTTTAGCTCTTGTTTCAGCCATAATCAAGCAAATACTATGCCATTTTTAGTTTTATTATAAAGCTCAATTTCTTAAGGGGATAGGGGGTATTTTGAAATCATTTTCCCCTTAAAGCCCCCTTATTGAATCGCCTTTAACATTTGCTGTGTGATAGCAGCAATCACATTCACGCTCATCGCATTCCCTGCTTGGGATAGCAAATGGCTTTCTTTAAAATGTGGATTATCTTTGATTTTAGCGATCAAACCTCTAGGAAATCCTTGCAAAAGCAAGCTTTCAATAGCGTTTAATTTCTTAATTTTACCTTTTTGAATATAAAATAGGCCATGTCTTCCTGTCCTTAAAGTAGGAAAAACATTAAAATACAACCTTAAATCAGATTGTCTTGTGTCTAAAACGGCGTTTTCTAAAGTTAAAATATTCTCTAAAAAAACCCGGTTATGGTTGTATTTATTATGCAAATATTTCTGAAAAGTAGCGTTATTAATATCCAAATAACACTCATTATCTGCGTCTAAAAAATCCTTGAAATAATAATCATTGGCTAAACCTAAAGGGAAATGAAATAGGTGTTTCAAATCCTTCCTAAACCCTACGATATAAAGGCGTTCTCTCTTTTGGGCTAATTGGAAGTCAGCGCTGTTTAAAATTTGATAATAAGTTGTATAGCCCGCTTCTTGCAAGGCTTTGATAATGGTTTTAAAAGTTTCTTGTTGCTTATGATGGATCAAGCCCTTAACGTTTTCAAGCAAGAAACATTTGGGCTGTTTAACTTTTAAAATGCGAATAAGCCCATAAATAATCGTCCCTCTTTCATCTTCAAGCCCCTTCCTTTTGCCATTAATAGAAAAAGCTTGACAAGGAAACCCGCTAATGAGTGCATCAAAATCGGGCAAATCATTAGGGTTGATTCGCATCAAATCCCCAAAATTATGGGTATCTTTAAAAAATAATTCATAAGTTCTAAGGGCTTCATGATTGATTTCGGCATGCCCTACGCATTTTAAATGGCATCGCTCCAAGCCCAAACGGCCTCCACCAATACCAGAGCAAAAATCCATAAAAGTTAAAATCCCCAATCAATCATTCCTGACACACAAAAAAACACGCCCTATTTAAGAAAGCAACAAACTCATTTCAAAACATAAAGAAACTAAAATCTAATGGAAAACAAAACGACAGCAAGAATAAACCCCCTAGAAATGAAGCCCCTAGCTTATCCCCAATAAATCCTGTGCCATTTTGTGAGAAGTCTCATGCAAGTTGATTTTATACTGGTTATTTTCAATCGCTTTCTTGATCTCAGCTACCCTATCAAGAGCGGCCTCATTGTTTTCAACTTTTTCATTCTTTTCCACACGCTTGTAATTCCCCAAAGACTGCACCGGAGCAAGAGAAGAAACGGCATTGATCATTGTAAAATCCTTTAATTTGATATTCATTCCATTACAGCAAGTATCGGCAAAAAAGAAAAAAAGTTAATGGATTTTTGAAATCTGTTTTTGCAATTCCTTACCAAATTTCTTGGTGGTGGTGATGGGTTTTTTTCCGGTTTCTGCCACAGATCCAAACGATTGCGATTGCAAACTTTTAAACATAAAAAACATCAAAAAAATTAAAATATAACAAAATAAAAAAAAGCAAATGGTAGGGAATAGCCAATTTTTGAGGTTAGAACTATTCATGACCTTGCCTTTTAAATACTCCTATACCCTACTACCCATGCGAGCATGAGCAACCACAACCCCCACCTTTCTTCCCGCCATGACCCCCATGACCGCCACAGCAACCTGTCCCACCGCCATGGTGTGAAGCTAAAATTTCTTCTTCGCTCACTTCCCTAAAACCTAAAACCTTGAAACGAAACGCTAAAGTTTTCCCGGCTAACGGGTGGTTATAATCCACCATCACATGCGTGCTGCTAAAGTCTTTGATAGTGGCTTGAATGGTTTGATTGTCTTCAGTTTGCCCAAAAACGCTCATGCCTTTTTCTAATTCAATGCCTTCAAATTGATCCCTAGGGACTTCTTGCAAATAGCTGCTTTCATAAACCCCATAAGCTTCCTCTGGGGCGATGACAACCTCTTCCCACTCGCCAATTTGAGCCTTTAATACCGCCTTTTCTAACCCTACTATGATTTGATTAGCACCTATGATAAACTCTAAAGGCTCTTTAGAAATATTACTGTCTAGCACAACACTAGAGCCTTGTTCTCTCACTTCATATTTAATCAAAGCGGCTTGTTTGATTGACTCTAAATCATGGTTTTGCATGGTGGTGTTTCTCCTTGTTTTCTAAGATTTTTTGCGCCATTTTAGCTTGTTCGCTTGAAGGATACAAGCGTTGCAAAGTGTTTAAAAATTTATAATAGTTTTGATCGTCTTTGATTTTTTTAAACGACCATGCCGTATGCCACAAAAGCACAGGCATGTAAGACGTTTTTTGATTTAAAAGAGCGCTCTCTTTGTAATACTTGATCGCTTCTTTATATCTCTTTTCCCCATAAGCCACTTCTCCAAGAACATAACGCACATAATAAAGTCTGTAACTATTGGCTTCTAACCACAACAAACGCTCTTTAGCTTCTGCATAGGATTTGTTTCTAAAAAAAGACAGGGCTTCTTGAAAGATCTCTTTTTGCTTGGACAGATCTTTATCAAACCCCACTTTCGCCTTTTCTTGGGTTTTTTTCTCTTGATTTTTTGGGGCTTCGGCTTTTAAAGAGGGGTTTTTATTGGCCGGAACGCTTGATTTGAGCGGCTTTTCAACTTTTTCCTCTTGTTCTTTTAGGGCTTTTTGGATTAAGGCAATTTGTGAAACCAAATCCTGGCTTAACTTGGTCAATAATTCACTCATCTCTTTATTTTGCTTGTCTAACTGCTGGATAGCTTGCTGGTTAGCGTGGATCTCATTCCTCAAATCCTCTAAAGTTTGCGATTGTTGCTTTAATGTGTTAGCTTGCACTTCTTGCGAGGCTTTTAAGGCTCGCAAGGATTCTTCTTGGGAAAGGATAGCGTTATTGAGATCTTTAATCTTATTAGCCTGCCCCTCATAAACGCTCCTCAAACCCTCTTGAGCTTGAGTGTTAGCCTCTACTTGCGAATGGATTTTGGTCAAAATATTAGAAAAATTCTTACTATTGACTTGCAACTGCTTGAGTTCTTTTTTGGTGGCTCCGCTTTGCAAATCAAACGCTGAAGGCTCCCCATTGAGAAAAAAAGGAGCGACAAAAGGGATAAAAAAAAGCCTTTTCATCCTAGAATTACTTCACTAATTTGACATCCACTCTTCTGTTTTCTTTGTAACATTCTCTAGTTTTTTGGGCGCATTTGGGTTTGGTTTCACCAAAACTGATGGTTTTGATCATATCTTTTTCTACCCCTTTAATGACTAAAGCGTTTTTCACGCTCAAAGTCCTTTTAACGCCAAGCGCTTGGTTGTATTCGCTAGAGCCAAATTCATCGGTATTGCCTTCCAAAAGCACTTGCATGTGGTTTTCTTTAGCTTTTTGCACGATTTCATCTAAAGTCTCTTGATCGGATTCTTTGATTTCATACTTGTCAAAATCAAAATAAATAGAAGCGATGATAGTCCCGCTCTCAATAGCCGGTTTTTCTTCAACCACTGGAGCTGGCTCTTGTTTAGGCTCTTCTTTCTCTGGAGCTGGTTCTGTAGTAACAGGTGCAGTCTGAACCGTTTTAGCGCTCACATCGCCAGCCACAGTCTTATTATCCATTTTATGACTACAGCCAGCTACCAATAAAAAAGCTACCAAAAAACTAAATGCAGAAGATCTCTTCATTATAAATTCTCCAAGAATCAAATTTTAATAAGTGTAAATATTAACTCACATTCGCTTAATTTAACCTTACCAATCAAAGGCTTGTATTTTCACATTCTTTAAAGGGAATAAAAAACTCTGATTATAATCTAGCAAAATAAGCCCCATGGCGTATTCTTGGGGTGTCTTTTTGATATACATGATATTTCTCCCATCCGTAGAAAAACGAGGCATCTGGTTAGAGCCATTCACGGTAAGTCTGCGGATATATTTGCTATTTAAGGTGATCAGATTCAAATTAAACACCGTTTTGCCAAATTCATTAAGATTTTCTCGGCTCACATACACAATACTATCTTTATAAGCGTCAATAGATTCATTGCTTCTTCCTTCATAAAGGAGTTGCTCCGCGCTTTCTTTTAACCCCAATTTCTTCATGTAGATGTTAGGATAACCGGATCTATCTGAAACAAAAGCCATAGACTTGTCATCTTCTAAAAACACTCCTGAAACATCTATCCCAGGATAGCGCGTTATTTTGGTTTTAGTTTTTTTATGCGTGTCATACAAATACACATCCGGTTGGCCATCAGGGGCTAAAGACATTAAGATTTTAGAGCCATCAGAACTCACGCTAGAGACCACAGCCATTCCTTGAGAGCTAGCGATATTCTCATGAGTGGCTTTTTGAATGTTGTATTTTAAAATCATGGGCGTTCTTTCGCCATACTGCGTATAATAAAACTCCGTTTGCTCAGCGTTCGCCCATTTAGGGAAAATATTGAGTCGGTTGTTTTTGATGATTTCTTTTTGATAGCGCATCGTATAATCGGCTAGTGCGATATTTGTGATTCCTGGTCCAATGTATTTAGAAAAAACAATAAGGCGCTTCATCCAAGCGATAGAAGGGGCTTTTAAATAGTCATTCACCACAATGGCCATGTTGTGCGCTGCAAAAGGGTATAGATCTAAACTTACAATGGGGTAGTCAAAAGTTTTAACAAGAGTGCTTGTATTGATATCATAAAGTTTTAATCGTGAAATTTTATTGCCGTTTTCTACCGCCACGCTCACCAACGCTACAAGTTGGAATTTTTTATCTTTGAGTTCTGCGTAATTGATAGCGCCTTGATCCTTGCTTTGAGAAACATCAAAATGCTGGCTAGTCTTTAAATCATTCGCCAAGACTTCATGCAATTTTAAAGCGTAATTGGCATCGTTATCTATAGAGTAGCGCACTTCAATCTTAGGAAGTTTTTGAATGGTTTTAATAATATCTAGTGTTTTATCTGTTGCAAAAAGCCCTATAGCGCCTATTAAAAAAAGCCATAAATACCTCATTGTTCTTCCTTAGTGGTGAAATTAACTTGAATAGAAATCATGTTTCCTCCAGGATATGGGGGAAAATCCACTTTCTTTAAATCATTTAAAAGGGTCATCACACTCTTGTTATAATCCTTAAAATCAGAGTAGCTAAGAATGGTATAATCAAACTCCCCATCTTTAGTGATCATAATCAGAGCGCTCACTGAAGCCTTGTGATAAAAAACCCCTTTCCAACCTTTATATAAAATCTGATAGATTTGAGCATACCACTCTTGATAGGCTTTTTCATCAACCCCATCTTGTTTAGGGATTTGCAAATCTAAAGTTTTGTTTTTAACGCTTTCTAGTTTTTGCGCGAATTGATCCAAATTCTGTTGCAAACCTTTCAACATCTCTTGATTTCTTTGGTTTTGCTTTAAGCGTTGCTGTTCTTTTAAGCGCCTTTGCTCTTCTTCTTGCTCATTTTTTTGCTCATCTTTTTGGGCGTTTGTGTCTGTCTTTTCTTGAAAATCATTGAGTGAAGAAAAAATATCTTCAAGGCTTTCTTCTTGTTCTTTAGGATCAATAAAATCGCCCTCCTTATCAGTTGCATTTTTTTCAACTACTTTTTCATCTTTTTTTTCTTCTGCTTTTTCAGCGATTTTTTCATCTTTTTTTTCATCGCTTGGCAAATCTTCCAAATTCAAATCAATGACTTGTTCGTTTTTTTTGCCCAAATCTAAAAGGATTTTCTCCGCTTCTTTATTGTGCCTTTCTAGCAACAAACCATATAATAACAAAGCATAGAGCAAGAACGCTAAAAAGCCAGAAACAACAAAGATCGCGCTCTTACTCATGCAAATTAGCCCTACTTTTTAAGGACTTGTGATTAAAGAAACTTTTAAAAAACCCGCTTCTTTAATCGTTTTTAACAAATAAATCACTTTGTCATAAGTCAATCGTTTGTCCGCGCGGATACTAACCCTAGTATCTTTATCGTATTTCTTAGAAAGCAAGTTGAAAGTATCCGGGAAAGAGTTGTATTCATAGGTTTGACTATCTATATAGATTTTTGCGTCTTTATCCATGCGAATCTCTATCATTTTATCTTGAGTGGCTCTAGCAGTTTTTGAGCCAGAAGGCAAAGCAATCTCTTCTTTATAAGTGAGAGTGGGCGTCGTTACCATAAGAATAGCCAATAAAACAAGCATCACATCCACTAAAGGCGTGATATTGAGTTCTGGCTTGTCTTCATCCCAATAGTTATCATAATTCATAAAAACCTTCTAACTCCCTATTTAAGATATTTATAAAATCCCCTTAAAGCTTTATTTTTTAGAAGACAAAATATCCACTTGCATCTGCACATAAACCGATAAATCATACACCTTGCGTTTTAAAATCAAGTAAAAAGAATAGGCTGGAATGGCCGCTAAAATCCCTGCAGCGGTGGCGATAAGAGCCTTAGAAATAATGGGTGCGATCACCCCAAAAGAAGCTTGACCTAACGCGCCCAAATTGTTAAACGCTTCTAAAATTTCAACCACCGTCCCAAACAAACCAATAAAGGGGGCTGTAGAAGAGATAATGCTCAACACCACTAAACCTGTCGTGCTTTGCTTAAGAACCTGGTGTTTCCAAGCCTGCAACAATTCATTAGAATACCTTTTGGTCTCATCATTTCTTTTTTTATTAAACATGAAATGCTCTGGAGCGTCTTGCGCCCCATTAAGAATGTTAGACAAAGATTGCATCTCGCGCTTGAGTTCAATCTTTAACACAATGCTCTTATACAAAAAGACCCATAAAGTCATCACCAAATAGAGCGAAATCCAAACTAAAACAAGCGTGGTAACAAACCCACTCTTATTGAAAAAATAAACGATTGAATCTAACATGATTATCCCCTTAAAGAGACTCAATCTTAGCCAGCACGCTAGAGACCGCTAACCTGTCAGAGCTTGCGTCCTCTAAAAGCTTTTTAGCCCTAGAGATAGCATCGTCTCTGTCGTCTGATTCTTTTTTAATAAAGACCGCCCCATCGGCTAAAATATCCACACATTCATTAGTAACTTCTGCATAGCCCCAATTGATCGCAATGTGTTCTTTTTGGTTTTCAGTTTCAATCTCAACCACTCCCGCTTGAAGCAAGGTGATCATGTTGCTATGCCCATAAAGCACCCCAAATTCCCCTTCAACTCCTGGCAACACAACGCTTTTAACCTCTCCTGTATAAACTTCCCCCTCAGGAACTACCACACTAATTTTCAACAAAGCCATCACAAAACCCTTAGGAATTTTTCATGTTTTTAGCTTTTTCTAAAACCTCTTGAATGCTGCCCACCATGTAAAACGCGTTTTCAGGAATATGATCGTATTTACCTTCTAAAATCCCTCCAAAGCCCTCTAAAGTCTCTTGGAGAGTCACATACTTACCGGGACTTCCCGTAAACACTTCAGCCACAAAAAATGGCTGGGATAAAAACTTCTCAATTTTTCTGGCCCTTTCAACCGTTTTTTTATCCTCTTCGCTCAATTCGTCCAATCCCAAAATCGCAATAATATCTTGCAAATCCTTGTATTTTTGCAAAACCTGCTGGATACCGGTAGCGATTTCATAGTGCTTCTCGCCGATCATTTGAGGGCTTAAAATCCTTGAAGTGGAATCCAAAGGATCAACTGCAGGATAAATCCCTTTTTCAGCGATCTTTCTGTTCAACACCGTAGTCGCATCCAAATGTGCAAACACCGAAGCAGGGGCTGGGTCAGTCAAGTCATCGGCCGGCACATACACCGCTTGAACGGAAGTGATAGAGCCATTTTTAGTGGAAGCAATACGCTCTTGAAGTTTCCCCATTTCCCCAGCTAGCGTGGGCTGATACCCCACCGCTGAAGGGATACGGCCTAATAACGCACTCATTTCCGCACCGCTTTGAGCGTATCTAAAGATGTTGTCAATAAACATCAACACGTCTAAGCCCTTTTCATCACGAAAATACTCCGCCATCGTCAAGCCGGTGAATGCGATGCGGTTCCTTGCGCCTGGTGGCTCATTCATTTGCCCATAGCACAGCGCGACTTTGTCTAAAACGCCCCCTTCTTTCATCTCAAAATACAGATCGTTCCCTTCTCTGGTGCGCTCCCCCACACCCGCAAACACCGAATACCCGTTATGCTTATAAGCCACATTGTGGATAAGCTCCATAATGATCACCGTTTTCCCTACGCCAGCCCCGCCAAACAAGCCTACTTTACCGCCCTTAGAATAAGGCGCGAGCAAGTCAATGACTTTAATACCGGTTTCAAACATTTCTGTCTTGGTGCTTTGCTGCTCAAAACTAGGGGCTTTCCTGTGAATGGGCCAAGTTAAGGACGGCTTAAGAGGTTCTAAATTGTCAATGCTCTCGCCCACAACATTAAAAATACGCCCTAACACTTCTTCGCCCACAGGCACTTCAATCATTTTGCCACGAGCTTTGACAACTTGGTTACGCACTAAGCCTTCTGTCATATCCATAGCAATCGCTCGCACCCGATTACCTCCCAAATGGGCTGCCACCTCTAAAACTAAAGCTTTTTGAGTGCCATTGACTTCAAAATTAATGTCTAACGCTTCAAAAATCGCCGGTAGATAGGATTCAAACTCCACATCTACCACAGGGCCTAAAACCTGAATGATTTTACCTTCCATCGCTTTCATCGCTCCTTATTTTAATGTAATTTTTATTTTAGGGCTTCTACGCCAGCATTGATTTCTACTAGCTCGGTCGTAATCGCCTCTTGTCTGGCTTTATTATAAGAAATGGTTAAAGTTTTAACCAAATCTTTAGCGTTATTCGTCGCTGTATCCATAGCCTGCATTCTAGCGCTATGCTCTGCAGCTAAAGAATCAATCAAAGCGTAGTATAAACTATACTCCACATATTTTTCTGCTAAAGAGTCTAAAATTTCATCTTCACTCCCGCTTGGCTCGCTAGTAATAGTCTCTTGCGTCTCATTAGAATGAGAGTTTTGGTGGATGATTTTATACCCAATAGGCAAAATTGTTTTGACTCTTATTTCTTGAGTGATCATGTTTTTAAAGCCATTATGAATGATAATCACCTTATCGGTTTTCCCACTCAAATAATCCTCTACCACTTTTTTCATGAATTCCTGCGCGCGTTCATAATTAGGCATAGAGCTTAAATTATTGATCTTGTCTAAAACCTCTATCCCGTTAAAGCTAAAATACTCATTACCCTTTTTACCAATACCGCGCAAACGCACTTTAATGTCTTTTTCTTTGTATTCATTCGTGCATGCTAAAACTTTTTTAATGGTATTGGTGTTAAAGCCCCCACAAAGCCCCTTATCGGCTGTAATAAAAATAATATCCACTTTTTTGATTTCAAGTCTTTCTAGTTCCCTAAAATACTTGCTTTGAATGTCTTCAATCCCTTGATTTTTCATCTTGGATAGCACATCATCAAACACAGCGTCTAGTTTTAGTGCATACGCTCTGGAATTTCTTGCAACTTCTTCAGCTTTTCTTAGCTTGGAAGTGGAAACGAGTTTCATCGCATGCGTGATTTTTTGCGTGTTTTTAACGCTTCCAATTTTCTTTCTAATGTCTCTTAAATTCGCCATATTCTAGCCGTCTCCTACTCGCTATAAGTGAGCTTAAATTCCTCTAAGACTTTTCTTAGCATGGCTTCTAAATCCTTATCTAGCGCTTTTTTAGTGTGGATTTCTTCTAAAACTTGGGGGTATTTTGCTTCCAAGAAAGGGTGCAATTGCTCTTCAAAATCCACGACTTTTTTCACGCTCACGCTATCTAAAAAGCCCTTAGCCCCAGCGTAAATAATGACCACTTGCTTTTCAATAGGCAAGGGCGAATAAGGGGCTTGTTTCAGCACTTCCACCATGCGTTGCCCCCTTTCTAATTGCTTTTTACTCGCTTCATCTAAATCAGAAGCGAATTGCGTGAAGGCTTGCAACTCTCTGTATTGCGCTAAATCCAGGCGCAAAGTCCCTGAAACCTGTTTGGTCGCTTTGATTTGAGCAGCCCCTCCAACCCTTGAAACCGATAAGCCCACATTGATAGCCGGGCGGATCCCTGAATAAAACAAATCCGTTTCTAAGAAAATTTGCCCGTCTGTAATAGAAATGATATTCGTAGGGATATAGGCTGAAACATCGCCCGCTTGAGTTTCCACAATAGGGAGCGCGGTCAAAGAACCCGCACCCTTTTCATCGCAAAGTTTAGCCGCTCTTTCTAAAAGCCGTGAGTGGATATAAAACACATCTCCAGGAAAAGCCTCCCTACCTGGGGGTCTTCTCAAAATCAAAGAAATCTCTCTGTAAGCGACAGCATGCTTACTCAAATCATCATAAACGATTAGGGCATGGCGGGCATGATCTCTAAAGTATTCCCCCATAGCCACACCTGAATAAGGGGCTAAATATTGCATCGCAGCTGAATCGGAAGCCGAAGCGTTGATCACGACGCTGTATTCCATCGCTCCGTATTCTTCTAATTTGCGGACCACTTGCGCGACAGTGGATTCTTTTTGCCCAATAGCCACATAGATACAGATCACATTTTGCCCTTTTTGGTTAATGATTGCATCGATCGCTACGGTGGTTTTACCGGTTTGTTTATCCCCAATGATCAATTCCCTTTGCCCGCGCCCAATAGGCACCAACGCATCAATGGCTTTAATGCCTGTTTGCAAAGGCTCATGCACCGATTTTCTGTCCATGATGCCCGGAGCTTTTTGCTCGATGAGACTAAACTCATTCGTTTCTATCTCACCCTTGCCATCAATAGGCTCACCCAAAGCGTTCAACACACGCCCCACAACCGCATCGCCAACAGGGACTTTCATCAAATTCTTCGTGCGTTTAACGCCAATTCCCTCTTTAATATTGTTGCCAAAACCAAACACAATCACGCCAACGCTATCTTCTTCCAAGTTAGCCGCAACGCCTTTATCCCCTGTTTCAAACTCCAGCACTTCATACGACATCACACCATTTAAGCCATAAACCTTAGCCACACTATCAGCGTATGAAACGACCTTGCCGACTTCAGCCATGTCGCAATCAAGTTCAAAATTCTTGATTTTTTCTTCAATAACCGAGCTGATTTCTTCCAATTTTAGTTGGGACATTATCTTTATCTCCTTAGATTGATTAAATAGATTGAATAACCTGTTTTTCTATTTTCTTTAAAATATCTTCTTTAGAAAAGCCTATTTCTAAATCCAGGCTTGAAACGCTCAAAGAAACCCCTTTTTTAGACCAAGTGTCTTGAGTGATTTCTACAGGAGCGTTAAAACGCGCTTGCAATTTTTGTTGCACGGCTTCTAGCTCCTTATTTTCAAGCTTTTCTGGGACTAAAAGTGTGGCTTCTAAAGTCTTTTTAGAATCAAAAGACAGCTCTTCAGCGACTAATTCCAACATATCAAGCCTGTTATTTTTTAACACCACTTCCATTACAGGCTTTAAAACTGAACATGCTTTTGTGGAAGTTATTTTTTCTAAGATTTCAAACACAACCTCTTTTTTAACTTTTAAAGAAACATGGGCTAACACCTGGTTGAGTTTGTGCCGTCTTATGACTTCTGCCACATTTTTAAGCCCCACAACAATTTCTTCCAATAACGCTAGATCGCTTTTAGTGTGGTTTTTCAACGCCTTAGCATAATGCTTAGAGATCACTTTTAAATCTTGCATTTAAAGCCTTTGTTTCAAAATATTCACGCAATCTTGCACATTGAAAGAGACTTTTTTGCTCTCTCTTAGATCTTTAAAAACGCTTTCAACCAGCTCTCTTTTGATCTTTTTAACTTCTAAATCCATCAACGCCTTAGAATTTTTGATCAAATTTTCCACATCCATTTTGGTTTGCAATTCGTATTTTTGCGTGATCGTGTAAGCTTCTTTATTCGCATCAGAAATAATCAATTCCGCTTTTTCTTTGGCTTGCTCTAATTCTTTTAAGAGTTTTTTCTTATTTTCTTTACTCACTTTAAGTTGGGCTTGAATCTCTTCTAATCGTTTGGAGATTTCAAGGCTTTTGGAGCGTAAAAATGAACGCAGTTTTTTAGCCAAAAAATACCACAAAATCCCCACAAATAAGAGGAAATTTAAAGAACGCTCTATAATATCTGTTTGTGAAATATCCAATCCAGTAGCGCACAAAGGGCTTAAAAGGATCAAAAACCCTAACACCATTTTAACTACAAACATCCATCAACTCCCTAAACCCATAGCCACACGCTTGTTTAACTCGTCTTCAAATACCGGCATTTGCACTTGCAACTGCTCTTTTAAGACTTGCTTTTCATTTTGTAATTGCTTTGCAAACGCTTCAAACTCTTGATTGAGTTCGTTCTCTTTTTGCTTGATCACAGCGTCATAAGACTCTGTAGCTTTTTGAATCGCTTCGGCTATTATTTCCCTACGCCTTTCTGCAGCTTCTTTGAGAAGGGCATCAATTTGATGACCAATCTCCACACTTTGGGCATTATCCGTTTTGATTTTAGCCAAGCTATCCTTTATCTCTGCCTGTCTGTTATCCATAAAAGCCAACAAAGGCCTATACACCCAAACATTCATCGCCCACAACAATAACACAAACACCACAAAAACGACCGCCATTAAATAGGGGTTAACCGATATATTCATAACCTATTTCTTTCCTAAAATCCTACAAAATATTTGAAACTCGCATTTGTTATAAAAACATTAACTCTATCTTAACAAAAAATCGCTTAAAATTTGAGAATATTCAAGCGTTAAGACATCATTTTTTTCATAAAAGCCTCTAAAAGAGAATTTTCATAACATCGTAAAATGATTTTATTCCCTTTCAAAGCTGCTTTAAGCTTGTAATGATCCCACAAACTTTGATTAAAGCGTTCTAATTCATCTTCAGCGATGAGCGTTTGGGTTTCCTTGAAACCATGTTTTTTATTTTCAAAATTTGCGTTTATTTTAAAATCACGCACTAAATCTTCTGTCTGGCGTACGCTGAGTTTCTGCCCTATAATGGAATTTAAGATCAATTCTTGTTTTTCTTCATCCAAACCCACCAAAACTTTTGCATGCCCTGAAGTGATTTTTTCTTCTAAAAGAGCGTTTTGAACCTTAGAAGAGAGCGTCAATAAACGCATGATATTAGCCACATGGGCTCTGGATTTTTTAACGATTTTAGACAGCTCTTCTTGGGTCATTTGATAGCTTTCAAGCAATTCCTTATAAGATCTAGCCAACTCTAAAGGGTTTAAATCTTCTCGTTGGATATTTTCAATCAAAGCGACTTCACGCATTTTTTCTTGCTCAATATCCACAACAATCGCTTTAATCGTAGACATTTTAGCCAATTTGCTCGCTCTTAAGCGCCTTTCACCAGCGATCAAATGGTAACGCCCGTTCTCACTCACCACTAAAACCGGTTGCAACAAACCATGTTCTTTAATGGATTGCGCTAATTCTTCTAAAGAATCTTCGCTAAAAACCTTTCTGGGCTGGTAAGGATTGGGCATCACCTCATCAATACCAAGCTCCACAACCCGATTCGCTCTTTCATACAGCCCCTGCTCATACACTTCATTGATTTCAGGGAAAATATCCGCTAAACCCCTACCCAACACTTTATTTTTTGCCATATGCTACCCTTGAAGAATGCTTTGAGCTAATTTTTGATAAGCGATACTGCCATTAGATTTAATATCATAGAGCAAGATGGGCTTACCAAAACTAGGCGATTCCGCTAGTTTCACGCTTTTAGGGATCATAATATACTCTCCTGTAGCTGAATCTCTAAAAAACTCTGAGTCAAAATACTTGAACAATTCCGCTAAAACCCCTTTTGTCAAATTGAGCTGAGGGACATGCATTGTGGGTAAAAACCCTCTGATTTTGAGCTTAGGGTTCGTGCTTTTTTGCAACATTCTAATGGTGTTAAGCAATAATTTAGTGCCTTCAAGGGCGAAAAATTCGCATTGGATAGGAATGATCACCGAATGGGCTGCTGAAAGCGAATTGATCGTGAGAGGCCCTAGAGCTGGCGGGGAATCAATAATAATATAATCATAAAGCCCCACCACACTCTCTAAAGCGTTTTTGAGCATGAGCTCGCCTCGTTTGTTCTCATCTTGGCTGTCATAAAAGGTTTTTTCAAACCCGGCCAAACCCAAATTAGAAGGCACTAAATCCAAAAAAGGCATTTGGGTTTTTAAGATCACTTGAGAAATTTGCTTACGGCCAATCAGCACATGATAAATATCATAATCAATTTTATCGCGCCTAAAACCCAAGCTTGAAGTGGCGTTGGCTTGAGGGTCAAAATCAATCAACAAAATTTTTTTTTCATGCGCCGCTAAAGAAGCCGATAAATTAACCGCTGTTGTCGTTTTGCCCACACCCCCTTTTTGGTTAGCCACTGCAATGATTTCATTCATCATACTCACATCCTATCATAAATCTTACCTTTAATACAAACACGGCCGTCTTCTAACAATTCCGCATCTTTCAAACTCACCGCTTCATTGCAATCATTATGGAAGCTAAAAGAGTGGTTTTTATGGAATTCTAACGCATACTTACTTAAAACTTCCCCCCAAAACAGATTTTCTTCTATTTTTTTTAAAAAGCCCTCTATAATCAAATCATCGCTCGCGCCAATATCTAAACATGCCCATTTCTTTGAAACCCTATTCACGCCAATGCCGCACACCCGCATGCCTTTATAAACATTAACCAACACGCCCCCTATTTTTTGATCCCCCAAATACAAATCATTAGGCCATTTAAGCCAGGTTTGAGAGCCTAATTCTTTTAAAACTTCTTTAAATAAAAACCCCAAATACAAAGCGCTCGCTTGCATGGGTAAATCTTTAGGCAAATCGCTTGCGTTTAAAGCGAGCGAAAAAGTCAAAGCACTTTTTGCACTCTCCCAAATATTCCCCCTACTGCCTATCCCAGCGCTTTGGTTTTTAGCCACGATCAAAATAGGAGCTTTGAGTTCGTTATTTTTGAGTTTTTCTAAAAGATAGGTTTGCGTGGAAGGCAGGCTCTCAAAAACCCTTTTTTCACATTGTCTCATGCCAAAATACCGTCTATTTTCAAACGCTTGCCATTCAAATAATCTTTCGCTTTCAAAGGCTTTTTACCCACCGCTTGCAACCTTGCTATACGCACGCTACCTTTCAAACAGCCTACAAGAACGCCTTTTTCATCAATTGCTAAAATCTCGCCTTCCTTGTGGCTCTTTTCATTCTCCACCAACTCCACTTCTAAAAGTTTAAGGCTGTTTTCTAAAAAGATTTCTGGCCAAGATTTAAATGCAAGCGATTTTAAAAACAAGCTTTTAGCATCTTTAAAACCCACTAAACCATCGGCTTTAGTGATTTTTTTACAAAAACTAGCCTGCGCATGATCTTGAGATTTTCTTGTGATAGAAGAGAAATTTTTGAGCGTTGAAAGGAGTAAGGCTGCCCCCATATGCGCTAATTTTAAACTTAAAGCGTCTAAATCCAAATAATCTTCTCTCAAAAAAGAAGCGCTCTCTAAAATATCCCCGCTATCCAACTCCAAATCCATAAGCATGGTGCTTATGCCATAGATCTTATCGTCATTGAGTATCATCTCATGAATGGGCGAAGCCCCTCTGTATTTAGGCAATAACGACGCATGCACATTGATGCAAGGGGCGATGGCTAAAACCTCTTTAGGCAAAATCTTACCATAAGCCACTACCACGATAAAATCAGGCTTCAAGTCTTTTAAGATTTGAACTTCAGGCTCTTTCAAACTTTGTGGCTGGAAAATGGGGATATTTAAATGATTTTCTAAAATGTATGTTTTAGTCTCTGGGGCTTTCAATTCCTTTTTACGCCCAAAAGGTTTATCCATTTGAGTGAATAGCCCCACCACTTCTATGTCTTTATCTCCAACTAACGCCCTTAAGATCACTTCAGCAAACCCCGGCGTTCCCATAAATACGATTCGCATGTTATTCCTTGTTTTTAGTTTTATCTTTTGTAATGCCATACTTTCTTTCACGATCCTTAAAAGCTTTTTCGCCTCCCTCTAATTTTAATAAATCCTCTTTATATGCATCGCTCTCAATCATAAAAGACTGTGCAACTATCTTATTATTCTCATTTTTTAACTGAATAATTAGCTCTGCATCAGCGTTCAAAACAAAATTAGCGTTATGGGTGGCAAAAATAATTTGCCTTTTTTGTTTCTGCTTTTTAATTAAAGCAACTAAATAATTAGCGATTAAAGCGCTATCCAAGTGCGCTTCTGGTTCATCAATGATGATAGGGTTATTCCCTAAAGATAAAAGGACAACCAATACAGCCGTGCATTTTTGCCCAAAGGAAGTTTCGTTTAAAGCTCTTTTGTCATAACGGACTTTAAAAATTTTATATTTTTCAACATTCCTTAAATGTTTGAGAATGAGAATCCGATAGATTTGAAAATGAATTTCTCTATCCAATATATCCTTCATGGTTTCATAAAATGCCGCTTTTTTATTTTCAATTCGGCTATCAAGCTTTTCTATAAATTCTGCGTGTTGCATACCTGTAACATTTTTTAATTCAATTTCTTTTAAATATTCCTTGATTTTTGATTGGTGTTTTTGGATCTTAAAATCCTTATCCACCAACTTATCAAAATCCTCAAAAACCTCTTCAAAAATATCTTCATTTAAACGATATTCTATGGTAATTGGTTTCACTTCTTTGTGATTTTTTGAAATTTCTTCAAAAGCCGAATTGATTTTGCTTAATTCCTCATTGATTTGATCTTTAAATTCTTCAATATTTTTATCAATATCTCCATAAGAAAAACCTTCTATTTTGTTAGCAATTTCTTTTATTTCATGCTCTAAACCATTAATATCCATTTTTATGTTTGCCAAATGGTAGTTAGTGTTTCTAATATCTCCTATACTTTCATCGCTCACGCCTTTTTCTTTAAGAAATTCCCCAATCTCTTGGCTCAATGCTTCGTGTTCTGCTCCTAGCGTCCTTATTTTCTCATCTTCGCTATTAAAACACCCATTTTCTCTATTTGTATCTATTTCTTCAATTTTCTTGCAAATATCTTGTTTGAGCTGGTTATAGACTTTATCATAGTTATTTTTTTCTTCCATGTTTTCTTTTGATTCAAAATTCACCACCCGTTTTAATTCTTTAATAAAAGTCAAAAATCCTTCTTTAGATTGTTCTAAATCAATTAGTGCTTGGTGTTTTGCTTGCAATTTGTCTTTTTTGTCCAAATAGTTTTTATCTGTAAAAGCATCTATAATGCTTTGGTATTTCTTTCTTTTATTCTCGCTCTCCTTTAATTGTTCTTCTAGTTTGGTCTTTTCTTGCCAATATCTAATTTGCTCATCAAATTTTTCAATGCTTTCTTTGATTTGCTTTTCTAGCTCCTTAAGTTTTCCACCTGACTTGCTATCTATTCGGTTAAAAATAGCCTCTGTGAATTTTGAAACATTAGTTGCAAATTCTTCCACTTCATTTTGAGCCAAATACTCTATGTTATCCGCTATGTCTATGCTTGACTGTATTTTTAAAGACTTTTGAATTGTTTCAAGCCTTAAGCCTTTAACAAAACTTTTATTTTTAATTGCTGAAGCTATCAATTGCAATAAAGTGCTTTTACCGCTCCCTCTACCCCCTATCACACAAGTAAAGTTCGGACTAAAAAATAGTGTTTCATTAAATCCTGCATAACAAAAAGGAGTATCGCCTTTTTCATTGGTGATTTTTACTTCTTCATCAAAGTTTAACCCTACACAATCTATCTTATACAAAGGATCTTGAGGTTTTTCTTCATCAATGCTCACTCTTGTTTCTGGCTCATAAATAATTTGTTTTAACCCCTCAAAGGTTTTTTCAGCCTTTATCCAAGTGTATCTTTTCCCTATTTGCTCCTCTTCGTGGGCATCGCTACTCTGTAAGAGAGATTTGTTACATTTAAGCCAAAATTCTCTATCCTTTTTAAGATTTTCTTGGTTATTTGATGAGTGGATTAAAAAATGCACTTTTTTAACTATTTTTTCATAATTACTGCTACTGCGAGAACTGCCATGCCCTCTTGATAAAAACCCTAGCAAATACTTGTCTCTCAAGTTTAAAGACTCTTCCTCTAAACATTCCAACAATTGATCAAAATTAACTACTGCTTTATTAAAATCATTTTTTTCTAAATCTGCAAGTCTTTTCTTAGTTCCATCAACATTGGCATCTGCATTCCTTAAAAAATTGTCTATTTCTTGTTGTGTAACCTTATCTGAAAAAATAATATGGAAATCCAAACACTGATCTTCCTTATTTTGATAATCCAACCTAACTTCTAAATTATAAAAAACCTTAATACCCCTCTTTTCTATTTTTTCTTTTAATTCAAATTCTTTCTCATTAAACTTAAAATAGTTCGTTAATCCAATACAATCAATTTGGCTATCGCATAGTTTTTGTATAAACTCCTCTTCAAGACATTGATACGCCCTATTTAAATGTGTGTATGGCGTATGTGCATGCAAATCCCATTTATACCAACTTGAACCTTTATTCTGATCTTTATTGCCCATATTTTCTCCTAATATCATCTCAAAGCGCACCATAAAAACTAATCTTCTAAATCCTCCCCATCATACCCAAGCTCTAGCGCCTTCACTTGCCCTATCGCATTACCCGCAATGCCCTTGATAGAGCCATACATGTTAATCGTGCCCTCAAACACTTTGTCAATTTGTTTTTCCCTGCTTTTCCAGATCCTAGCCATCGCGCGTTTTTCGCTTTCTAAATCCGCTCTCAATTGCTCAAACCCCTCTATAATCGCATTCACTTGCATAGAAAATTCAGAGCTTGTCAAATAATGATAGAGCAAATCCATTTTATCGCCCTTATTTTCTTGACTTTTTTTAGCCAAACCCACTTGAATAACCCCCTCTCTTAACACCGCGCTCAATCCCTTAAACTCTTCAAACGAACACACCCACACCCCCTCAAATAACCCCATCCTCTCCATCTCTTTAGGCAGCGCTTCGCTCACAATGACCCCCACATCAGCCCCAATCTCTCGCATGTCGCTTTTAAGCTTTTCCACCCAAGCTTTTTGGAATTCTTTCGTGCGTTTGCTCTCATAATAAATTTTCCCACAATTTTGAAATTCCCTAGTATGCACCACTTGAATGCAATCGCCCCCTCTTTGCCCTTTTTTGATTTCTTCAACACTATCTAGGGGGAATTTTTGCCTCAAAAACTCTTCAATCGCTAATTCTTGCACCTCGCCCTGGAATTGTTGCGAGCTTAACTCCGCCTTTCTTTGAGCGTTTTTCAACTCGTTTCTTAACATTTCTAATTGCTCTTCTTGCTGCTTGAATTTCAATTCATTTTTTTCATGCAAGGCTTTTTCTATTCTTTCCCTTTCCAGATCCAATTTTTCATTCAATTTTTTTTCATTTTCAGCCTTCAACCGGCTCTCTGCTTCGTTATTTTCTCTTTTGAGCCTTTCAATTTCCGCTTCTTTTTGGTGCAATTCTTGGACTTGTTTGGACTTCTCATCCAATTCTTTTTGCAACAATTCCAAGCCTTTTTGCTGCTCTAAAAAAGCGTTTTTTCTGGCTTCTTCAATGATTTTAGCCCTTTCATCTTGCAAGGCTAGCGCGCTCGCTTGTTTGACCGCCTCATCAAATTGAGCCTTTTGTTCTCTCTCTCGCTCTTTTAAGGCCTCTTCTTTTTTCTCTAAAGCTTTGAAATGGCTCTGATACTGCGCTCTTTTTTCATTCACTTCTTTTTCAAACTCTTTCTGTTGGGCTAAAAACTTATTTTGATTTTCTAACTCAATCTGTTTGTATAGCACTTCCCTCACATCAATGAGCGTTTGACACTTGGGGCATGTGATTTGATTTTCTTGCATGATTTTCCTTTAAGATTTGATTTTTTATATTTTATAATAGAATGAGATCAATTTAACTTAAGCAGGTTTTATCCAATAAGTTCAGTAAAATAGGGCTTTTGAATAAGGAGTTATTAACATGGACATTTATTATAAAAACAGACATAATAAAGGTCATGAGCAACGAGAAAAACGCCCTTATTTTGTCATCTATGAAGGTAAGGACTTTTTCTTAGCGTTCCCACAAACAACAAAAAATAAACAAGGTAAAAAATACCCTTCGCATAAAAACTACATTATAAATGAAGAAATTGAGGTAATGATCGATCAGTTGCAAGTTGTCCCAAAAGCGCAAGCTTTAGAGAATAATACAATGGGAAGAAGTCTTGCATTAGCATTACAAAAGGCGTCTATCCCCAGACCCATATCGGTGCATAGAGTGCCACTCATCAATCATTTTTTAGAACAAGTTATTTTACAAAGCCAATCTGATGAAAACAAAAGTATAAAAACAATTGCTTTTGGAAGTGTTATCAAACTCAACCCACATAATGAAAATCCCCTATTCGCATTTATTGCGCTTTCTTGCACTCAATTCCATTATTCGGGCATGCACCTAGTTGCCCCCTATGAAAACGATTCTATTATTTTTGAGTTATTGCATTGATTTTCAAGCACGCAATTTTGAATACCAACAACTTGTTCAATTAGATCCGAAAGAAATTAAAACCCAAATCCTTGAGCGTTTAAAACTCTAAAATACAGGGCGTTAAAAAATCAAAAATAATCCCCACCCCCTTATGAATTTCACTATAATTATAAAACTTCAAACTATAAAAATAAGGCTTTAAACACCAATACTTGATAAGAACAGAGTTTTCAAATCCAAACGCATTCATAATCAGCTCAGACCCACTAAAAACACCAAAAACAAAACTCAAACACAAGAAAAACAAGGCGAAACAACAAAAGCCATAAGCAGTAAAAAACAAAATCAAGCGATTAAAATCATTAAACATTAAACATTAAACATTAAACATTAAAAAAAACAAGAAGCAATAAATCTAAACATAAGAATTAAGAAAGCTCAACGCTAAATCCAACACAACTAGCAAAAAATTTAAAATAACAAACAA
>NZ_CBOM010000021.1:0-22757 GCF_000476275.1 Helicobacter pylori SA213A
TCTTAAAAAAGACATCATTGAAAACTGCCTTTTTGGCGTGGATATTAACCCCAACTCTTGCGAAATCACCAAGCTCAGGCTATGGATAGAGCTTTTAAAATACAGCTATTATATTTTTGAAAAGGGCAAGAACACTAACGCGCTTGAAACCCTCCCCAACATTGACATTAACATCAAGTGCGCTAACAGCTTGATCTCACGCTTTAATTTGAATGACGATCTCAAAAAGATCCCCAATATCAAGCAAAAAATCCAAGAATATAAAGATCTAGTCGCCCAATACAAAGACCCAAACCCTCTCTATCCCTTAAATAAGCAAGATCTTATCAACAAAATCCAAGACTTAAAAAACACTTTTTCCCTCACGCTCAAAGACCCTAAAACCAAAGCAGAGCTTGAAAAGGCTATTGAAAAACACATCAAAAAATACAATTTCTTTGCCCTAGACGATAAGAGTTTGCTAGATGGGTTAAATTACTTTATCCCAAGCCTTTTTGGCACGCTCAAACTAAGCCCTAAAGAAGAGGAAGAGGCTTTTGCTTCTTATGGGCGCATTAGAGCTTTAAGGAAAAAGCTTGATGATGCCTTAAGTGGTAGAGAGTATCAAAATGCGTTTGAATGGTGCTTTGAATTTCCTGAAGTTTTAAATGATGAGGGGGGATTTTTAGGCTTTGATTGCATCATTGGGAATCCGCCTTATATCCGCCAAGAACAAATCAAAGACTTAAAGCCTTTATTAGAAAAGCAATACCAAGATTTCTACAACAGCACCGCTGACATTTACACCTACTTTTTTGCCCTATCTTACCACCTTTTAAAAGAAAAGGGGTTTAACGCTTTCATCACTTCCAACAAATACGCGCGAGCCAAATACGGCGCTAAATTAAGAGAATTGCTGCTCAAAAAAACCACCCTTGTCAGCTACATGGAATTAAACGCCTTAAAAGTCTTTGAGAGCGCTGCAGTGGATACCAGTATTATGAGTTTCATCAAACAAGAGCCACCTAAAGATAAAGAAAGCAGTTTTAAGTATTATGAACCCACCCCAGACGATAAAAACGATTTGAAAAGCGCTCGCACTTTTTCCATGAGGCAAAACGCGCTTTCAACAGAAAGCTTTATTTTTGCCGACTCCACGCTTTTAGACTTAAGGGACAAAATGGAGAGTGTCGGCACCCCGCTCAAAGATTGGGATATTCAAATCAATTACGGGATAAAAACCGGCGCTAACGAAGCCTTTATCATTCCCACTGAAAAAAGAGACGCAATCTTAAACGCTTGCAAGACGCAAGAAGAAAGGGAGCGCACAGAGAGGCTCATCAAGCCTATTTTAAGAGGGAAAGACATTAAAAGATATTCTTATGAGTGGGCGCATTTGTGGGTTATAGCGACATTTCCAAGTCTTAAGCTTGATATTGATGATTACCCCTCTCTCAAAACTTATCTTTCACAATTCCGCCCTAGAATTGACCAAAGCGATGAAAAAGATTGTAGGAAAAAGACCAATAATCAGTGGTTTGAAACTCAGGATACTATTGCTTATCATGGCGATTTTGAAAAAGAGAAAATTGTGTATCCTTGTATTATGGCTAAAGAGCCTTGTTTTGTTTATGAAGAAAAAGGATTTTATGCTCCAGCACCTGCAAATATCATTACAGGCGATAAGATAGAAATAAAATACATCACAGCTTTACTAAACTCTAAATGCATTTATTTTGCTATGCGTAAGTTTTATATGGGAGGAGGTATTGAGGGCGAGTTAAAAACAAATAATTTAGAAAAAATACCCATTCCCCAAATCACCGAAAAAAACCAAAAATTAGCCGATAAAATCACCGATGGCGCGGAAGCAATCCTAGCGCTAAAAGAAAAAGACCCTAAAGCCAACACCCAAAAGTTAGAAAAAGAAATTGACGCTTTAGTCTATCGGCTCTACCACCTCACCGATGAAGAAATTAAGATCATTGAAAACGGGCAGTGAAAAGCTGATTTCCACTTAAGGATAACCCCCTAATTTAGGGGGCAACTCTTTTTAAGAATTAGCGTTTAATCACTAGATCAAACTTTAAACCTAAAAAACTGATTTTTAGGTATAATTCTCTCCAAGAGTGTTTACTACGATGATTTTTCATAGTAAGCTCCTAAAAGTGGATTTTACCCCCTAATCTCTAGCGAAAAACTAGGGGGTGAGCGTTATTTTATCCTAATCTTAAAAAAACGATTTTTATAAAAGCTTTAAATCACTAATTTAAAATCATATTAAAAAACTTCACAAGAAATAAAAAGCGCTTTACCTTAAAGGAAACCCCTTAAATAGGGGAAACCTTTGGCTTAATGGGTTTTTTTAACAACGATTTTAACCCTATACTTAAAAAAAGGTATTTTTAAGTATAATACAACCAAAGGCTTTTTACCATGTTTTTTGGACATAGTAATCCTTTGAAGGTAATTTACCCCCTAATCTCTAGCGAAAAACTAGGGGGTGAGCGTTATTTTATCCTAATCTTAAAAAAACGATTTTTATAAAAGCTGCAAACCACTCATTTAAAGTCGCATTAAAAAACTTTTCTTCCAAATTTTTGAAATTCCATTAAATATTTGTTCAATACCGCAAATTTTTAACTTAAAGCCTGTTTTTAGAGCTTAAGTTATTGGCCTTACTTTTTTCTTGAAAAATATCTTTATAAATAAAGAGATTAAAATCATTGAAGAAGAAATGGTTAGAAAAGTTAACAATATTTAGTTAAAATTAGCAAAAACTGACTAGGAGGTAATAATGGTCAATACTTTGGAACTAGCAAAATATATTCTTAAGCATTCAAACAAAGAATTGAGTAACTTAGAATTGCAAAAAACTTTGTATTTCACAGAGCTTGACTATATCAAAAAGTTTGACAAACACCTAGTTTCTGATGATTTTGAAGCTTGGAAATACGGGCCTGTTGCAAGGGAAGTGTATTATGAATACCGCAATTATGGTGCCAATTCTATTGACAAACCCAAAGAAGAATCGCTCTCACAAAATCTTAGAAAAGATGAACTTGAAACCATCAACCACTCCATAGAAAAATGCAGCAAAAAATCCTATTGGGACTTAGTGAAAGAGAGTCATAAAGAAAATGGCGCTTGGCATAAAAGCTTCAAAGAAGATAGAAAAGAAATCATTAGTAAAGATTTGATCAGACAAGAAGCCAAACAAACAAATGGAAACTAAAGAAGAAGATAAAGATAAAAAGCTAGAAGAGATTATTGTATCGCTGTGTGAAAAGGGGGATTTGTCTAGCCAAACAGATCAAATCATCAAAGATCTCAAAGAAATCTATCAAGGAGAATACAGGCATAAATACTCAAAAATTACAACTATTATTTTAAATTCCACAAGGGATAGAGAGCAAGCCTTTATGACGCTCACACAAAATATAAGGACACTCAAAGAGATTCAAGATAATAAAGAAGTTGAAAGCATTAAACCAAAACTAGAAAAGCTTTATGATCACATGAATTTAGAGTGTATCAGACTGCAAGATTTTGATGAGAAAATGAGTAGAGTTAAAGATGTTTCTAATAAGCTAGAAGATGATCTAAATAAAAACTATAAAAAATTAAGCGAAGAATTGAATAAGCAACAAACGCAATACATAACCATTTTAGGTATTTTTGCCTCTATTGTTTTAACATTTGTTGCGGGATTGGCGTTTTCCACTTCTGTTTTATCAAATATTGACAAAGCGAACGCCTATCGTTTGGTTTTTGTTATGGCTTTTATAGCTTTATTTTTTGGGAATATTTTGTATCTGCTTTTTTCTTTTTTATCAAAAATATCCTTATCAGAAGAGAAAAAAGATAAACAAGAAAATTTAGAGAAAAAAGATAAACAAGAAAATTTTTTCAAAAAACCTATTTTTTGGTTTAATCTGATGGTTACAATCCTATTTATGATTGGTTTTGTGGGAGAATTGCATATAATACAAAGATTAGTTTCTAAATATCCTTAAATTCAATCCAACCCATTTTTTGCGTCCATTCTAATAAAATTTGATGCAAATTTTTCTTAATTGAGTGTTTTTTGCAATTTTGAAAATCTCAATACTCATTGAAAAACCTGAATTATTTCTTTCAAATTTAGCCTTAAGAAATCCAATCACGCGCTTATTGAACACCGCAAGCCTTTTAGCTTAAATTCCTTTTGATTAAGGACTCAATAAGTTCCACAGAAATCATTTCAATTCTTAAACAAAGACTCTAAAGCTTCTACCCCTACTTTTTGCGTTTCTTTTTCGTTTTCATTTTCTGCGTTTTCTTTGACGCTAGGAATGGTTTCAAACTCTATGTGATAGCCTGTAAGCATGGACGCTAAGCACACATTCACCCCGCCTTTACCGATAGCCTTAGATTTTTCAATGTCTAACAAACGCACTTTAGCCTTTTGCAAATGGTTATTGACAATAAAGCGCTCTTGAATGGATTCTTTTTCTTCGGTGCTTAATTCTTCTATGGGGATTTTTTTAATTTCAACGCTTAAAATTTTAGCAGGAGCGAGCGCTAAAGTGATATAAATTTCAGGCACATTAGAATACTCTATGCAATCAATATTTTCTTTATTCAATTCATTGCTTATTGCATTAATGCGCACGCCCTTAACCCCCACAGCCGCGCCTATGGGATCAATCCTAGCGTTATTAGAAAAAAAGCTCACTTTCGCCCTGTTACCTGGGATTCGCGCGCAATGGATGATTTCAATTTCTTTATCTTTAATCTCAGGGACTTCCAATTCCAACAAAGCTTCAAGCATTTTAGGGGTGGTGCGGCTAAGCTCTAATAGTAAGCCTTTTTTCGTGCGCTTGACTTGCGTTAAAACCGCCTTAATGCTATCGCCTATTTTAAAACTCTCGCCCTTGATGCGATGGCGCATGGAAAGAACGCCTTGAAATTGCTGCTCAATTTCAATAAAAGTGTTTTGATGGTTATCCACTAAAATCACTTGCCCCATTAAAACGCTGTTAAGACGCTTTTGGAACGCTTCAAAATGGCTGTCTTCTAACGCTTTTTCTAACTGGTATTGCAAATCTTTAAAAAGGCGGTTGATCGCTCCTTGTTTCATGCTCTCTAAACTCAAGCTATAAGACAACTCGTCTTTAATCTTAACGCTCGGATCCATTTCTTTGGCTTTGGACAGGCTAATGTATTTAGAAGGGTCGTTAACCAATCTTTCATCATCATCTTCTAAAACTTCCACCAACTGGATAAGCTGGAGCTGCTTGTTTTCTTCAATCACTAAGTAGCGCGCTAGGGGGTCTAACTCGTTTTGCGCCATTTTTAACAAACAGCCTTGAATGACTTTTGAAATCATCTCTTTAGGCAAATTTTTTTCATACGCAATGCATTCTATAAGGTCGCTGATCTTTTCCATTTCTTAAGTTCCTTTAAATTGATTTTCTATCGTTCTCTATCGTTTTATGGGGGAGTGGCGCGTTTAAGAGAAATTTTATTATAGCGAATTTTTAAGCCTTATTAAGGATTTCTTCTAAAATGAGAGCGATTTTTTTTAAATCTTTCTCATTCAAGCTAAAGACTTCAAGGCACACAAATTCGCATGAAATTCTTGAAATAACGCCTTTTTGAAAAAGCCTTAAATAAAGTTTCTCACAATCTAAAATCTGGGTGTTTTTAGGCTGGATCTTCACGCAAAAGGATTCTAACTCTGTATGAGACAAATTCCCTATTTTAGAAAAACTAGAGGCTATGCTCACATTTAATGTTAAAGGCTTTAAAAGGGCGTAGAGTTTGAGAGCTTTTTGCAACAATGCGTCTTTAGTTTGGCGGAGTAATTCATAAATTTTAACCTCTTCTTTATGGTTTACCCATGCTTTTAGGCTGTGAAAAAGCAAAGTGAGCGTGATTTTATCCGCTCTCAAAGCTCTATAAAGGGGGTGGTTTTTTAGGTTTTCAATTAATTCTTTTTGCCCCATAATAATGCCGGCTTGAACGCCATTAAAGAGTTTATCTGCACTAAAACTTAAAAGCGATGGTTTTAGGGCTAAAATTTCTTCCAAAGCCGTTTTATTGGATAGATCCACATCCCCTAAATTGTAATAATCTATCAAACCATGCTCTTTAGCTAGGGCTTGCAAATCTTTAAAAGGCGTGTCTTTTTTAAAAAGGGGGTTATGGATTTTAAGCAGCATTTTACTCTTTTCATTCAAGGCTAAGCGGTAATCCCTTAAATAAGCGCGGTTGGTATTCCCCACCAAATGCAGCCTAGCCCCACTGCTTAACAAAATGTCTTTAAGGTTAAAATGCCCCCCCATGCCCACTAATTCGCCATAAGAAACAATGATTTCTTGTTGCAAGGCTAAAGCGTTAGCGGTGAGGAATAAAGTGCTAGTGTTGTTATTGACGATCAAAATTTCTTCAGCGTCAAAACACACCTTAAAAAGCTTTTTTAAGGGGGTCAAGCGGTTCTTTTTTTTAGCGGTGTTGAGATCGCATTCTAAATCAATAGGGTGGGTTAAGATTTCTTTTAAATGAGGTTCAATCCTTTCATAAAATTGGGAGCTAAAAAACGATCGCCCATGATTTTCATCAAAAACGCTCGCGCTCGCATTGATGATTTTTTGGTAAGGGTTTTTAAAAAGATCGGGAGTTATTTCGGGCGTTTCTTTAGTTGCGATGTTAGCCATGATGAAAGCGCGTTTATTTTTCCTTTTTGAGTTAATCAAGCGTGATTTTAATCCAAACTCGCTAAATTTTTGATAAAACTACTTTTTTAAAATCCTTAAAAGCGTTTTAATGAGTCTGTTGAGCGAGCGGAATTTTTTCCATAAGGTTTGGTAATTTTTATAAGGTTTTTTCATGTTCAACATTCAAAAAGAAATCCTAAGATTTCTTTCATTTTAGAATTGATAGGACACTTCAAAGCGCGCATTAAACCCAGGGGCCGGTAGCGCCATGCGCTTGCCTTTAGGGATCATATCGCTTGCTGGAGCGTCCGCGCTCGCTTGAAACACAGAAGTTTGATCCACATATTGCTTGTTTAAGATATTGTTGAACACGGCTGAAATCCTTAACCCCTGCCATTTTTTATAAGGCGGAGTCCAGTTGATAAAGATATTATGCACGCCATAGCCGGGTTTATGGATTTTGATCAAGCCGTATTGCGGGTAATAGATAGAATAGCCCTCATAATACATGTTAGTTACAAAGCGCGAGAGCCAAGTCAAAGTAAGCCCCCACCTGCGAACATCATAATCGGCTTTTAAAATAAACACATTCCCGGTCGTTGCAGCTAAAGCGTAAGTATCGGCTAATAAATGCCCTCTAGCTGTCGGCCAAGAGCGAGCCACTGAGAAAGTCCCTAAGAAATTCTTATACCTCACATTCCCTGAAACTTCATAACCATAGATATTAATGGTTTCGGGTAAATTCCCTGACATGTTTTTTGCCGTCGCATTGCCCCCACCATTTTTAGAAGTGTCTTGCCCATAACTATTGATGAAGTTATTGATCACTTGATAGAACGCTGCCCCGCGCACATTGAAATACTTGCTGTTGTAATCCACATTAAATTCCACATTTTGACCGATCGCAGGGCGTAAATTCCTTTGATAAATCACCGTGGGATCGCGCATCAAAACGCCATCGCCCGGTAAAGCCCCCTTAGTTACATACGCATAGCTCACTTTCAAGCCGATGCTTTCAATGGGGTTATAAAGCACGGTTGCAGAAGGGGAAAAGCCAGAAGTTACATGCGTGCGGCCGTTTTTATCTAGCAAGGTGTAAATATCATAACGAGTTCCCGCGCCCACGATCACATTGCTTAGAATATTGTAGTTGGCTTGCATAAACCCACCGATGATATTACCGATCGCATGCGAATTTTGGGGCATGTTACGATAGAGCGGGTTAGGCGTGTTCAAATTTTGGGGGTATTGGGAGCTTTGATCGGTGTAGTAGTGGCGATAAGGCAAGCCCAAGCCATTAGGGTCGTTAGGATCAATATTGTTTTTATAATAGCCGTTTTTTCCCTTATCCAGGCCAGAGAAAACGCTCAAATTTTGATAAATCACGCCGTATTCAAACACATTCCCATAATCTTCGCTAATGGGGTGGGTGAATTTAAGATTAACGCCTGAGTTGATTAAAAAAATCCTTCTCGCTAAAGTCCCCTCAGCGTCCGCATTCCCTAAAGTCCAATCGTTGGCAGTAGGGTTTTGAGCGTTAGGGGGGGTCATGTCATAATCAGGGTTTTTAGGCACAAGCCCATGATAGACATTCGCGCTTGCAGAAAGCATGCTAGCATTAAGTTGCCCGTATCCTGCTTGCGCCCCTCCACTAGAATCGCTAGTCCCTTGCCAATGGATAGAGTTAGGCGCGCCATAGCCTATTTGATAGCCTCCATTATAAGACCTGATAGCCCCTTGCGTGCATTGGCTGATATTGTCGGGGTTGTTGCACCAATCCTTAACTTCAGGGATGTAATCCGGGTTGGCTGGCTCATTAGAATTATAAGCGAAAGGATTCACCACAGGGGTGTAATTCCCTCCCCTTACCCCTAAAAAGGCGGTGGATTCAATGCGCGGCTGGTTAAAATTAGGCCCGCCTTCATGCTTGTATTTCAAGCTCAAATTGTGGTTGAAGTTGATCGTGTGGGATAATTCTTTCCCAAAGTCAATCACAAAAGGCGCTGGCTGGCTCCCTGGATCGTTGGCTTTAGAAAGAGCTGAGGTGGTGTTAGGGCGTAAAAGCCTTGTAGAATTGTCTCGTGTGAGGTTGTAGCTCACGCTAATGCTATCGGTTTCGTTGATATAGCCATTGATTTTAGCTAAAACGCTATTGGTTTCACTAGGAGTCCCTACGCTCATATCGCTATTGCTCGGGTCTTGCAAGTCAAAATTAGGGTGGAAGAGATTCCTAAAAGCGTTGTTCCCGTCTCTATAGTAGAAAATATTTTGGTGGTTGTAATACGCAAGAATGTCCCAATTTTTCCCCCGATAGGCTGCAGTGGCGTTCATGCGGTATCCAAAGTTAGTGTAAAAGGCTCCTTCTGCTTTAGCCCCATAAGTTTGATTCTTCCTTAAAAAGTCGTTAGCGTCAATCGTAGTGAAAGACAATTTACCCGCCACTGCGCCCGGGCCCACTGAAGCGTTCGCCGCCCCTTTAATCACTTCCACTTCTTTGATCATGTTAGGATCGATCACGGTGTTAGCGTCATGGTGGAAAATATTACCATTTTGAGCGACGCCATCAATCGTTACCCTTAAAAGACGGCTTTCAATCCCCCTAACATAGATTTTTTGTGCCATCAAGCCCCCACTAGCCACATTCACATCGGCCCTAGTCCTAAAAATATCACGGATTTGGTTGCTTTGGCGTTGCTGGAGTTCTTTTCTGTCAATATACATTTTATTGTTATATTCAAAAGTCCTTTCACCCTTGGTGGTTACCTTACCCAAAGTATGTTCTTCCTTAGCTTGCAAACTGCTAGCGACAATACAAGAGACAAACACAATACGAAATTGATTTCTAAGCATTTCTTTTGGCCTTTTCATTTACTTTTTTCTAAAAATTTAGTCAAGTTTTAAACCTAAGGTTATTATTACATTATTCTATTTAATAATACCTTAAATTTGTTTTAGGATTAAGAAAAAATGAAGAAAAATATGATTAAAAAACGCTTTAGCATTTTACTGAGCGGCCGAATCAATCATTACTCGTGAAGAAGCGCTGCTAATGCCCCTTAAAAAAGTTTGAGAAGACACATTGATTTCAGCGTTTTGGCGGAAAATATCGCTTGGCTGGTTGCTTTGGCGTTCTTCTAAATCGTGGCGTTTGATAATGATCGTATTCCCCCATTGAAAGGGTCTATAAGATTGCTTTTTTTTGATGACAAAATGGGGTTTTAAATCCAAAAATTGCGTGTAACTTGGGAAATATAAAGGCTCTAGTAAGGGGTTTATGGGGTGCGCTTTTAGAATGATAATGAGAAAAAAGAGGTTAAGGATAATCTTCATAGCTAATTCTCACGCTCGCCCCCACCTGAGAATTTTTAGAAACCTCTAACTTGTTGATCTTTAAAAAAAGCTCAGTGATCTCATTATAGCGTGTTTTTAAGATATGGCTCAAATCTTTAAGGGCGTCTTCAATGAGGAAGTATTGTTTTTTTTGCATCGTGTTTTGAATGATTTCTTGGATTTCCATATAATCTAAATAAGCCTTGTTGGGTAATTCTGCGTAGAAAAGATCCAAATTTACGCTTATTTTTTGAGGTTTTAGGCGTTCAAACTCCAAAATCCCTAAAATCGTTTCAAACACCAAATGATGGATATGAACGGCTTGCTTGATTTTCATAAGACTTTCTTTTCTTTACCAGCGAGCAAGTTAAAAATATTGCCCGCATGCTTGATAAGGGTAAAAATAAAGATTAACACCATTGGCGTTTGCGTGCCGACTTCTTTAAGGATATTGACGCTATCTGGGATATGCATATAAGGGATAAAAAAGATAAGAATTGTCGCTGTGCCTACCCCTAGAATGCTAGCGAGCGAAGAGATTTTAAGCACCTTACCCACAAAAAACCACACCATTAAACCGATCAAGCTTTCAATAGGGATAAGCAACACCACAGAACCCATGATCGTAGAAACGCCCTTGCCTCCATTGAAATTCAAAAAAGGCGAATAACAATGCCCTAAAATGCTTGCGATAGCGACCATCCATTGCAAGCTATACTCTAGCCCAAACAATTTGCTTAAAAAAACAGCGAACATGCCTTTGAAGAGATCCAAAATTAAGACTAATAGCGCCATTTGCTTAGCGTTACTCACGCCCCTACTTTGCAAAGCGCGCAAGACATTCGTCGCACCAATGCCCCCCGATCCGATCTTAGTAATATCCATGCCGTAAAAGATTTTCATTAACGCATAGCCAAAGGGAATCCCCCCAATAAGATAGCCCAAAAGGGTGAAAATAATATTAATATTGGTTAGGAAGTTTAAAACGCTTTCCATAAAATACCCCTTCAAATAAAATAGCTGTCATTATAACATGTTGCTTTTTAAGTGAAAACGTTAAGTTGTTAGGGTATAGTGGATTAAAAATTTTAGGATATGAGAATGCTTGAATCTTCTAGCCATTTTTTAAAATCGTTTCGTTTGAAGCGTTATATAGGGTTTGTATTGATTTCTTTAGCGCTATTAATCACGCCCTTTATCCGCATTGATGGGGCGCATTTGTTTTTGATTTCTTTTGAGCATAAACAATTGCATTTTTTAGGCAAGATCTTTAGCGCTGAAGAATTGCAAATTTTGCCTTTTATGGTCATTTTGCTTTTTATAGGGATTTTTTTCATCACCACTAGCCTTGGGCGTGTGTGGTGCGGGTGGGCTTGCCCGCAAACCTTTTTAAGGGTGCTTTATAGAGATGTGATTGAAACCAAGATTTTCAAACTCCATAAAAAGATCAGCAACAAGCAGGAAAGCCCTAAAAACACCCCAAGCTATAAGATCCGTAAAGTATTGAGCGTTTTGTTGTTCGCTCCTATTGTGGCGGGGCTTATGATGTTGTTTTTCTTTTATTTCATCGCCCCTGAAGATTTTTTTTCCTATCTTAAAAACCCTAGCGAGCACCCTGTCGCTATGGGTTTTTGGCTTTTTAGCGCGGCTGTGGTGTTGTTTGATATAGTGGTGGTTGCGGAGCGTTTTTGCATCTATTTATGCCCTTATGCTAGGGTGCAATCGGTGTTGTATGACAATGATACCTTAAACCCCATTTATGATGAAAAGCGCGGCGGAGCGCTTTATGATAATCAAGGCCATCTCTACCCTCTATCCCCTAAAAAGCGCAGCGCGGAAAATGAATGCGTGAATTGTTTGCATTGCGTGCAGGTTTGTCCTACGCATATTGATATTAGAAAGGGCTTGCAATTAGAATGCATCAATTGTTTGGAATGCGTGGATGCATGCACCATCACCATGGCTAAATACAACCGCCCTTCACTCATCCAATGGTCTTCAACCAACGCCACAAACACGCGCCAAAAAGTGCGGTTAGTGCGTTTAAAAACGATCGCTTACATGGGGGTTATCGCTATTGTTATCGCGCTTTTAGTCATCACTTCGTTTAAAAAAGAACGCATGCTTTTAGACATTAACCGCAACAGCAATTTGTATGAATTGCGATCTAGCGGGTATGTGGATAACGATTATGTGTTTTTATTCCACAACACGGACAATAAAGATCATGAGTTTTATTTCAAAATTTTAGGGCAAAAGGACATTAAAATCAAAAAACCTTTAACCCCCATCATGGTTAAAGCCGGGCAAAAGATCAAGGTGGTAGTGATTTTAAGAAAGCCTTTAAAAAGTGCAGAACAAAAACGCGCTAAAGACACTTTAACCCCCATCACAATACAAGCTTACAGCACAGACGATAAGAATATTATGGTAGAAAGAGAATCGGTATTTATCGCGCCTAGTGAAGATTGAAGCCTAAAATTAGCGCTCAATCACTTCATAAGGCAAGCCTTGTTTAGTCAATTCTTCCATGAAAGGATCGGTGTTTAATTCTTCTACGTTAAACACGCCGGCTTTAAAATGCTCCACGCTCCAAGTGTCGTTGCAAATCATTTTAGCTGCACACATCGCTGGCACGCCGGTGGTGTAGCTTATGGCTTGAGAACCCACTTCTTCATAACATTTTTTATGATCGCACACGTTGTAAATGTAGAGCGTTTTGTCTTGGTTGTTTTTAATGCCGGTCATGTAGCACCCGATGTTGGTTTTACCGGTGGTGTCTTTGGCTAGAGTGGCCGGATCAGGAAGCAGGGTTTTTAAAAATTGTATCGGCACGATTTTTACGCCTTGATGCTCTATTTCTTTAATGCCTAGCATGCCGACATTTTCCAAGCATTTCATGTGGGTTAAATAATTTTGAGAGAAAGTCATAAAAAACCTCGCCCTCCTTAAACCTTTAATGTTTTTGACTAACGATTCCAATTCTTCATGGTATAAAAGATACGAATCCATTTCGCCAATCTGCGGGTAAGCCCACACCTGCTTGATTTCTAAAGGCTTTGTTTCAATCCATTTACCATTTTCATAATAACGCCCTTTAGAGCTGACTTCTCTCAAATTGATTTCAGGGTTAAAATTCGTCGCAAAAGGGCGTTTGTGATCCCCAGCGTTGCAATCTAAAATATCTAAAGTGTGGATAGTGTCAAAATGGTGTTTTTGAGCGTGAGCGACATAAGCGTTAGTAACGCCTGGATCAAACCCAGCCCCTAAAATCCCTAAAATCCTTGCTTCTTTATAGGCTCTATCAAACGCCCATTGCTCTTTGTATTCAAACTTCGCTAAATCCGGGTGCTCGTAATTGGCGGTATCAATGTAATGCGTTTTAGTCTCTAAACATGCTTGCATGATGGTTAAATCCTGATAGGGTAAAGCCACATTGATAACGACTTTAGGCTTGTATTTTTGGATTAAAGCGACTAAGGCTTGCGTATCATCTGCATCCACTTGCTCAACGCTGATTTCCCCCAAACCCTTTTTGAGCATGCTTTCTTTAATCGCATAGCATTTGTCTAAGCTCCTGCTCGCTAAAATGATATTTTTAAACACATCCCTGTTCATGCCCATTTTGTGCACTACCACACTGCCTACGCCACCAGCTCCAATTTGTAATACTGTATGCAAGGAACACCTACTTTCTAACTAATCTCGTTCTTTTAGGGGGGTATTATATTATAATAAGATAAATTTGATTAATAAGGATGCAGGCTTGCAAGAAATTAAGTTGGATATTTATGCCACTTTGGTGTGCATGGTTTTGGTGCTGCTTTTGGGGCGTTATGTGATTTCTAAAGTCAAGTTTTTACGCGATTATGATATTCCAGAGCCTGTTGTGGGTGGGGTTTTAGTCGCTTTTTTTATCATGTTAGCGCGTCAGTTTTACAATTTTGGCTTGCAATTTGATTCTTCTTTAAAAGATCCTTTAATGCTGACTTTTTTTATCACCATTGGTTTGAGCGCGGATTTCAAATCTTTACAAAAAGGCGGGAAAATGCTTGCGGTCTTTTTGCTGGCTGTGGCGGGGTTTGTGGTGTGTCAAAATATGGTGGGGATTTCTATCGCTAGCCTTTTAGGGGTCAATCCTTTAATGGGGCTTTTAGGGGGATCGATCGCTTTAGTGGGAGGGCATGGCACTAGCGCGGCATGGGCTAATTTTTTCACCCAAGCGCCTTATAATTTTAGCTCTAGCTTAGAAGTGGGCATGGCGTGCGCGACTTTTGGCTTGGTGAGCGGGGGGATTATTGGAGGGCCTGTCGCTAAATATTTGATCTCAAAATACAAACTAGAGCCTAAAGACACTAAAGAAAAAGACACTTTAGAGGGCGTAGTGTCTAAAGGCTTTGAAACCCCTAAAGAGCAGCGCTTAATCACTGCATCCAGTTTTGTAGAAACTTTAGCTTTAATTGCGATCGCTTTATTAGTGGGGACTTTTTTATCGCACTTGATGCCTAAAAGCTTCACCTTGCCGACTTTTGTGTGGTGCTTGTTTGTAGGGGTTATTTTAAGAAACACCTTGTCGTTTTTTAAAATCCATAGCGTGTTTGACAGAGAGGTTTCAGTCATAGGGAACGTGAGTTTGAGTCTGTTTTTAGCCTACGCTTTAATGAGCGTGAATTTATTGGAATTGTTAAAACTCGCTGTGCCGTTAGCGGTTATTTTGAGCGTTCAAGTGGTGGTTATGATCCTTTATGTGGTGCTTGTAACCTTTAGGGTATGCGGGAAGGATTATGATGCGGCGGTGTTGTGCGCGGGGCATTGCGGTTTTGGGCTTGGAGCGACCCCAACGGCTATGGTGAATATGCAAACCATCACCAACCATTACGGGCCATCGCATGTAGCGTTTATCGTCGTGCCTTTAGTGGGAGCGTTTTTTGTTGATATTATTAACGCTCTAGCGATTAAAGGCTTTTTGCTCTTGCCTTTTTTCCCGTCATGAGACTTTATGAGAGTTTATTAGAAATGTGCTTGAATAAGGCATGGGAGTATCAAACCCTAGCCTTAGAAAACCCGAGCGTGGCTTGCATGGTGCTAGATAAACACCATGAGATCTTGAGTTTAGAAACCCACAAAAAAGCCAAAACCCCGCATGCAGAAGTCTTAGCCGCTAAATCAGTGTTAAAGATTTTACGCCCCCATTTAAAAAACGATTTAGAAAAATTAGAAGACCCTAAAACTTTAAGCGATTTTTTAAAAAAACACCACGATAACGCTTTTAAAGACTGCGTTTTTTTAATCACCTTAGAGCCATGCAATTCTTATGGCAAAACCCCGGCTTGTAGCGAATTGTTAGAAATTTTAAAGCCTAAAAGAGTGGTCATTGCCACAGAAGAAAACGAAGCTAAAAAAGGGGGTTTAGCAAGGCTACAAAAGGCTTGTATTGAAACAATAATTTGTCGCAATTTAGAAAACAAGGCTAAAGACTTGCTCTTGCCTTTTAGGGTAATGGAACAAAAGGGGCGTTTCAATTTGTTCAAACTCGCTTTAAGAATGAATGGGGATTATTACCATGGCAAGATCACCGGGCAAAAAAGCGTTATTTTTACGCACAACCAGCGAGCGGTATGCGACACTCTCATCATTTCTGGGAAAACCATAAGAACGGACAACCCCTTATTAGACGCTCGCTTTTGCGACAGCTTTTATCACAATAAAAACCCCAATATCGCTATTTTATCTAAGCGCTCAATTAATCCTAATTCAAAAGTTTTTTTTGCGCCCAATCGTTTGGTTAATATTTTCAACAACCCTAAAGATTTACCCCTAGAGAAAGGGTTTAATTTCATTGAAGGGGGGTGGGGATTGTTTGAGAGCTTGAGGGACAAAATAGATGTATTGCTTTTGCATTCGCATGCGTCTATGATTAGCGAAGCGTTTAATACGCTCGCTTTAAAAACCCCTTTTAAGGGGCGGTTGTTGCATGTGCAAATCTTAGAAAATGAAGCCCTTTTATGGATAGAAAACTCTTAAGATTATACCAGCCCTTAAACGCTTATTCTTACAATAGCGATTCGCTTTTTTTATACGATTTTTCACGCCCTTTTATCAAAAATAGCGGCGCGATTTTAGACATAGGCTCAGGGTGTGGGATCTTGGGCTTGCTTTGTGCTAGAGACAACCAGCTAGCGAGCGTTCATTTAGTGGAAAAGGATAACAAAATGGCGTTTTGCTCCCAAAAAAACGCCCTTAAATTCCCTAACGCTCAAGTGTTTGAAAGCGATTTTTTAGATTTCAACCCCCCGATTTTGTATGATGCGATCGTGTGCAACCCTCCTTTTTATGCCTTAGGCTCTATCAAATCTAAAAACAAAGGGCATGCGAGGCACCAGAGCGAATTAGACTTCGCTTCTTTAGTGGCTAAAGTGAAAAAATGCCTGAAACCTAAAGGGTATTTTATTTTTTGCTATGAAGCCTTGTCGCTTTGCTTGGTGGTAGAGGGTTTAAAAAGCGCTAAACTCACGCTAGAAACTTTAAGGTTTGTCCAAAGTTTTAAAGACAAAAACGCCCATTTGATGCTTGGAGCGGCTAGGAATAATTCCAAAAGCGCTCTAAAAGTTTTGCCCCCTTTAATCACGCACAATTCCAAAAACCAAAGCGACAACACCAAAGAAGTTTTAAGCATCTATCAAATTTGTAACACTTATTCTATCAAAGCGCTTTTAAATTAGCGCCTCATCAATTAAGGATTAAAAAAATGAAATGTTCGCATTGCCAGTTGGAGTTTAAAGAAAGTGAGCTTTTTAAAGAAGTGATCCATCATAAGGAATTGCATTTTTGCTGCACGGGGTGCGCTAGGGTGTATGCGTTATTGTTAGATTTGAATTTAGAGAGCTTTTATGACAAATTAAACGATTCCACTTTAGCCCCCGTAACGCCCCAAGATTCAATGAACGCTTTGGAATTAGAACAAGCCCTTGAAGAAAACAATAAGGGCGAATTAATCCTTAATCTTTTGCTAGAAAAAACGCATTGTAACGCTTGCTTGTGGCTCAATCAAAAGGTTTTAGAGCGCTTAAAGGGGGTTAAAAAAGTGAGCGTGAATTTCACCACCCACCATTTACAAATCGTGTTTGACAAGTCCTTAAACCCTAAAGAGATTATTCAAAAAATTGAGAGTTTGGGCTATGGGGCTAAAATTTATAACGCAAAAAATTACGCTCTAAAAGCCCAAAAAGAGCAACGCTCCTATTTGCTCACTTTAAGCGTGGGGTTTTTTGCCACTATGAATTTGATGTTTATTGCCATTGCCAAATACGCGAGTTATGGTGGTGCGAGTTATGGCACTGGCATGGATAAACTCATGCAAAGGAATTTGGATCTCGTATCGCTCTTTTTAAGCTTGTTGGTGCTAGTGGTGGTGGGGCGTTTTTTCATTAAGGGGGCGTTTTATGGGCTAAAAAATGGCGTTTTGGGCATGGATTTGAGCGTGTCTTTTGGGGCGTTATCGGCGTTTGCTTATTCCCTTTATGCCATGTTGGTGTCTCAAGAAACTTACTTTGAAGCGAGCAGCACGATTTTAACGCTTGTTTTTGGCTCTAAGTTTTTGGAATTAAAAGCCAGGCTGTTTGCGAATGAAAAATGCCTGGCCCTAGAATCGCATGAAATCCACAGCGTGATTATTGTAGAAAAGGACAAGCAGATAGAAAAACACCCTAAAGATGTGGCGATAGGCTCTGTTGTTTGGGTGCCAAGCGGGGCTAAAATCGCACTAGATGGCGTGCTTTTAAATAACGCGAGCGTGGATGCGTCTTTGATCAGCGGGGAGTTTAAGCCTTTGGAATTGGGGGTTAATGATCCAATTTTAGGGGGTTATGTGAATGTGGGCGTGCCTTTTAGCTATCAAGTGAGCGCTGATTTTCAAAACTCACGCCTTTCTAGTTTGTTAGAAACTTTAAAAAAGAGTTTTTTAGAAAAGCCCTTAATTGAGAGCAGTGCGAATCAAATTGCGGATATTTTTTCTAAAGCGGTGTTGTTTTTAGCCTTTGTGAGCTTTTTGTTATGGCAATTTGGTTTGGGGGGTGATTTTGAAAAAGCCTTAATGGTGTGTATTAGCGTGTTAGTCATCAGCTGCCCTTGCGCATTCGCCTTGGCTACGCCCATTGCATTAGTGATAGGGGTATTTAAAAACCCTTTGATCGTGTTTAAAGAAGCGTTGTTTTTAGAAACTCTGGCTAAAGTGAAAAAAATCTTTATAGACAAAACCGGCACGCTCACGCAAAAAGAAGTCCTTTTAAAAGAAAAAATCATTTATAAAGAATTTGATGAAAGGCTTTTAAAAAGCCTTTTAAAAACCAGGGAACATTTAGCCCATAATGCGATTCTTAAAACTCTAAATAGCGATGAGGTTAATTTAGAAAAGATAGAGTTTTTCGCTCATGGCTTAAAAGCGAATTATCAAAACGAAACTTTGCTAGTGGGGAGTTTGAAATTTTTAAACGCTATGGGGGTTAATATAAAGACTAAAGAGAGCGCTAATATCATGGTAGGCTTTGCGAAAAATAAGACTTTGTGCGCGTTATTCATTTTAGAAGAGCGTTTGAAAGCTAACGCTAAAGAAGTCATTCAGGCTTTACAAAATAAAGGTTTAGAATTAGAAATTTTAAGCGGGGATAATGAAAGCTCGGTTAAAGAGTGCGCGAAAAAATTAGGGATTTCTAAATATCATGCCCATTTGACCCCTGAAGATAAGGCTCAAATCGTCAGCTCTTATCAGGGCGTGTGCGCGATGGTAGGCGATGGCAATAATGACGCGCTAGCCTTAAAACAAGCGAGCGTTTCTTTAGGGTTTGAAAAAAGCGCTTTGAGTAAAAGCGCATGCGATATTTTGCTTTTAGAAGAGGATTTGAGTTTGTTAGAAAAAGCGTTTGATAACGCTCAAAAAGTCTATCAAGTGGTGTTGCAAAACATTGTTTTGAGCTTGATTTATAACGCTGTTTTAATCCCGGTCGCTATGCTAGGATACATCAACCCTTTAATAGCGAGTTTGAGCATGAGTGGTAGCTCGCTCTTGGTGGTTTTAAATTCTTTGAGATTGAAACGCTCTTAAACAAACCACATCGTTTTGGCTAAAATGGCGATTAAAAAGCCAAAAGTTAGAGCGATAGGGTGGATATATTTACCAATAGGGTTTTTCTTACCCAAAAACTTACACGATAAAGAAAAAAGCACTAAAAGAAAAATGCTTAACGCTAAGATCACTTTAAGCATGAGTATCTTTTGAAAAGGGGTTTCACACCAGCCTTTATCGCCCCCCATGTATTGACTAAGCATCATGCCCCCTGTTAAAACAAGCCCTAAAACGCATAAGGGCATGATTTTGATCGCTCTTTGAGTGATTCCTGTATTCGCTTTATTGGCAAACTCTTCGCCAAACATTTTCTTCACATTAGGGAAAATTACCCCATCAAAAAACAAGTAGCCAATAAAAATGATGGCGCACAATAAATGAACAACCAACACATAAGGATAAATCGCATCCATTTAAAATCCTTTATTCATGGGAAAATTAAAGAGTTTTTAATCTACTATAAAAGGGTTTTATTGTCAAGTATCCCACTATTATGGGAATTTTAGGGGTGGTTTTTGTTTGACTTTTAAGATTGCAATTAGCTATAATAAAATAATTAAAAAAGTAACACTTAAGCGGAGACCCTAGAGAGTGATGCTCAATTTTATGACAAAGAAGAAAAATAGAATGCAAGATTGCAAAATGGTTTGTAAAAATTTTAATCGTAAGGAATCTGTTTTGATAGCTCAATCTTTAGATATTTCTAAAAAAGGCTCGGTAATTTTAGGCGCTCTTTTGAGTTTGTTATGGCTGACAAACCCCTTAAATGCCCATGAAAAGAATGGCGCGTTTGTGGGGATTAGCTTGGAAGTGGGTAGGGCTGATCAAAAGACCAACGCATATAAAAACGGCGAGTTGTTTCAAGTGCCTTTTGGCGATGTTTCGGCTAATGATGATGGCAAAGTTCCTGACGGGCAGACCGGTGGCTGTCAGCCAGCTTCAGGGACGCCAGGAACGCCAGGCTATACTAAAGCTAATTGTGTGGTCAATTGGACTTCTCGCACCATGCTAAGCACCAATAAAAACATTCCTGGCCGTAACCAGCCGATGTATGGGCTAGGCGTGATGACAGGCTATAAGCATTTTGTCGGTAAAAAAAGGTGGTTTGGGTTGCGTTATTACGGCTTTTTTGATTATGGGCATACCAATTTCTCTAACTCCAGGGCCGCTAACGCTATATCGCCTTTTTATTTGAGCGATCAAAAAGCGGACATGTATACTTATGGTTTTGGCACAGACATGCTTTTTAACATTATAGATAAGCCTAAAGCCACGGCCGGGTTTTTTCTAGGCGTGAATTTTGCGGGTAACACTTGGACTAATAATCGTGTGGGGTATTTTAAGGATGGGTATGTTTATGGCGTCAATACGGACGCTGACGCTTACATGACTAACGCTGATGGCACAATCACTTGCGGGGACACGACGCCGGCGAGTTGTGATGTGGGGATTAACCCTAATAGCGTCTATACCACAGGAAAATTAAACGCTAAGGTGAATCACACGATTTTCCAATTTTTAGTGAATGTGGGCATTAGGACTAATATTTTTGAACACCATGGCATTGAGTTTGGTATCAAAATCCCCACGCTCCCTAACCACTTTTTCAAAGGCTCTACTACTATAAGAGCGAAAAAACAAGGCCCGCTAGAGAATGGCCAACCGACCACTATCACCGGAGCAGAAACCAATTTCAGCTTGACCCAAACCTTACGCCGTCAGTATTCTATGTATTTGCGCTATGTTTATACTTTTTAAGCTTGGTAGGGTTTTAGGCAAGGATTAGATATGAAAGCTTGATGTTTTAAGCTTTCAAATCGTCATTGATCTGTAACCATTCTGCACTATTTTCTACTTTTTTGATAAAATCATTAATAGCATAACAATATATATTAATATTGTCTTTGAAATGGGCAAATCCCGCATATTCTTTGGCATCATCATGGATATTTGGAGCTACAAAAACACTAAATTTTTCTCTAATATCAGTGCTATTTTTAATCAATTCTTTTAAATGTCTGGCAATAGGTATCATTTCCAAGGTGCTTTGACTTCTATCTCTAATCAAGCTCACTTCTATATAACTTTGGGCTTTTGTGTCCATGGCTATAATATCAGGTTTGTTACCGCTTGCTGTGTATACGGGCAAGCCTTCATCATCGCTTTTATAATTGGGTATCACGCTTAAATTTTCAAAATGTTGTTTCAAGAAAATAGCGCTTAAAAATTCCAAGCGTAAAGGTTTATCAATGAGTCTTAAAAAACTATCTTTTGATTCTTGCTTGTTACAAGTAATGAGTAATTCTTGCTTGATAAAATCTTTAGTATAAGTGGTTGCTAGTTCGTTCAATTTGCTTGATTTAACGCTCTCATTAGCGCTGATTGGAGTAACACTAACAAGAAAGCTATCCACGATCGCCATGTAGTTAAAAAAAGCGAGTTTGTTAGCTTGAGTGTCGTTTAAATAATCCCCTTTAAAAGCCTTATGGGTTTGTAAAATGTAATCTATTTTATTATTTTCATTAGTATTAATATCAATAAACCTACCATTACCACGCAATGAAATAAGTCCTGTAATACGCATTTTTCTAATGTATTCATCAACGGCTTCGTTAGTGATTTGGCTTATTTTAAATCGTATTTTATTGGTGCTTTCTAAAAGTTTTAGGCATTTTTCATAGATAAATTCATCTGAGTAACTGAATTCTGTCTTATTGATAGCAACAATTTCTTGTCTTAAACGAATAATGTAGCCATAAAGCCCATTGGCGTTATCATCTTTCCAACAAAGTAAAATAGGGATTTCTTTGACAGATAGGGGAGTTAGATGGGCAGAGTCGTTTTAAAAGCGAGAGTAATAGTTTGAAAGGGTTGTTATGGTTTAAGTTCTTTTTATAAGGGTTTCCTACTTCATATTTAGACAGAGCGTTTAAAAATATAGCCCCAACTACGCTTTCATCAACGCTTTCTTTAAAAGCATCGTTTTCTTTATCATAATAAGCAAGAATAAGCATCTTAGTGCTATCGCTGATGAGTACTTTCTCATATTTTGCATAGTAGCAAAAACTAAACTCACACATAAGCTTATACCAAGTGTCAAACCGACTTTCCCATCCATGCTCAAAGCCCATTTCTTTATGCTGTTGTGGGGATATTTCTATAATGCGTTCTAACTCTTCATCGCTAAAGACATATTCATTGGAGTCAAATTTTTCTTTCAATTCTTTATTTTGATTGATAGAAGTAGGTCTATAAAGCCTATGAGCCAAAACGGATTTGACAATTTGCATGATTGTTGAAGATTTAAGGATTTGATTTTCAAACTTTCCTAAAACAGCTAAAAATTGTCCTATTCTTTTAGGGTTTCGCATGGTGGTTGAAAAGCTTAAAATTTTTCGTGCCGGTTTTTTAGTCATAATAATTACCTATAATTAGTTACAAAGATTTCTTGACTATATTCTTTAATAGTGTTGTCATTATAACTGATATAATTACTTTTGATATTAAAAATATAATATTTTTTAGCCCATTCCTTTAAAATAAAATTAGTCTCTCCCTTGTGATAAATAAGATTAGTTATACCAAATAAAACTCCCTTTTTATCTAGGCTATCTAAAACATCATAT
>NZ_CBOM010000022.1:0-22343 GCF_000476275.1 Helicobacter pylori SA213A
AAATATTTATCATATAAATTAAAATATTATATATAATATTGAATATAGTAAATATTGGTATATTTTTTTAAAGTCATCATTTGGATATTCTTTTAGTTGCAATTCATCATATATATTATTTAATTTCTGAAATGTTCTAAGATTGATTGTGTTATCATCAATATTGAAAATATCTTTCATATAGGGATAAGCTTCAAAATCAGTTTTAATTGGATGATCGCCCATTACTTCAATTTGTTCTTTTGCATAAGGAGAAAAGTTAAAAATTCTGTCAAAAACTTTTTCACAATAAGCATCAAATATTTTTCTTTTTTGTTCATTCTGTGTCTCATCAGTAAAGAGCTTAAGGTTATTGTAAATCGCAATAACACAACACCCCTTATGTTCCTTGAGTTCAGAAATCAACCCCAAAATATCTTGCACTGGGATCTTATCAGATAGTCTTTCAAACTCATCAATGCACACAATGGTATTTTCCATATGCTCTTTTTTAAGCATTTTGAATAAAAAATCAACATTAACATTTATTTTTACTCCAAAATGCATGCTAAGAAATGAAAGTATCCCATTAATGATGTTTCTTATTGGATTAGTTTTTTGTTTTTCAGCGCTTAAAAATTGAGCGACTAGATCTTCAATGATCGCTTGCTCATCTTTTTTTCCAAAAACAGAGGTGTAAATGGGATTTTTTTTAAGTTCTTTTCTAATGAGTGGAGCTAATCCATTTTTCCATAAATAGGTTTTTCCTATCCCCCACTCCCCATTAATGGCAATAGCGACAGACTTATTTTGATTCTTGCTCTTTTTTAGAAGCTCAATAATCTTTTCTTTTAAGATTTCTCGCTCTTTAATTTCTATGATACTATTTTCGCTCACTCAAACCTCTTTTCGCTGATCTTTTCAATCAAATCCACGCTTTTTTCAGAGAGTTTGATGACCCTACAAAGGAGTTCAAAAACGTATTTGCCGCCGGCGTAATCGTTCGGGTTGTTTTCAATCAAGCTGTCTTTATCTTTAGTGATTGAATAGCGCTCAATCACCCAGTCAATCGCGCTTTTGCCATTCACCACATAGTCAAAGGCTTTTTTAGGGATTTTAGTGATAGCGATGTTGTTGTTATAGTTGATGCGATCCCCTTTTTTGGTCATTTTTTCCACATCATAATAGCCTTCCACTTCTGCGTTCATCAGTGTGGTGTATTCAACGCTATCATGCATTTCCCCGCTCTCATAGTTCAAATGCAACTCTCCTAATTCTTTACCAAGAATAGAGAGTTCCTTAAAATCCTGGCTCAAAGCGATACGTGGCGCTTCTTTGGCGAGGGAGTTTTTGTATTTTTTTAAATAGCCCTTATGGTGGAAAATCGCATAAATGTAATAAAAAATCTCTTCTTCAGCGATAGAGTTATCTCCATAATGCCTCCTGAACAGGTTGAGCGCATAGCCGCTGATAGCGTTATAGCGATTCCCTAGATCATCATAATAATACAAGGGATAAGCGTTGGCATCGCCTATAAAATGCGTATCAGGGATAGCGTCCCCTATAAGTGAGCTAAAATTCCTTGTTGTGGTATTAATCACCACATTCTGAGTGCTTTTATCTGGGAAAATTTTTTTCATTGAGCAAAAACTCCAAGCAAGCTCTCGCTCGTAGTAAAAATATTGTTTATTAAAAGGGCGATACAAACTAACAGAGATTTTTTCTTGCGAAAAATCATCGAGTTTTTTCCCTTTTATCAGTTGCGTTTTAAGATTTTGAACCCATGCGATTTTCGTTTTATCGGTGGTGATTTCTTTATCATTAAGGTGTTTGTAAAGATCGCCTGATTTGACGCCTTTAGCGCGTTGTTTGAAAGCTTCCCTAAAAACCTCATTGAAGCGCTTCAAATCAGCGTTATAAGTGTCAATGCATTTTTGCACCGATTGGGTTAAAATGTTTGGAGAAAAATTATACACCCAAGGATCACGACCGCTTACCACCCCATTAGAATTGAGATCAAAAATACTATCATTTTTGAGTTTTTTGTCTCTTTTTAAAGGGATGAGCTTTTCAAAATCGTCTTCTCTTTGGTTGATCCAATCGCCTTTATTATTCGGGGTAATTTCCTTAAAAGGCACCAAATCCAAATTTTCAAAACCAGCGAGCAAGTTGAGTTTGGCTTCTCTTTTCAAATAATCTCCCACTTCATAGTAAAAAATCGTATTATTAGGAACGCTACTATCTTTCACAAAAAAGACGATCGCTACCGTCGCCCTGGATCCGCTATCAAAGATTTTCCCTCCCTCTTTTTTTGACACTTCCCCTGAAGTGCGCTGATTGCCCCTCAAATTCAATACATAGAGATGCGAAAATTCTTGCGCCACGCATTTCCTGAACCCGTCCGCGCTTTTAGAGTCAATAAAACCCCCGTTCACCACAAAGCCTACCACCCCTTTATCTTTAACGACATCGCTCGCCATGCGTATGCTTTGAATGAGCACATCTCGTGTGGTTTTCCCCACTTTGGCGGTGGAATTTTTGCCGTATTTTTCATAAACTAATTTTTCAAGCTTTGGGTGGATGAGGTTTTGGTTGTTATCGTTTTCGCTTTTAGCGCCGGCTGAATAAGGCGGGTTGCCGATGATGACTCTAATGTTTTGCTTTTCCATAGTGTCTTTGATTTCTTTGTTTTCTTTCAAATCATAAAAGAACGGGATTACCCCCTTATCGTTTTTCTCCTCATAAATATCCAGGCTATCCGTGAGCGCGATGTTTTTGAAATTTTTTAACGAGCTGTCCCTATTTTGCGCAGCTTGGGTGATATTGATTAAAGCGATATAATAAGATAAAAGCACGATGTCAAAAGCGAACAAATTTTTTTGAAATTTCTCTTTTAGGGCTTCATCGCTAATGAGCGCGTTTTCTTTAGAAAGCAAACGAGCGATAAAACTCCCGGTGCCGGTGAATGGGTCAAAAATCGTGATGCTTTGATCGTTAAAATCCGTGTTGAAATGCTTTTTTGGGCTTGTTTGGGATCGGATTGCTCGGTTTTATCTTTTTTTGGCTCTTCGTCGTTGTGATTTTCTTCGCTATTATCATCGCTTCCAAAGATTTTGATTTTTTCTTTAAAAGTGGCTTCATCAACCAATCTAGAGTCATGGCTTCTTAAAGCTTTTAGCACTTTCCAAATGTTTTTAAAATTGGTGTTATTGATCGCTTCATTTAAGTTTTTGATTTCACTCTCTTCTAAAGCGATAGGCAAATGATATAGCCTCTTTTCTTGCCTTTGGCTTTTCGCATCACCCTACCCACCGCTTGGATAATATCCACCATCGCACTCTTGCCATCAAAAAAGACAATGCTATCAAGCGCCGGGACATCCACCCCTTCGCTCAAACACCTGGCGTTGCTTAAAACCTTACAAGTGTTTTGTTCGGGTTGGTTGAGTGTTTCTAATTTGTCTAGCCTTACCTTACAATTCATGGTGCCATCAATGTGATCGATGCTGATTTCTAGGTTTTTAAAACTCTTTTTCTTCAGCTCTTCATCATAGCATTCTATGATTGTTTGAAAAGAGTCTTTAATGTTCTTGCTCGTTTTGATGCTTTTGCAAAAGCTTATGGCTCTTTTAGAGGGAATGGTGTCTGTTTTGTCTTGCAAGTCGTTGTCTTCTTTGTTTTCATCGTCTAAAGCGATTAGATCCGACTTGGCTAACCCTTTATGCGTGCCGATGATTTTGCAAACAAATTCGTTATTGATGAGCTTTTTATCTAATTTAGTGCCTTCGGCGTTAAGCTGGCTAATCTTTTTATTCACGCTGTTAGTAACGCCGCTCAAGTTTTCTGATCGCACCGCTAAAATGATGACTTTGTAATCGGTGAGGAGATCTAAAGCGATCGCTTTTTCAAAATTGAGCGTATAAATCTCTTCGCCAAAAATCTCCGCATCGTCCATTGAATAGACAAGATTACCGCTCTCTTTGGCTTTAGTTTGAGAATCTTCGCTATAAACTTTGGGCGTGGCGGTCATATAAAGGCGTTGTTGAGCTTTGATATTCTCATCGCTATGGCAAAGCGTGAAAGCGTTTTTATCGTCCCTTTCATTGGTAGAAAACATAGCCCCTACCGTTCTGTGCACTTCATCGCAAATCATTAAATCTATCTTGTCTAACCCCCTTTCTTGCGCTTCTTTAATGCGTAATGCACTTTGGTAAGTTGAAAAGATAATGAAGCGCTTGTTTTCTTGTTTGGCTTTTTCATAAACGCTTAAAATGTCTTCAAGGCGAGTGGAGGGCTTTAAAGGGAGCTCAGAAAAATTAATATCGTCATTGTCTTCGTTCTTACTTTTCCCGACTTTATCATCGCTGCACACGATAGAAGCGTAAAACGGCTCGCTTTTTTCTTGCGCGTATTCTCTAAAAGTTTGAGAAAGTAAAGCGATGCTTGGCGCTAAAAAAAGCATGATTTTAGGCTCTAAACTTTCCATGATTTTTAAAGAAGTGTAGGTTTTGCCCGTCCCGCATGCCATAATGAGCTTGCCTCTAGCGTTTTTAGGGTTAGAAAAATACTCTTTGGTAGCGTTTATCGCTTCTTGTTGGTGAGGGCGCGGTCTTTTCTTATCGCACAAGGGGAGTTCGCCTTGAGTTTGTGCGGGATCAAATTTTTCCCAATCAATACGAGAATAGATAAAATCCTCTTCATTGATTTCATCAATATCAATACCCATTCCTGTGCTTCTGATTTGCTCAATGGCTTGTTGGGCGTTAGCACTTAAATTAGAAGTGGTGATGATGATTCCTTTTTTAAACCTAACCTCCCCTACCCCGCTTTGCAATTGAGTGAAAAAAGTCGCAAGCTCATTGAGTGAGACGCTGTCTTGATGGAATTTGCATTGCACGGCGATGTATTCTTTTGAAGTGGTTTGAATCACCATATCAATCCCGCAATCGCTCTTATTCCCCCTTAATTCCCAATCGCTCCAAAGCTCAATGGACTCGTATTCGTTAGCGCTATCATGCTCTTCTAAAAAACGCTTGCAAACCTTTTCAAACAAGCTCCCTTTAAGGCGTTGGTTGGGTATGGCTTGCAATTTTTCTTTAATGAGTTTGTAGGTATTGATTTCTGACATTTTCATTCCTTGTAGTGGCGTTAAAGTTCTGTATTATAATAAAAAAGATGTTGAAAAGTGGGGTTAAAAAGGCTTTTTATTCAGCGCTTTTTAAAGCCTTAGCGATGAGTTCTAGGGGGTGTAAAAAAGAGGGGGTGTTTGGGGCATCTAAAGATTTTAGAGCGTTATTGAGTTGCATATGGCATGCCCCGCATTCTGCACTCAAAATTCCAGCTTTGGTATCCATGATTTCTTTAGCCCTAAGAAGCCCCACTTTTGAAGAAAACTCTACCTTTTCGGTTTGCATGGTAATCCCCCCAAAGCCGCAACAATTATCCGGCATTTCCTTGATTTCATAATGCGAATTGAGCAAGTTTCGCACTTCTTTATGGGCGTTTAGGGTTTTTTTGGCATGGCAAGGGTTATGATAGGTGATCACTTCCTTTTTTTCATTAGGGGTTTTTTCTAAAAGATTTTTTAAAGGGGTGTGTTTCTCTAAAAACACGCTTGCAAGATAGATTTTAGGCGTGATTTTTTCCAAACGCTTCACATACAAATCCTTATCTTTTTCGCCTAAAAACACCTTGTAATAATCGTTAATGAGCATGCTAGCGCATGTGGCTTCAGGCACGATGATCGCATCCACTTCATTTAAATAGCTTTCAAACCATTCTATATTTTTTTTCACTAAAAAAAGCGTGGTTTCTTTATCGCCGGTAAAATACGCAGGAGCCGCGCAACATTCTTGTTTAGGAATGATCGCTTGAATGTTAAGTTTTTCTAAAATATACAACAAGCTCTCCCCTACTTGCTGGTAGTGGTAATTGCTCAAGCACCCTATAAAAATCGCCACTTTTTGAATGGGTTTTTCTAAAGGCTTAACCTCTGTGTGTTTTTGCAAAAAACTTTTTTGATTTAAAGGAGGCAGAGCGCTTTTTTTAAAGCGTTTGAATAAACCTTTAAACGCCACTCTAGGCTCTAAACTATCCCCTACTTGCTTGAAAGCGCAAGGGGCTAAAAAATGCGCCACCGAAAACACCCTATCCATTCTTTTGCGGTTTTTTAAAAGCGAAAAATAGGATTTTTTATACCATGCAATGCCATGCTTTTGAGCGATTTTTTCCCTGGCTTTTTCTATTAAAGTGTCTATGGGCAAATGAAAGGGGCAGGTTTCCACGCAAGCGGTGCATAAAAAACAAGTTTCTAAAAGGTGTTTTAAATTCGTGTCTAATTTAAGCTTGTTTTGAGCGTTTAAGCGCATCAAATCCAAAAAGCCCCTAGGCGAAGTCGCCTCATCTTTATGGATACGATAAATCGTGCAACCTGGCACGCATTTAGCGCATTTAACGCAAGCGTCCCCTACTTCTTCAAAAATATTTTCACTCATAGCGTTTTACTGAAATGTTTTTCGCCCCCACGCAAATACGCATCAAATTCCATGGCCATGTTTCTTACGAGCATGCCCCCTGTCCTTGTCATCTCAAAACCTTTAGCATTGAATGAAAGCAAGCCCGCTTCTTCATAAGGCTTTAATTTTTCTAATTCTTTTTTAAAATGCGCTTTAAAATCAATAGAAAATTTTTCTTCAATTTTAGAGTAATCCAATTTTAAATTGCTCATCATTTGCATGATCACTTCTTTCCTTAACACATCTTCTTTGGTTAGCGCTACGCCCCTTTCTACCGGTAAATGCCCCAAATCAAGAGCTTTTTCATAATTATGCAAATCTTTATAATTTTGCGTGTAATAATCGCCCCCTTCGCCAATGCTCGTAACGCCAATACCAATGGTTTGAGTGAATTTTTTCGTGGTATAGCCTTGAAAATTACGGCGCAATTCCGCCTTTTGAAGGGCTAAATACAATTCATTATCGCTTTTAGCGAAATGATCCATGCCTATCATTTGATAATTTGCTTTTTCTAAAAAACTAATCAAAGCCTCTAAAATCTCTAATTTGTCTTTAGGGCTTGGCAATAGGGTTTCATCAATTTTACGCATCGTTTTTTTCACCCAAGGCACATGCGCGTAATTAAACACCGCTAATCGGTCCGGATCCAATTTCAAAACCCACTCCAAAGTCTTTAAAAAACTCTCTTTAGTTTGGTTGGGTAAGCCATAAATCAAATCAAAATTAATGGATTTAATGCCATAATCTCTAGCGAGCTTCACCGCATCTTGAACCATTTCAAAAGGCTGGATCCGATGAATGGCTTTTTGGACTTCAAAATCAAAATCTTGCACCCCAAAACTCAAGCGGTTAAACCCTCTATCAAATAAGGTTTGCATATGCTCTTTAGTGAAATGCCTAGGGTCAATCTCACAACTCATTTCAATGTCTTGGCTGAAATTAGGGAAAACTTCTTGAATGCTTTGAGTGATCTCATCTAATTGAGCGGGCGAAAAAAAGGTTGGCGTGCCGCCGCCATAGTGGAATTGCGCCACTTCTCTGTTGGTATCCATGGCGTTTTTTAAAAGGGCGAGTTCTTTTTTAAGGTAGCTGATATAGCGGACTTTTTTCTCTTCTAAACTGGTGTAAATGACCGAACATGCGCAAAAATAACACGCACTCCTGCAAAAGGGCAAATGCGTATAAAGCGATAAGGGCATGGGGTTTTTGAGATGGTCATGGGAAAAAAGCGCTTTTTTCAAGCTCTCTTCGTTAAAATTTTCTTTAAACTCCACCGCTGTGGGGTAGCTGGTGTATCGTGGGCCGGGCTTAGAGTATTGTGAAAATTTTTCAAAATCAATGGTTTGCATTAAAAATTTTCCTCATCATTGCTGTCAAAATTTTCAAAATTATTTTCATTAAAAGGGGGTTGTTTGAACATGTTGTCAAAATTAAAAAACAAATTAGGGTGTTCTTTTTTGATTTGTTTGACAAAGTTTAAGGTGTTGATATTGGGTAAATTCCCATCTTTTTGGCGTAAATTTTCCAATAATTGCAAAGAAACTTCGCGCACGTCTTCAAAATCAATCGGTGCTTGAATGATAATATCCCTTTCTAATTCCGCTTTTAGCCTGGCTTCAAAAGCTTTTCTGGCGTTTTCTGCCAAAAGAGAGATCACATTATCTGGCACTAAAACATAATTTTTATCTTCTTCATCAGAAATAAAATAAGCTTCATTTTTTTTAAACGCCCCTTTTTCTAACTCTAAAAGCATTTCATTAGCGCTGATTTTTTTAAGCAAAGCTCTGTTTTTTTGGGTGGTAAGGCTATTAATAAGTTTTTGTGATTTGGTTTTAGAAACTCGTTTTTTAGGTAACTTTTCCATTTATATCCTTTTTAAGCTGATTGTATCCAATTTCGTTTAATTCTCATTATAAATCGTTTTTAAATACTCTATTTTTGAAGTCAAATTGAGTAATACCATATCGGCTAACACTAACGAGAGCAAACTCTCACACACCACGCTCCCTCTAATCGCAATGCAAGGATCATGCCTGCCTTTTAACAAGCATTCGCATTCATTACCCTTAATGTCTATGGTTGGTTGAGGTTGGAAAATGCTTGGCGTGGGTTTAAAATGCACTTTAACAATGATTTCTTCCCCATTGCTCATGCCCCCTAAAATCCCCCCACTACGATTGCTCAAAAACCCTTTTTGATCCATCAAATCATTATACTCTGAGCCTTTTAATAAAGAGCTTTCTACCCCTTTGCCAATTTCAACCGCTTTCACCCCGTTAAGCCCCATCATCGCTTCAGCGATTTTAGCGTCTAATTTAGCGTATAGCCCCTGGCCTAATCCAATGGGGAGTTTTTGATTTGTTTTTAAACTTCTCGCTCTAATCAAAGCCACCCCCCCTATGCTATCGTGGTTTTTAATGGCGTTTTGAATGGCTGTTTTTTGCGCTTCTTCTTGTTCTTTATCTAGGGCAAAAATCTCGCTTTCTAAAGCATGATTAAAATCGTAATTTTTGGCTTCAATGCCTCCAATTTTAACAATTCCGCTTTCACAAACAATACCAATTTCTTTTAAAAGCATTTTAGCAAACGCTCCGGCCGCCACTCTTATAGCGCTCTCTCTAGCCGAACTCCTCCCCCCACCCCTAAAATCCCTGATGCCGTATTTATAAAAATAAGTGAAATCCGCATGGCTAGGCCTAAAAAGGTTTTTAATGTTATCGTAATCCTTGCTCCTAGCCCTTTGGTTGTGGATTAAAAACCCTATAGGCGTCCCTGTGCTAAAATCTTCAAAAACCCCGCTTGTTATTTCCACTTTATCGTCTTCTTTTCGTGGCGTAATGAAAACATTCCTCCCCCCTTGGCGGCGCTTCATTTCATTTTCTAATAAGTCATAGTCTATTTTAATCCCGCTAGGCATGCCGTCTAATACCCCCCCTATCACATCCCCATGCGATTCCCCAAAAGTCGTGAGCCTTAAAAAACGCCCCAAAGTGTTCATTTGGCTTCCTTAAGTTTTTGAAGCGCATAATAAGCGCATTGCTGTTCGGCTTCTTTTTTGCTTTTGCCTTTAGCGGTCGCATACATTTTATCTTGAATGTATAGAGCCATTTCAAATTCTTTATGGTGATCGGGACCTTTTTCTTTGAGTAATTGGTAAGTGGGGATCACGCAAAATTGCGCTTGGGTCAATTCCTGTAAAGCGGTTTTATAGTCCATAAACAAATGCTCCAGATCCAAACGCTTGTAAGCGCGATTGAGTAAATTTTGTATGATTTTACGCACCTTAGCTAACCCTGCTTCTAAATACACCCCAGCCATTAAAGCCTCAAAAGCGCTTGATAAAATAGAGGGTTTTTCCCTCCCCTTAGAAATTTCTTCAGAAGAAGAGACGCGCAAATAATCCTGCAAAGCAATCGCTTTCGCTAATTTCGTAAAACCATGCGCGCTCACAATAGAAGCCCTTAATTTAGAGAGTTTCCCCTCATCGTATTGATAGAATTTATGGTATAGCAACTCCCCTATCACCAAACCCAACACCGCATCGCCCAAAAATTCCAAGCGCTCATTATTTAAAGCGAGCTTGCATGATTTATGCGTTAAAGCTTGCTCCAATAAACGCTTGTCTTTAAAAGAATACCCCAAAGCTTTTTCTAACATCGTATAAGAGTTATTAGGCGTTATGTAAGGGCTCTTTTGAGAGCGTTTGTTTTTCATCATTTTTCCCTTTAAATGGTCGTTTTTATCCGTTTTTGTGCCTCTAATTTAGCGAGGCTATCGCATCGTTCATTCTCGGCATGCCCATTATGCCCCTTGATCCAAACCGCCATGATCAAATGCCCTTTAGAGACTTTTAAAAATTCTTTCCATAAATCCACATTTTTGACTTTAGAAAAATTCTTTTTTTGCCAGTTAGCTAGCCACACATTGATCGCTTGGCACACGTATTGCGAATCGCTATAAAGCGTAATATGGCATGGGCGTTTCAAGATTTTTAACGCTTCATTGAGCGCTCTTAATTCCATGCGGTTATTCGTGGTGAAATTTTCGCCCCCACTGATGATTTTTTCTTTATCTTTATAGCGTAAAATCGCCGCATACCCGCCTGGCCCGGGATTACCCAAAGAAGAGCCATCGCAAAAAATTTCAATTTCTTGCATTCAATCCACCCCCATAGCTTTCTTTAGAAATTTTAAGCACCATATCCATAAACGCTAACTGATAACACACAGGGCACCTATGGCTTTCAAAAGGAAAGATTTGTTTGCAATGCTTGCAGCGGTATTCAAAAGTCAGACGCGCTTTTATAGGGCTATTTAATAGAGCGCGTAAAACCTCTAATTCAAAAATTTGGCAAGGTTTGTTGTCCAAAAGCAGCCCTTGAGATCGCGCGATGTCTTGCAAAAGGGCGTGTTTTTCTAAAATAAAAGCAGGGATATTCATATCCCATAAAAGATCGATCACATTTTCTAGCCGTTCGGTTGCATCAATTTCTTGCCAAAAAAGCTTTTCATCATAAGATTTTAAATAATTTAAAGCGATTTTTTTCAAATCTAACGACGCTTTTGAAACATGCAAGATTTTAGCCGCATCTTCCTTATTCTCTATTAAATGCATGAGATAAAGGTAATTTTTAATCGTTTCAATTTCAACCACTTCTAATTCTTCCAAACATTCCAAAGTTTCTAAAGCCTTTGAATAGTCTTTTTCTAATTCATACGCATGCAAAAGTTTCAACAACGCTTCCACATTCCTTGGGGAAAAGCGCAAAATTTCTTTCACGGTGTCCTTTGTTTTTTGCAAATACCCCACGCTAAAATAATTTTCAGCTAATAAATCTAAAACAGCGATTTTTTCTTCATCTTTTAAGGAACGATTCAAAAGCCCTTTTAAGATTCCAATACTCATTTCCACATCCGCCTTAGAATATGATCTGGCTAAAAACATCAAACTGGAAATTTTGGCATGCTTTAAAAGCTCGTCTAAATTCTCACTGCTCGCATAGGTGTTTTGATTTTGGGCGAATTTTTGTAAAAATTTTTTGTTTCTCTTTCGGGTAAAATACGCTCTAGCCTGTTCTAATAAAATCACAAGAGCGATAATGAAAGTGAATAAAGCGATAGAAAATAAAGAATCTTTATAGAGGAAATTGAAGTGTTGCACAATCTAAAAATCACTCTCTAATCATCACAATCCTAGACTTAACGCGCAATTTTTCAAAATGCTCTTCTAAAATCTTATCTTTAGATTCTTCCACTAATTTTTGGGCGATGAATTGCTTGGCCTGACTGAAGCTCACTTCATTTTTACCCTTTTTTTCCTTGATATAAAAGGTGATGAACTGCCCCCCACCCCCATTCATAACGGGCGTGAAAGAGCCTTCTTCATGCGAAATAAAGACTTGAGCGATTTGAGGGTTTAGGGTTTTCATCTCTATTTTTTCATTGGCCTTACTCACCCCTGGAATTTCCAAATTAGGATCTGCCATAGCCCTTTCTAAATCTTCTTGACTCGTTGAAGTGTAGCGCACGGTTTCTATTTCAGTGGGGATACTGAATTGTTCCTTGTGTTTGTTGTAATATTCGCGCATTTTGGTTTCAGAGCTGGTATCCACATTGGTGAGTAAGATATTACGCAACAATTCTTGCATTTCTAAATGCTCCTTAAGCTGATCTCTATAGAGTTTATAATGCCCCTCAGCCATAAGCATTTGTTTGAAATGATCCAAATCCATGCCTTGCTGTTGCGCCATCATCGCCATTTCTTGGTCTAGCTTGTCATCATCTACATGGATTTTTAAGCGTTCAATTTCTTGGTTTTTAATGCGCTCCGCAATCAAACGATCCCTGGCTTGAGCTTTGCTCACTTTAGATTTTTTTTGCTCTTCTTGGATTTGATACAGCGTGATAGGCGATCCATTAACGAGTAAAGAAATGCCCCCTACGACCTTATCTTCAAGGGTGTTGTTGGCAGCGTTATTAGGATTACCAAAAATAGAATTGAATTGAGAGCTAGGGCTTGTTCCCTTATTTTTTTCAAGAATTTGAGGGGTTGTCTCTTTTTCTTCAAGTTTTGGCACGTTATTTTGAACGCCTTGATTTTGCGTGCCTTGATTTTGAACCCCTTTAGCACCCTCTTTGATTTTAGAAGGCGTTATTTTTTGAGTAGGATTTTTGGCATCCCCATGATGGACTTCTGCTCTGGGCTTTCTTTTGGCTTTTGTTTCTTTCTTTTCTTCGGTGTTTTTCTTTTCTTCTTTTTTATTCTTCAAATCCTTATTCTTCAAATCCTTATTCTTTATCTCTTGGCGGATTTTTTTATCCAAAGAAGACTCTTGCTTCCTCCCTTCTAAGGCTTCCACTTTAGATTCCGGCTCTGCATAAACGATCCCAATAAACAACAGAGCCTTCAAAACATAAGAAAAAATTTTCCTCATCAATCCAATTTCTCTTTCAAAATAGCATTCACCACGCTAGGATTAGCGCCTTTTAAATTTTTCATCGCCTGCCCCACAAAAAACCCAAAAAGCTTGTCCTTACCGCTTTTGTATTCAAGCACCTTATCAGCGTTGTTTTTAAGCACCTCTTCTATCACTTTAACAATCGCTTCTGTGTCATTGACTTGAGATAGGCCCATTTGTTCAATGAGCGCATCCACATCGCCCCCTTGCTCTTCTAAAAGCTTGTCTAACACATCTTTAGCGCTCTTGCCCGAAATCTTGCCCTCATCAATGCGTTTGGCTAAAGCGCCTAACATGTGAGCGCTAACTCCGCAATTTTCTAAAGTAACTTCAGCTTTCAAGCGCCCTAATAATTCCACGCAAAGCCATGTTACGCTCGTTTTAGCCTTAACCCCAAGATTGAGCATGCTTTCAAAATACTCCGCCAATAAAGGATCGCTCACCAATAAATTCGCATCGTCTTCTTTAAGGTTAAAATCTTTCATGTAGCGGGTTTTTTTTGCGCTAGGCAATTCATTGATCTTTTGAGCTTCTTTTAAAAGTTTCTCATCAATAAAAACAGGATACAAATCCGGATCTTTAAAATAGCGGTAATCCGCTGACTCTTCTTTATTGCGCATAGAAAGGGTGATCCCTTTGGCGGTGTCAAAAAGGCGCGTTTCTTGAACCACCTCTTCATTATAGCGCCCGTTCTCCCACGCCGCGCTTTGGCGCTCTATCTCGTATTCAATCGCTTTAGCGATGAATCTAAAGCTATTTAGGTTTTTAATCTCCACCCTCGTGTAAAGCTTTTCATCGCCTTTGGGCCTGATGGATACGTTCGCATCGCACCTGAAATTCCCCTCTTGCATGTTCGCATCAGAAATCCCTATAAAACGCACGATAGCATGGAGCTTTTTCAAATACGCTATGGCTTCTTCACTATTTTTCATGTCCGGCTTGCTGACAATTTCTAATAAAGGGGTGCAAGCGCGGTTCAAATCCACTAAAGAATAACTGCCCTCATGGATATTTTTACCAGCGTCTTCTTCCATGTGGGCTCTTTCAATACGCACGATTTTTGCGCCGTCTTTAGTGTCAATCTCTAATTTCCCATCGCTCACAATGGGGACTTCAAACTGCGAAATTTGATAAGCCTTAGGCAAATCAGGGTAAAAGTAATTTTTCCTCGCAAAAATAGAATGTTGGTTGATGTTAGCTTCAATGGCTGTGCCTAATTGGATGGCTTTTTTAACCACTTCTTTATTCAATACCGGTAAAGCTCCCGGTAAGCCCAAACACACAGGGCAGGTGTTAGAATTGGGGGTTTCTCCAAAGCTTGTAGAGCAAGAGCAAAAGATTTTGGTTTTGGTGTTGAGTTGGACATGGACTTCTAGCCCGATTACAGCTTCAAATGGCATTATTTGTCCTTACTCTTTTTATTGCTCACAATGGCAAAAGTTAAGTCGTTGATTTCGGTGTGGGCTTTAATGAAATCATTGATTTCTTTCAAACTCATTTTTTGGATTTGATTGAGCAGCGTTTGGTTGAAATTTAAAGGCAAACCTAAATAAAAATAATTGTAAGTGGTGTTTAGGCGGCTAGAGATCGTTTCATTCCTTAAAGGCTCAGAGCCTAGTAAAAACTTTTTAGCGTCGTCTAATTCTTGTTGCGTCATGCCTTTTTCTATAAATTCCTTAACGATTTTTTTAACTAAAGCAACGCTTTTAGCTTGAGTGCTGAGCTTGGTTTGCAAATACCCGCTAGCAAAATGCGCCACTTTAGAAAAATTGGAGCGGATATACACGCTATAAGCTAATCCCTCTTGAACCCTGATTTTTTCCATCAAACGAGAGCCAAACCCCCCACCAAGCACAAACATCATGACTTTAGATTTCGCTAAATCCTGTTTTAGATCCTTGATTTTAAAGGGTGCGCCAAAATACACGAAAGCCTGTTCAGTGTCTTTATAGAGAATTTTTTCGCTCTTTTGATCGCTCGTTTCAAAATAAGGCTCTTCATACGCTTTACCTTGCGGCAAGAAATTAAGAGCGTTATTCAAACGCTTAAGGGTTTGATCGATTTTCAAATCGCCCCCAAGCACCACCACGAGCTTATTGAGTTCAAAGACCTTAGAAAATTGCTGTTTCAAATCCTCTAGCTTGATTTTTTGGAGGCTCTCTTTAGTGCCTAAAGCTGCGTTAGCTAAAGGGGTGTTAGCAAAAAGCTCTTGCTTTAAAGTCAATTTAGCCAAATAGTCAAAATCGCTTTCTTTTTGTAAAAGCGCGGCCAACATTTGGGTTTTGACTTTTTCTAAAGCGTTTTGCGTGAAATTAGGGGATTTCAAAAGTTCTTTTAAGCGCATGATAGCTTCATCTTCGTATTCTTTTAAAAATTCTAAAGTGATTTGCAAATCTTCTGTGCTGGTATCCACATTCAAACTGATCGCTTTTTGCTCTAAAAGTTGCGCAAATCCTACCGCACCAAGCTCTTTAGTGCCTTCGTTTAAAACTTGCGCGAATAGTTTTGCCAAACCCAACTGGTTTTTATCGCTTAAACTCCCACCCCCTCTAAAAGCTAAATGGATAAACCCCATAGGCAACAAATGGTTTTCTTCATAAATCACAGGGACTTTAGCTTGATTGATTTCTTGGTGTGTCAAAGCGCTCGCTTGTAACCCCATAAAAACTCCTAATAATAAAGTGATTAAAAATTTTTTCATGCTCTTTATACCTTTGCTTTAGCCGGATAACGCTTTAAGATTTCATAGGCGGTGTTTCGTTTAGCCGCCACGCTCCCAATGTCTTCAATAAGCTCTATCATTTCCGCTTCATTCATGCAAAAACTCGTTCCGGCCGCTTTCACTACATTTTCTTCCATCATCACACTCCCTAAATCATTCGCTCCAAACAATAAGGCTAACTGCCCTATCATAGAGCCTTGAGTAACCCATGAGCTTTGTATGTTTTGAATGTTATCTAAAAAAATCCTACTGCATGCCAAATAGCGTAAATACCGATTGGAACTCGCTTTTTTAATACTTGGGATTTCTTCTTTTAAGGGGGTGTTGTTGGGCTGAAAACTCCATAAAATAAAAGCCCTAAAGCCACCGGTTTCATCTTGCAAATCGCGCACTCTTTGCAAATGCTCCACTACATCTTCTTCATTATCCACGCTCCCAAACATCATGGTAGCCGTGCTTTTAATCCCGCAAAGATGGGCCATTCTATGCACTTCAATCCACCGATCACTGCTCAATTTTTTAGGAGCAATGACATCGCGCACCCTATCGCTTAGTATTTCTGCTCCCGCTCCTGGAATGGAGCTTAACCCAGCGTTTTTCAACCTTTCTAAAACTTCTTTTAAAGACAATTTAGAGATTTTAGAAATGTAATCAATTTCAACCGCGCTAAAACCATGAATGGTGATGGTGGGGAATTTTTGAGCGATATGGCTGACTAGATTCTCATAATAATCAATCTTTAGCTGCGGGTGCACCCCTCCTTGAAAAAGGATCTGCGTGCCGCCAATAGCGAGTAATTCTTCAATCTTTTGATCAATTTCTTCATAGCTCAACACATAGGCGTCTTTTTCTTTTAAGGTGCGTTTGAACGCGCAAAACTTGCAATCCACAAAACAAATATTGGTGTAATTGATATTCCTATCCACAATAAAAGTCGTCAAGTTTTCAGGGTGCAAGCGTTGCTTCACTCTCAAAGCTCTTTGCCCCAATTCTTTCAAGGGCGCGTTTTTCATTAAATCCAAAATTTCTTCTCTGTTGATGCGCATTTTAAAACCTTGTCCCCATAGAAAATTCAAAGTGTTGCGTGTAATCGTCCATGTTAGGGTTGAAGCATAGCCCTTTACATTTCTTGCCATTGCCATCGCCCCATTGGTTGAAAAACGCTATAGGGAAAATCAACACCAAAGGCCCCATGGGCGAAATCCATTCAATCTGTAAGCCTGTAGAAGCCCTCCAAGTCGCCCTTTCAAACCCAGCCCCTATCACGCCATAATCTTTAAAATTCGCTGTCGTGAAGGGAGCGTTATAGAAGAAACTCCCCCTAGTTGGGGTTTTAAAGGTTAAGAAACCAAAGTCAAAAAACCACGCTAAGCGCATTTTAGCCGCTTTCAACACCCCATAGCTCAATTCAGTAGAAGCGGTGAAAATCCCATCGCCTCCAAGCCACAAGCCAAACTCATCTTTAGGCGTAACCGATCCGTTCCTAAAGCCTCTCACCGTGGTTACGCCCCCCATGTAGAAGGTGGAGTTTAAGGGCAAGTAATCATCGGTGTTATACCTAAAGATATAACCCCCTTGCGTTTTAAAGCGAGCGATCAAATCTATCAATAAATATTTTTGCAAATGGTGGTAAGCGGCGAATTTACCATAGACTTTAGTGTTACGGACATTCCCGCCTAACCCGTTCCACGAATTGAGCGTGCCAGAGCTTGGCAAGCCAGACATTGTCGCATAGGAATTAAAGATAACCCCATTTCTAGGGAAATAATAATCATCGGTGTTGTCATAGCTCACATCAAGGGTGAAAGAGCTGGTGATAGGCGTGTGGTAATCCCTATCCCAAATACCTTTTATTTCTGGTGAAGTGGTAATCGCTCCAGGACTAGAACAACTTTCAGGCTGTAAGGGGGTTTTACCGCCTGATAAGCGGTTGATAATCACCGATGCAGGGGTAGAACATTGCCTTGGAGAAACCACTTCATTAACAGAGGAATAGTAGCGGTTGTATAAAGGGCTGCTGAAACCAAGGAGTTTGGTAACATTCAAGTTATACCCTAAGCTCACATGGGTTCTGTTACCCAGCATGCGCCCGACATTCACGCCAAAGCCCCCGCCTTGCTGAATATATTGATAGCTTATCCTATAATCCGCATAAAGATTGATCGTAGAGCTATACCAGCTGTCAAAAATCCTTGGATTAGTCAAGCTCAAATTCCCGGCAAACATACGCCCCGCTCCTTTTGGCATGCCCGGATAAGATCTACCCCCCCCTGTAGCGATGTTAGCATACAAGCTCATGCTTTGCCCTGTACCAAAAAGGTTTCTTTCGCTCACGCTCCCATTAAGCATAAGCCCTCCATAAGAGCCATAGCCTAACCCAAATTGCAACTGCCCGGTGCGCCCCTCTTCTACGCTCACTAACAAATCCATAAGCGAGCTATTCACCCTTTTTTCTTCAATTTTGACTTTAGAGAAGAATCCTAAACGCCTTAAAGAATTTTCAGAATTTCTCAGTTTGGTCAAGTTGTATTTATCCTTAGGCCCTAGTAACAATTCCCTTCTGATGATCCTATCGCTCGTGCGCTGGTTCCCTGAAATGATGACATCATTGATATACACCATATCGCCCACTTCAATACGATAAATGACTTTCACAAGCCCGTTTTTTTCATCTTTATCCAAGTCTGGCTTCACCACCGCAAACGCATAACCCTTATCGGCGATTTCGGTTTTTAAAATTTGTGCATCCGCTCTTAAATGCTCAATATTAAAGACATCTTTCCTTTTAACTTTAAGGGCTTTTTCTAAGGTTTTTAAGGGGACTACCGGGTTGTCAATCTCTATTAAAATGTCTGAAATCCTGTATTGGATCCCCTCTTTGACTTTATAATGAAGCTTAGCGTCATGGGTAGAAAAATCCGTTTTCAAAAAAGGCGAAGAAATGTGAGCGTCCAAATAACCCCTACGCATATACACATCTTGGATACGCATAGAATCGTATTCTAATTGATCTAAACGCAATTTCCCGTCATTCAAGCCCCACATCCAGCCCATGAAATCTCTTTGCTTGTTCGCGCTCAAAGATTCAATCATGCGGCGTTTTAATTTCGCGCTTCCCTCATAAATGGATTGTTTGATATAAATACTATCCCCCCTATTCACATCAAACACAATCAATAATGCGCCCTCACTGACCTTTTCTGTGCGCACCTCCACCACGCTCCCATAATAGCCCTGCCCCTCTAAAGCTGTTTTTAAAGCCGTTTTAGCATGCTCTAATTTTTGCTCATCAAAGGTGTCGCCCTTTTTGATCCCCATTTGGGATTTTAAGCCGTCTTTTTCCTTTTCAGTCCCATAACCCTTGATTTCTACCCCGGCAATCCTAGCTTTTTCATCAAAATGAAACTCTAATATACCGCTTTCAAAAGTGGCATAAACGTCTTTAAAATACCCTTGATTGAACAAAGCCAAAACAGCGGTGTCTATTTTTTTAGAATCCACCATATCGCCCACACGAATTTTTACAATCTCATTAGCGAGCATGTCAGACATGTAAGAAAGCCCGACATAAGAAATGGACTTGACTTTCATTTCTTTAGGCGTTTGATTGGATTGGGGGGTTTCTTTTTGAGCTTCATTTCTTTGAACTTCATTTTTTGGAGCCTCATTTCTTTGAGATTCTTGAGAGGCTTCTTTTGGAGGAGTCAAATCGTTTGGTTTAGAGCCGTCATTTTCTAAAGCTTCAACGCTGGTATTGATACATGCGAAAACAAGAGAGGATAGAATTAATTTTTTAATACTGATTTCCTTAATAGATTTTAGCTTGAGTGTTGTTAGTAGCGTTATTATAACTAATCATTCTTAAAAACGCTAAAAATTATTAAAATTTTTGTATAAAATTATACAAACTATCCCTTTCTACCGCAACAAAACCAGCGTCCTTGATTTTAAATATCAAATCTTCTTTTTCTAAACCATGCCGGCTCTTCGCGCCTGCTGCGCTTTGAATGCTCTCTATCTCTATCGTGCCGTCTAAATCGTTAGCACCAAATTCTTGAGCCACTAAAGCCAAATTCAAGCCCAAAGTCGCCCAATAAGCTTTAATGTGGGGGATATTGTTTAAAAGAATGCGAGATATGGCGATGGTTTTTAAGATTTCTATCGCGCTGGGGGATTTTTCCACATTCAAATAATTGTTTTCTTTTTGATACAACAAGGGGATAAAAGCGTTAAAACCCCCTTCTTTGTTCTCTACTTGATTTTTAGGGCTTTGGATTTTTTTGATTCTTAGCATGTGATCGATGCGATGGATTTTATTTTCAATATGCCCAAAAAGCATGGTAGCGTTACTCATTTTGCCTAATTTGTGCCAATAAGCATGGATTTCTAACCACCGAGAAGATCCCACCTTGCCATTACAGATTTTACGCCTAATTTCTTCATCAAAAATCTCCGCCCCCCCGCCAGGCATGGAATCCACCCCGGCTTTGAGCATGTCTTCTAGCACCAATTCAAAAGGTTTGTTGAATTTAGTGCTTAAAAAATGCACTTCTGCGGCGGTCATGGCCTTTAAATGCAAGTTAGGCATTTCTTGTTTGATGGTTTCAAACACCTTTAAATACCACTCATAAGAGTAATTAGGGTTATGAGCGCTCACGATATGGACTTCTTTAATCCCCTTGTTGTAGGAGTTTTTAACCTTTTCTAGGATTTCTTCTAAGCTCATTTCATAAGGGTTGGGGTTTTTTCTGTGGGCTGAAAAAGCGCAAAATTTGCAAGCGTCTGCGCAAATATTACTAGGGTTTAAATGCCTATTGACATTAAAATACACGATTTTTTGGTGCATGTTCTGGCGCATGCGATCCGCTGCTTCCCCTAGCGTGTATAAATCATAATCATAAAGCCTGACTAATTCTTTACTTTCAGTAACTTGATTGTCTAATACTTTTTCTAAAAAGTCCATGGTTAAATTGCCCTTTCGTTTTAAAGATAAACATTGTAGCATTTTTAGATTTAAGAATGCTTTTTATATAATATATAAAAATATCCCCTTTTAACCCCCTAGTTGATACCAACCCCTTTTTTTACCTAATTCTCATTAAATAGATTTTTATGATAAAATCTAAGCTTTATCAAGCCATTAGCCGGTGTTCTTTCTCATTTTTATAAATTTTTAAAAATTTTCATACTCCTGTTTAATTTTTCATTATCATTTATGCTATAATTATAGGACAACTTAAACCAACACAAAGGAGATACTATGTTATCAAAAGACATCATTAAGTTGCTAAACGAACAAGTGAATAAGGAAATGAACTCTTCCAACTTGTATATGAGCATGAGTTCTTGGTGCTATACCCATAGCTTAGATGGCGCGGGGCTTTTCTTGTTTGACCATGCGGCTGAAGAATACGAGCATGCCAAAAAGCTTATCGTCTTCTTGAATGAAAACAATGTGCCTGTGCAATTGACTAGCATCAGCGCGCCTGAGCATAAGTTTGAAGGTTTGACTCAAATTTTCCAAAAAGCCTATGAACATGAGCAACACATCAGCGAGTCTATTAATAATATCGTTGATCACGCCATAAAAGGCAAAGATCATGCGACTTTCAATTTCTTGCAATGGTATGTGTCTGAACAGCATGAAGAAGAAGTGCTTTTCAAGGATATTTTGGATAAAATTGAGTTGATTGGTAATGAAAACCATGGCTTGTATTTGGCTGATCAGTATGTCAAAGGGATCGCTAAAAGCAGGAAATCTTAATTTTAGGGTATTGGGTGCAAAAACTAGCCGTTTTTGATTTTGACTCCACGCTAGTCAATGCTGAGACGATTGAGTCTTTAGCGAGGGCGTGGGGGGTGTTTGATGAAGTGAAAAAGATCACTTCGCAAGCCATGAATGGCGAGACGGATTTTCATAAGAGTCTTATTTTAAGGGTTTCTAAACTCAAAAACATGCCCTTAAAACTAGCCAAAGAAGTTTGTGAAAGTCTGCCTTTATTTGAGGGGGCGTTTGAACTCATTAACGCCTTAAAAGAGAAAAATTACAAAGTGGTTTGCTTTAGCGGGGGCTTTGATCTAGCGACGAATCATTATAGGGATTTATTGCATTTAGATGCGGCTTTCAGTAACACGCTGATCGTGGAAAATAACGCCTTAAACGGCTTGGTTACTGGGCATATGATGTTTTCACATTCTAAGGGCGAAATGCTTCTCGCCTTACAACGCTTATTGAATATCAGTAAAGATCGCACTTTAGTCGTGGGCGATGGAGCGAATGACTTGAGCATGTTCAAGCATGCCCGCATTAAAATCGCTTTCAACGCTAAAGAAATTTTAAAACAGCACGCCACGCATTGCATCAATGAGCCTGATTTAGCCCTAATCAAGCCTTTGATTTAAAAAAATTTTTTTGTAAAATTCCTTTAAAAGGATAACCATGTTTCAGCCCCTATTAGACGCCTTCATAGAAAGCGCTTCCATTGAAAAAATGGCCTCTAAATCTCCCCCCCTAAAAATCGCTGTGGCGAATTGGTGGGGAGATGAAGAGGTTAAAGAATTTAAAAAGAGTGCTCTGTATTTCATCTTAAGCCAACGCTACACAATCGCCCTCCACCGAAACCCTGATAAACCTGCGGACATCGTTTTTGGTAACCCCCTTGGATCAGCCA
>NZ_CBOM010000023.1:0-21745 GCF_000476275.1 Helicobacter pylori SA213A
TGTTGGTTTATTAAAAAAGAATCGTTAAAATTTTTTCATAAAACCCCTTGACTCCAATGTTGAGTTTAGATACAATAGTTGAACTTGGTGTTTGGGACTACTGTCGCTGTCGTGTATTCGGCTTGTCTCCTGCTCCTAGGTGCTAAAAGCGAAATTTAACCATAGGAGTTTTCTCAAATGATAAGATTGCATTTAGCAACATTAACAATTCAAACGAATTTGTTTCACATGGTGGATTTGTTCAATTTGCCAATAAGCAAGGTTTGGATTGTCCGCTCTATAGACTTTATTCTAAAATTCTAAAAAAAGGAAAATAGATGAATAGCTATCGAAAACTAAAAGCCGAAAATACAATGCTTAAAGCTGAAAACCAAGAGCTTAAAGGTAAGATAGAAAAGCTTGAAAAAGAAGTTTCTAGGCTCAATGATAATGTTGAAAGAATGTGTGATTTGCTTCTAGAAAAGATGGATACCCCAAACCAAAAATTTATATATTATAAAGGAGATGATAATAATTCTGTTGGGAAACTTGTTGGCATTGACTCTAAAAGAGAGAGATCTTCCATGCTTTATCCCTATGTGGTGGAGTAGATAGATATAGGGGGTTTAAAATATCTCAATAGCAGTGTCATTTTTGTTCAAATTCGGAAATTTGGACACTGTTATTTTAAATTGAACATGGTTTTAATTTTATTTTAGAGATAGCTTAAGCTCTCATCAAGAAGCCTTAAGTTACTAGGCATGCGGTATTAAATAAACATACAATTAGATTTCTCAAAGCTTGATTTAGAGAAACGGCTTAGTATTATTTAAATAGATATTTAGTTTTTAAAACAACAAAAACTACTCATAAATCAACCATTTAATAAGATTATCAAACCAATTCAAAAATATTAGTGTTTGGTGTTAGTAAGTTATAAAGTCTCACTATAGTGTAAAGCATTCAAAAAAAATGAGTTTGCAAAAGGAATAAACCCTATCAATAGGACAGAAAGTTTTTGGGATTTCTCAAAAATTAGTTTGAGTGCGTTTAAAGAGATAGATAAATCAACCATTTACTCCATTTAGAAGAGCGTGAGTTTAGGTAAAACTTGTATCAAGTTTTATGGGAATGGATATGGAAAGTGGTGGGATTATTTTGCGATACTCTAAATCCTAAAACGCTTTAGAAGTTATCGTTTGATTGAAGTCAAGCTCTTTTATAGTCAACACTCCATTGAAACAGAATTAAAAAACAAAACCATAGACCACCAAGCAAAGACCTAACACCCAATAAGGGAAAAGGCTAAACGAAAACATGGAGCATAAGAATTGCACGCACCGGCAAGTTTGATGAGCAGGAAGCACTTCAAACAGCCTTTCATCGGTTTTAAGCCTATTTTCTATCAGCCATTGGTATTGCTTCCTGAATGACCTTTCTTGCGTGAGATAATAAGCGTCTAAAAACCAAAAACATAGAAGTAGCACCCCTAAAACACCATAAAGATGAGAGATCGCCTCTATTTTGAGAGATAAAACACCCACAGCGAGCGCGAGTGTCCATTTCTTGCATTCTAAAGAATTTTGTGCCATTCTATTGATAACGCCTTGCAAGATTTTAAGCTCTTCTATAAGGATTTTTGCTCTGTCTGTGCTATTGTCCATGTTTGATATTTATCTCTTAAAGTTAAAAGTCCAAGTGCCTTTGTCGGTTTTGACTCCAACTTCTATGAGATTTTGACACTTATAATGTGCTGTGAAACTTTCTCCAAATTTTAAATACACTGATAAGGTGTTTTTCTTGCTTTCTAAATCTTTAATGGCTTTTTCCATTTTGTCAATATCTTGCGTCGCTTCAGTTAGTTTGACTTGATTGGCTTTGATAGACTTTTCTTCAGAGCTAATCATCTTGTCAGTAACTTCTTTGGCATGTCTAGGGATAGCCTCTTTCAAATAAGCGAAATAAAATTTCCCTACGCTAGGCCACATGGATTTTAGTTTAGCAAGGCTTTGGAGACCTTTTTTTGATATCTTATCTTCATTTAAAAAGCCATCGGCTGAATTGCCATTATCATCAACAATACTATCTATTAATTTTTTGAGTTCTTTAAGGTTGATATAGGGGTAGTCTTTGGGGTTTTTAGTGTCTTCAATAGCACCTATTATATTGTCATGTAGTATTCCCCATGGATTATTATGGTAGATCAGTTTATTACTCAGAAAGTTATCAAGCATTCTCTTAACAACATGTATTGGGTTATCATTATAAGAATATCCATCTAATGATACTTCTCCTATTAAGGATTTAGCTAAAACAGAGTTATTGAGAAAATTAGTTGCACTAGAACCAACTGTTGAGTAAAGAAGCTTGAATTTTCTAGGAGCTTTATCAAAATCTTCTGCATTACCATATTCTTTAGCTTGTTTAAAGTAATCCATTTGAACGATAGCGTTATAAATATTTTCTAACAATTTATCAAGATTGTTGAATTGTTGCACCCACTGCGTGAGCTCTTCTAAATCTTTTTGAAGTCTTGCGATTTTTACTTGGTGGTTTTTAGTCGCTTTTTCTTTTTCTGATACAAACAGGTGTGCATTGGCTGTTTCTTGTACTAACTTTACCAAGAAATTTTGATCATGCTCGCAATTCCCACGATTGAGCTTCAAGTCTTGGATTTCTATGTTATCGGTTTTAGAAATGATTTTCACGGTAGAATTGAAGCTATTTTTTTCAACCTCAACCAATGGTTCGCTACTATCACTCCCACAGCCAGCTAAATACAACGCCAAACAGCTCGCGCCTAGTAATTTTTGATAAGTTTTAAAAAACATGTTTGTTCCTACGAATTGATTTGCTGTGATAGTTTTTTAAGGGTTATAGTCTCAAAACTTTTTAAAAATGGCGATATGTCATTTTCAATTTTTATTTCAAGTCCTTGTTCTTGTTCGAACGAAAGTGTTAAGTAGCCCTCACTAATAGAATGAGCGATTTTTAATTCTTCATAAATCCATGCGGAATAAGTGATTTTTAATAGATTTTGATTAAAAGAAACGCTGTTACTGCTTTGTAAAAACACGAAATAGGGGCATTTTTCAATCATATCTTGTAAAGATTCTCTGAGAATGAGCGTGAAAGCGTCTTCAATCTTGCTAACATCAATATAATGTTTTTTTATTTCTTTTAGAATATCATTTTTATAATCCCAAAAGAGAGAGTCTATAAATATTAAATTAGAACGATCGGTTGGTTCTAAAAAGGACTTGATATTTTTAACGCCTAAAAAATCATTATTTTTCATATCAATATACGAATGAGAAAGAAAAACCTTAGTTTTATTTAATCGCTCTTGTAAGGGATTAAAAAAGGCTTCTTTAATTTCATTGCGATTTAGTAAAGTGTATTCATTATTTTTTAGACTCTTTTGAATGAGAGTTTTAATCTTATTGGCTACTTCATGTATGTTAGAAACAGCTTGCTTGTCATAATAAGCGTATTCAAGCTTACTTTTCCCCCCTCTGTCAAAATGAAACTTGCATAAAACTTCACGATTTTCTCTTTCATCTAAATCAACCACAAAGGCTTTCATGATATATTTTCCTTTAATATTTTTATCAAATTCTCAAATATAAATACAATTTAAGTTCCCTTTAAAATCCTTTGATTATAGTAGACTTAGACTTAGCTTAAGGGTGCTTGAATTTTGGGGTGTTGGGGGGGTGTTAGAATAACTAAAAACCACCGCTAAAAAAAGCCTTTTTGCAAACAAAAAGAGCGTTAAAACTTACAAGCGGCAGACCTTAAAAGCGCAAAAACAACAAATGCAATCTAAAAAACCTCTTCGCATGCCTTTTTGTCTTTATGGAGCAAGCATGCTTTTTGCAACTTTATGAAACGCTTTTTCCTTTCTTCTTCGGTCATATTGTCAGGCTTTTCAATAGGGCGTGAAAGAGAGCTTGAAAGCTTTGAAGTGGGGGTGAATTGGGGCGCATACCCCAGTTTATTGACTGCATAAAAGCCTAAAGCAGCGATTAAAATAAAAATCCAATCTGTTTTTCTGATCTTAGGGCAAAATTTACACGCCATGATTTAATCCTTAAAACATTTGAAGTATAATACACTCTTATGGTCAAATATTAAGTTTAGGAAAAGCTGCATGTGGAGTTTCATTCAAAAAATCTTTAAGGCTTTAATCATTATGCCTTTAGATTTTATCACGAAGTATTTCAAATCGTTTGTGCTGTTACTCATTGTATTAGTCTTTTTTAGCGCTAAAGAAAGCACGCCAAGCGCCCCGCCCAATCTCGCTAAACTCTATTTAAATGGGGCGATTTTTAGCACCGAGGATTTTGACAAAGAAGTGGATAAAATCTTAAAAACCCCTAGCATTAAGGGCGTTTTATTGTTGATTGATTCTCCTGGTGGGGCGGTGTCAGCGAGCGTGGAATTGAGCGAAAAAATCGCTGATTTGAAGCAAAAAATGCCCGTTTTAGCGTATGCTAGGGGGGTTATGGCGAGCGGGAGCTATTATGCGGGCATGCAAGCGAGCGAAGTTTATGCCTCTAAAGCGAGCTTGATCGGATCGATTGGGGTGATTTTTTCAGGCGCGAATGTGGAAAATTTGCTCAATAAAGTTGGCGTAGCCACTCAAGGCGTGCATGCGGGCGAATATAAAGAAATAGGCACTTTCACCAGAGCGTGGAAACCTAATGAAAAAGAATTTTTGCAAAATTTAGTCAATGAGCAATACCAAATGTTTGTGAATGATGTCGCAAAAGCTAGGAAATTAGACGCTAAGGATTATAAGGATTTTGCTGAAGGGAAGGTCTTTAGCGCTCAAAACGCTCTAAAATTAAAACTCATTGATAAAATCAGCACGATCAAACAAGCGCAAAATCGTTTAATGGAATTGAGTAAGGTTAAAAAAGCTTATTGGCTAGAAAAAAGCCCTATGGAGCGCTTCATTGAAAAAGCCACGCAATCAGCAAGTAATATCATCACGCAAGCCTTTGGCTATCAATTATTAATGAGATGAAGATGTTAGAATTTATTTTAAAAATTCAAGCTAGAGACTCTAAAGGCTTGGTGAGTGCAATAAGCACCACGATCGCTAACAAGGGCTATAACATCGTTAAAAACGATGAATTTGTTGATCCCTTAAAACAACGCTTTTTCATGCGGCTAAAAATCCAAAAAGAAATGAAGCCCTTGAATACTGAAATTAAAGAGCAAGAAGAGCGATTCTTAAAAACCGCTCTTTTTAAAGCCTTAGAAAACTTTAGCGAACTCTTGATTGAAGTCATTTTAACGCATAAAAAAAACATTATTTTACTCGCTACTAAAGAGAGCCATTGCTTGGGGGATTTGCTTTTAAGGGTGTATGGGGGGGAATTGAACGCTCAAATTTTAGGCGTTATCTCTAATCATGAGATTTTACGCCCTTTAGTGGAAAAATTTGACATCCCTTATTTTTACGCGCCTTGTGTTGATCAAATTTTGCATGAAAAAGAAGTTTTAGCGATCATTAAAGACTTGGAATTAAAGCACAAAGTCAGCACGGATCTGCTCGTTTTAGCCAAATACATGCGCATTTTAAGCCATGATTTTACGAAGCGCTATGAAAATCAGATTCTCAATATCCATCATAGTTTCTTGCCCGCATTCATCGGGGCTAACCCTTACCAGCAAGCGTTTGAAAGGGGCGTGAAAGTCATCGGGGCCACGGCGCATTTTGTGAATGAAAGCCTTGATGCCGGGCCAATTATCATACAAGACACTCTGCCCATTAACCACAACTACAGCGTGGAAAAAATGCGCCTAGCGGGTAAGGATATAGAAAAACTGGTTTTGGCTAGGGCGTTAAAACTCGTTTTAGAAGACAGAGTCTTTGTGCATGAAAACAAAACGGTGGTGTTTTGAATGCTTTTATTAAGGCACTTTAGGATTATTGGGTAGAACGCATGGATGCATTAACAACGTCCTTACCAAAGGATTGGGAAATTAAAACATTTAGGGATATTTCTACTACCAATCAAGGCTTACAAATTCCTATTAGTCAAAGGCTAAAAGCACCCACAGAACATGCAAAATTTTATATCACAATACAAGCTTTAAACAATAGAAAAGAATTTGAATATATTAAGACTTATAATGAAAGTGTTGTATGTCATAAAGATGATATTCTTATGACAAGAACTGGAAACACCGGAATGGTTATCACTAATATTGAGGGAGTTTTTCATAATAACTTTTTCAAAATCAACTTTGATAGAACTTTGATCAATAAAGATTTTTTAGTTTATTTCTTGTCATTAGAACAAACTCAAAAAACTATTCTTAGAAAAGCAGGAACAAGCACTATACCTGATTTAAATCACAACGATTTTTATTCCCTATCAATCCCCCTACCCCCTCTAAACGAACAAATCGCTATCGCTAACATTTTAAGCGCTTTGGATCATGAAATCATTAGCCTTAAAAACAAAAAACGCCAATTTGAAAACATCAAAAAAGCTTTAAACCACGATTTAATGAGCGCTAAAATCAGGGTTTTAAAAAAAATTAACGCCCCAAAAGTCAAGGACAAACCCGCTTCACAAGGAAACCCTTAAGCTTTTAGGCTTAAGGGAACGCTCTTAGAAAATCAGCGTTTCACAGAAACGATCACTTTAAGCCCCAAAAAAGCAAACTCAAAGTATAATGTTTTAAGAAGAGCGTTTGCCATTTTTGTGTTTCATGGCATGCTCCTTTTGACATAGGATTTGCCCCATAATGCAACTATGGGGCGTGATGAAATCCTACAGCAAACCCCCTTAAAAACACCCCTAGATCGCACCAAATACGCAAGACAAAGTTTTACGCCCCATTATGACCACTCAATGAATAAGCTTATCTTTATTAGACAGAAAACAGAGCCATTTGATAACCATCAAAAGAGGGATTTTAAAAGTTTAAAAGTCTAACGGAGTTAAAAAAGTTAGTTTAAATGGATAAATTTACTGAATTAAAAGAAAGAGTTAAAAGCCAGGAGTAGCCCTAAGGCCGCCCCCACAAACGCCCCAATCAATATTGTTGGTTTTGTTGTTGTGCTTTTTGTTGTTGTTGTTGGTGTGCTTGTTGTTGTTGCTGTTGTTGAGCTTGTTGCTCTGCTTGTTGTTCGGCTTGTTGTTCGGCTTGTTGTTGCGCATTATGGTGATGGTGTTCGCCACCATAATAATGGTGGTGGTGTGCATGGTGATGGTGGTGGTGTTGGCTGTTAGCCTGTTGTTGTGCTTGGTGTTGTTGTTCATGGTGTGCCATGATGACTCCTTTAATTGAAATTTAAATTCTAGCTCATTGGCTAGGATTTCATTTTATAATGCAAAATCTAACCAATTATTAACGAAAAAGATTTTAATACTAATTTTTAATACGAGCGCCAATTTAAGCGTTTCTATTGTCAAAACTACCAACATCTTTGAATGAAAAAAGCTATAATAAGGAAGTTGCATTAAAAAGGAAAGACAAATCCCCTTTTTAAGGTATAATACTAGGAATTAAAAGCGTGCTATGGTAGTAGCTAAAAAGTCTTTAGGACAGCATTTTTTAACGGACGAGTCGTTTTTAGACAGAATTATTAATGCTTTGCCTCCCTTAAATTCGTTAAGATTAATTGAAATCGGCGTGGGGCTAGGGGATTTGACTCTCAAGTTGTTGGATCGCTATCCTTTAAAGACTTATGAGATAGATAGCAATTTGTGCGAGAAAATGCGAGCGAGGTTAAAGGCACAAAAAAAGCCTTTTCAATTAGAACTAGTGGAAAAAGACGCTCTTTTTTTAAAAGAAGAAGAGCCTTATTTTTTGATTTCTAATTTGCCTTATTATATCGCTACCAGGCTTGTTTTAAACGCACTCAAAGACCCTAAATGCAGGGGCTTGTTGGTGATGACGCAAAAGGAAGTGGCGCTCAAATTTTGCGCTAAAGATTCACAGAACGCCTTAAGCGTTTTAGCTCACGCCATAGGGGACGCTACCCTTTTGTTTGATGTGCCGCCTAGCGCGTTTAGCCCGCCTCCAAAGGTGTTTTCTAGCGTGTTTGAAGTGATTAAAGAGCCGCTGAAAGAAAAGGCGTTGGCTTCATTAGCCCAAGCGCCATTTTTTGAAGAAGCCCTACAAAAAGGGTTTGAAACATTAGAAGATTTTTTGAAAGCCTGTTTCTCATCTCCCAGGAAGACGCTTTCAAACAATCTTAAAAAAAGCGTTTCTTATAAAGAAAAGCTTGATAAGGTGTTAGATTTTCTAGCGTTAGAAAACCAACCAACAAGCGTGAGAGCGTCTGAGGTAAAAGATTATCTCAAGCTCTTAGAATACCTTTTAAAAGGCTAATGCCTTTTTAAAAAATTGAAATGAAGGAATAATCGTTATGACTGATAACAACCAAAACAATGAAAACCATGAAAACAGCAGTGAAAATTCAAAAGCTGATGAGGCACGAGCCGGGGCGTTTGAGCGATTCACCAACCGCAAAAAGCGTTTCAGAGAAAACGCGCAAAAAAACGCAGAGTCTTCAAACCATGAAGCGTCTTCGCACCATAAAAAAGAGCATCGCCCCAACAAAAAGCCAAACAACCACCACAAACCTAAACATGCCCCCCAAAAAACACGAAATTACGCCAAAGAAGAATTGGATAACAACAAAGTAGAGGGCGTTACGGAAATTTTGCATGTGAATGAGAGAGGGACTTTAGGCTTTCATAAGGAGCTCAAAAAGGGCGTTGAAGCGAATAATAAGATCCAAGTGGAGCATTTAAACCCGCATTATAAGATGAATCTAAACTCTAAAGCGAGCGTTAAGATCACGCCTTTAGGGGGCTTGGGCGAAATTGGGGGGAACATGATGGTTATTGAAACCCCAAAAAGCGCGATCGTGATTGATGCGGGCATGAGCTTCCCTAAAGAAGGGCTATTTGGCGTGGATATTTTAATCCCTGATTTTTCTTATTTGCACCAAATCAAGGACAAGATCGCCGGTATTATCATCACCCACGCCCATGAAGATCACATAGGGGCGACGCCTTATTTGTTTAAAGAGTTGCAATTCCCCCTTTATGGCACGCCTTTGAGTTTAGGGCTGATCGGGAGCAAGTTTGATGAACATGGTTTGAAAAAATACCGCTCGTATTTTAAAATCGTAGAAAAGCGTTGCCCTATTAGCGTGGGTGAATTTATCATTGAATGGATCCACATCACGCACTCCATCATTGACAGCAGCGCTTTAGCGATCCAAACTAAAGCCGGAACCATCATTCATACCGGCGATTTTAAGATCGATCACACCCCAGTGGATAATTTGCCCACTGATTTGTATCGTTTGGCGCACTATGGCGAAAAGGGGGTGATGCTTCTTTTAAGCGATTCCACCAATTCCCATAAATCCGGGACGACGCCCAGTGAAAGCACCATAGCGCCGGCTTTTGATACCCTTTTTAAAGAAGCGCAAGGGAGGGTGATTATGAGCACTTTCTCTAGCAATATCCACCGGGTCTATCAAGCCATACAATACGGCATCAAATACAACCGCAAAATCGCTGTGATCGGGCGCTCTATGGAAAAAAACCTAGACATTGCCAGAGAATTAGGCTATATCCATTTGCCTTATCAATCTTTTATTGAAGCTAATGAAGTCGCCAAATACCCGGACAATGAAGTCTTAATCGTAACGACCGGCTCACAAGGCGAAACCATGAGCGCGCTTTATCGCATGGCGACAGACGAGCACCGCCACATTTCTATCAAACCCAACGATTTAGTCATTATTTCCGCTAAAGCCATTCCTGGTAATGAAGCGAGCGTTTCAGCGGTATTGAATTTCTTGATCAAAAAAGAAGCTAAAGTGGCTTATCAAGAATTTGACAATATCCATGTGAGCGGGCATGCCGCCCAAGAAGAGCAAAAGCTCATGCTAAGACTCATTAAGCCTAAGTTTTTCCTGCCCGTGCATGGGGAATACAACCATGTCGCGCGCCACAAACAAACCGCTATTTCTTGCGGAGTGCCTGAAAAAAATATTTATTTGATGGAAGATGGCGATCAAGTGGAAGTTAGCCCCACATTTATCAAAAAAGTTGGCACGATTAAAAGCGGTAAAAGCTATGTGGATAACCAAAGCAATTTGAGTATTGACACGAGCATCGTCCAACAAAGAGAAGAAGTCGCTAGCGCGGGGGTGTTTGTGGCTACGATTTTTGTGAATAAAAACAAACAAGCGCTTTTAGAAAGCTCTCAATTTTCTAGTTTAGGGCTTGTGGGCTTTAAAGATGAAAAGCATTTGATTAAAGAAATTCAAGGGGGCTTAGAAATGTTAATCAAATCCGCTAACGCTGAGATTTTGAATAACCCTAAAAAATTAGAAGATCACACTCGTAATTTCATCAGAAAAGCGCTCTTTAAAAAGTTTAGAAAATACCCGGCTATCATTTGTCATGCCCATGCTTTTTGATTGTAACGCTACCGCTATACAAGTCTTAAAAGATGAAGCGGGTGCGCTTTTAGAAAGCGTTAAACAATTCCAAGAACCTAACGATTTAGAAGCGATTGTCAAGCTCATTTTAAAAAGCCAAGAAAAAGGGGGTAAGCTTGTGATAGTGGGCGTGGGTAAGAGCGCTTTAGTGGCGCAAAAAATCGCGGCTTCTATGCTAAGCACCGGTAACAGGAGCGCGTTTTTACACCCTACAGAAGCCATGCATGGGGATTTGGGCATGGTGGAAAAAAACGATGTGATCTTAATGATTAGCTATGGAGGCGAGTCTTTAGAATTATTGAATCTGGTGAGCCATTTAAAACGCTTGAGCCATAAAATCATCACTTTCACTAAAAGCCCTAATAGCTCGCTCTCTAAACTTGGCGATTATTATTTGAGCTTGAAAATTAAAAAAGAAGCTTGCCCGATTAACACCGCTCCAACGACTTCTACCACCCTAACTCTAGCGTTAGGCGATGTTTTAATGGCATGCTTGATGCGAGCGAAAAACTTCAGCCAAGAAGATTTTGCCTCCTTTCATCCGGGCGGGCTTTTGGGCAAAAAGCTTTTTGTCAAGGTTAAAGACTTATTGCAAACCACGAATCTCCCCCTAATTCTTCCTAGCACAAGTTTTAAAGACGCGCTCATAGAAATGAGTGAAAAACGCTTGGGCAGCGCGATTTTAGTCAATGAAGCTAACGAGCTTGTGGGGGTGTTAAGCGATGGCGATGTCCGTAGGGCACTATTAAAAGGGCTTAGCTTGGAGAGCGAAGTGAAGCATTTTGCCACTTTAAAACCTAAAAGCTTTAAGAATTTAGACGCTCTTCTTTTAGAAGCGTTAGAATTTTTAGAACGCTATAAGATCCAGCTTTTAGTGTGCGTAGATGATTGTAATAAGGTTTTAGGGGTTTTGCACTTGCACCAACTTTTAGAATTAGGGCTTAAAGCATGAAAGCTAGCATTTATGATTTCACTTTAGATGAATTGAGTCAGCTTTTAAAACCAAGTTTTAGGGCTAAACAGCTTTATTTGTGGCTCTATGCGAAGTATAAAACAAGTTTTAAAGACATGCAAAATAATTTTTCAAAAGATTTTATCGCTTATTTGGAGCAAGAATTTACTTTGCGCACGATAGAAATCACGCATGTGAGAAAGAGCGTTGATGGCTCTAAAAAATACCTTTTTAAATCTTTAAGGGACAACCACACTTTTGAAGCGGTGTTGTTGAAAATGAAAGACAAAAAGATTGATGAAGAAACGAACGCCGTTTTAGAGGGGGAAAAATACACCGTGTGCGTGTCTTGTCAAATCGGCTGTCAAGTGGGTTGCTCGTTTTGTTTCACTCAAAAAGGCGGTTTTGTAAGGAACTTAAAAGCGAGCGAGATTATCCAGCAAGCCCTACTCATTAAAGAAGACAACAACCTCCCTATTGAAAAAGCGCTCAACATTGTTTTTATGGGAATGGGCGAGCCTTTGAACAATTTAGATGAGGTGTGTAAAGCGGTTGAGATTTTTAATACCGGCATGCAAATTTCGCCTAAACGAATCACCATTTCCACGAGTGGCGTAGCCGATAAAATCCCCATTTTAGCGGGCAAAAATTTAGGCGTGCAATTAGCCATATCCTTACATGCCGTAGATGACAAAACGCGCTCATCTTTAATGCCCTTGAATAAAAAATACAACATTGAATGCGTTTTGAATGAAGTGAAAAAATGGCCTTTAGAGCAGCGCAAAAGAGTGATGTTTGAATACCTTTTGATTAAAGATCTAAACGATAGCTTGGATTGCGCTAAAAAACTTTTAAAACTTTTAAACGGTATTAAATCCAAAGTGAATTTGATTTTATTCAACCCGCATGAAGGCTCTAAGTTTGAGCGCCCCAGCTTAGAGAGCACTAGAATGTTTGCGGATTTTTTAAACTCCAAAGGCTTATTATGCACCATTAGAGAGTCTAAAGCCTTGGATATTGAAGCGGCTTGCGGGCAATTGAGAGAGAAAAAACTCTCTCAGCAAATTTGAAAACTCTTTTGTGGTGTTTGTCTTTTTTCTAATGGGGGGTGTTGGTTTTAGTCAAGCGATAATTCAAAATTTAGGGGATATGGATTAAAAATTAGCGCTAAATTTTCTTTCATTAACAATTAATTAGATTTTATATTGTAGAATAAAATCCTAGCCAGTGAGCTAGAATTTAAATTCTTAATTAAAGGAGTCATCATGGCACACCATGAAGAACAACACGGCGGGCATCACCACCATCACCACCACACACACCACCACCACTATCATGGCGGTGAACACCACCATCACCACCACAGCTCTCATCATGAAGAAGGTTGTTGCAGCACTAGCGATAGTCATCATCAAGAAGAAGGTTGCTGCCACGGGCATCACGAGTAATATCGGTGTGGCTAGGGGCAACTTGACTAGGGTTGTCTCTGGTTTTGACTTTAAAATGCAATCGTTCAATTCTAATCCGTTCTAATCAAACCCATTAAATCCAATCCAACCAACACGCTTGATTTTTATTTTTACAAACGCTCATTAATGTTAAAAATACTCATCAATGCCTATAAAAAGTAATTTTTTATCCAATAATATTGTTAAGACTTTTAATTTAAGCTTCAATGTTTTACAATATTCAAAATATTAAAACAATTTTTCAATCAAGGAAAGGGTATGCAAGTTACCCCCCCATTTTTTAAAAACCAAATTTTTATTTTTGGCTCTGTATTCTATGCTAGGGTTTAATCTTAGCTACGCTATAGATGAGAGCGCGCTTAATGAACTCGTTGGAAAGAAGGTTCAAGAAGCTTTAGCGAAAGAAAAAGCTAAGGCTAAACATCAAAGAGTGGATAAAAGCGCTTTTTTTGCCGGTCTTGGCTATAGCGGGATGTTTTCATGGAATTTAGCTTATAAAGATAGTTTTGTTTTGCTGCCTCACTCTCACTTCAATTTTGGTGGAAGACTCTTAGAAAGAAAAGATCCCAGCACAATCTTAAACGGCTTTAATTTTAAAATGGGGTATCAGTATGCCGCTCCTGTTAAGATTAAAAAATGGGTTTTGGCGTTAGGGGAGGGTTCCAATATTCCTATAAAGCGGGCAATTACATGGAAAAAGATAAATACCAACAATACTTATTTGGAGTGATACCCATAGACACAATAAGTCCTGTTTCTTTTTTTAATGGCGGTATGATAACAATGTCAACTTACAGCTTTTTTATGGATTTTTTACACAATGTGTATGAAAATGAGAAGTTTTTCATCGGTTATTTTATAGGGGCTGGGCTAGGGGGTGAGAGCGTAACAGCCGATGTTCTTAAAGATTTTGGTAATATATTAGCGCAATTGGCGCAATTTCAGGGCTATGGCTCACTAGGGCTAAGGATGGGCGATAAGTGCCACACGCTAGAATTGAGCGCGAGCGTTCATGGCGACGCTCCTAGTTGTTCTTTAAAAAAGCTAAAGACTTGCGAAAGTGTGAGGGTTTTACAAGCAAAAATCCCTAGGGGCATTTTTGAAAGCTATGTTACTTGGAGTGCGGATTATGTTTATCGTTTTTAAAAGTTTTTAAAAAATTAATGGCTTTGTTCCAATTGAATAGGGGTAATAAAATCTAAAAAATACTCAAGGCATTTTTTTACAATCTAATCATAAAGAACTTACGAAAAGCGAACGATCGCTTCATGCTTTATTGTTCCAACCCCCATGCGTCTTTAAAAGAAGCGTTTTTAAGCTTTAAATTCAAGCTCCCTTCAATCCATTGGGTATTAGCCCCCTTTTCGTTGTTGTCAAATAAAAACACCCCCAAAAAGCCTCTAGGGGTTTTAATCAGGCTCATTTCCACGCTAGGAAGAATGATCCTGCTGTCAGGTTTGACTTCAAAGGCTAGGAAAAAGGGGCGGTTATTTTTGAAATCATAGCCATTTTTGGTGTATGAATAGCCAGGAGCGCTTTGCAAGATGCCTTTTTGAGTTTCCACGCTAAAAGAATCCAAGTAATAAAAACCAGGCTCTAGCCTGAACGATTGGACTTTGGCTAAAGCGTAGCGGTTTTTCCATAAAAGCATGAAGCGCTCACTCCCCAGCATGAACAAAGGCCCCCTAGGGTCTTTGAGCTTTGCTTTAGGGTTTTTTTCAAGCGTTTCATTGTGTTTGGCGATAACTCCTCTATCTATTTTGCGCCAATAAGTGCGCACGCTTTGGCCTTGATGAGCGATATACATATTCACCAAACCAGAATGATGGCCTTTAGGGGACAAGCAAGAGGCTAATAAAAGAGCGGTTAACAAAATCACGATTTGAAACTTCAAGCAAATTCCTTAAAAAGAGTGGTGGCTGAATGCTAACATGCTAAAACTAAAACCCTTATAAGTTATGGATAAAAACTTAAAGAATAGGGTAAAATAAACGCATGCGAATAGACAAATTTTTACAATCAGTGGGTTTAGTGAAGCGGCGCGTTTTAGCGACAGATATGTGTAATGTAGGGGCGGTGTGGATCAATGGGAGTTGCGCTAAGGCTAGTAAAGAAGTGAAGGCGGGCGATGCGATTAGTTTGCACTATTTAAAGGGGATAGAAGAATACACGATTTTACAAATCCCCACTTTAAAAAATGTGCCACGAAAAGACACGCACCTTTATATCGCTCCTAAAACAAAAGAATAAAGATAAAAGATTAAGGAACAATCCATGAAAGAATACAAAGACACCCTAAACTTAAACACAACCACCTTTTCTATGAAAGGGAATTTGAGCGTTAATGAGCCTAAAACTTACGCTAAATGGCAAGAGCAACAAGCGTTTAAACGCATGCAAAACAGGAAAGATAACCATGGGGATTTCACTTTGCATGACGGGCCGCCTTATGCGAACGGGCATTTGCATTTAGGGCATGCCTTAAATAAAATTTTAAAAGACATTGTCGTTAAAAGAGAATATTTTAAAGGGAAGAAAATCTATTACACGCCCGGTTGGGATTGCCATGGTTTGCCCATTGAGCAGCAAATTTTAGAGCGATTAGAAAAAGAAAAAACAAGCCTAGAAAACCCCACGCTGTTTAGAGAAAAGTGCCGAGATCATGCGAAAAAATTTTTAGAAATCCAAAAGAATGAATTTTTGCAATTGGGCGTTTTGGGGGATTTTGAAGATCCTTATAAAACCATGGATTTTAAATTTGAAGCGAGCATTTATAGGGCTTTAGTGGAAGTGGCTAAAAAAGGGCTTTTGAAAGAGCGCCACAAGCCTATTTATTGGAGTTATGCGTGCGAGAGCGCTTTAGCGGAAGCTGAAGTGGAATACAAGATGAAAAAATCGCCCTCTATTTTCGTGGCGTTTGGTTTGAAAAAGGAGAGTTTAGAAAAGTTAAAAGTCAAAAAAGCGAGCTTGGTGATTTGGACGACCACGCCCTGGACTTTGTATGCGAATGTGGCGATTGCTTTGAAAAAAGACGCTGTTTATGCGCTCACCCAAAAAGGCTATTTAGTCGCTAAAGCCTTGCATGAAAAGTTAGCCGCTTTAGGGGTGGTAGATAGTGAGATTGCGCATGAATTCAATTCCAATGATTTAGAATATTTGAAGGCCACCAATCCTTTAAACCAAAGAGATTCCCTAATCACTCTAGGAGAGCATGTCGGTTTAGAAGATGGCACAGGAGCCGTGCATACCGCGCCCGGGCATGGTGAAGAGGACTACTATTTAGGCTTAAGATATAATTTAGAAGTGTTAATGTCTGTAGATGAGAAAGGTTGCTATGATGAGGGCATTATCCATAACCAACTATTAGATGAAAGCTATCTGGGCGAGCATGTTTTTAAGGCTCAAAAACGCATTATAGAGCAATTGGGCGATTCTTTATTGCTAGAGCAAGAGATTGAGCATTCCTACCCGCATTGCTGGAGGACGCACAAGCCTGTGATTTATAGAGCGACCACGCAATGGTTTATTTTAATGGATGAGCCTTTTACCCAAAATGATGGTTCTCAAAAAACCTTAAGAGAGGTGGCTTTGAATGCGATTGAAAAGGTGGAATTTGTGCCAAGCAGCGGGAAAAACCGCCTAAAAACCATGATAGAAAACCGCCCTGATTGGTGCTTGAGCCGGCAAAGAAAATGGGGCGTGCCACTGGCCTTTTTCATAGACAAACGCACGAATAAGCCTTGTTTTGAAAGCGAAGTTTTAGAGCATGTGGCGAATCTTTTTGAGAAAAAAGGCTGTGATGTGTGGTGGGAGTCTAGCGTGAAAGATTTATTACCCCCTAGCTATCGAGAGGACGCCACGCATTACGAAAAAGTCATGCACATTTTAGATGTGTGGTTTGATAGCGGTAGTACCTTTAAGGCGGTTTTAGAAGACTACCATGGAGAAAAAGGGCAAAGCCCTAGCGATGTGATCTTAGAAGGGAGCGATCAGCATAGGGGGTGGTTTCAAAGCTCGCTTTTAATCGGTTGTGTTTTAAACAACCAAGCCCCTTTTAAAAAGGTCATTACGCATGGCTTTATCGTAGATGAAAAGGGCGAGAAAATGAGTAAATCTAAGGGCAATGTGGTGTCTTTGGACAACTTGCTCAAAAAGCATGGGAGCGATGTGGTGCGTTTGTGGGTAGCGTTTAATGACTATCAAAACGATTTGAGGGTCTCTCAAACCTTCTTCATTCAAACAGAACAGCATTATAAGAAATTCCGCAACACCTTGAAATTCTTACTCGCCAATTTTAGCGATATGGATCTTAAACATTTAGAACGCTCCCATGACTTCAGCCCTTTAGATCATTTTATATTAGAGACTTTAGAAACCATAAGCGTTGGAGTCAATAGCGCGTTTGAAGAGCATGATTTTGTGAAAGGCTTGAATATTTTAATGGCGTTTGTTGCCAATGAATTGAGCGGGATTTATTTAGACGCCTGTAAGGATAGCTTGTATTGCGATAGCAAAAACAATGAAAAACGCCAAGCCATTCAAATGGTCTTACTCGCTGTAGCTAGCCAATTGTGCTACTTTTTAGCCCCGATTTTAACGCACACGATTGAAGAAGTTTTAGAGCATAGCCAGGTGCTGTGCGCGTTTTTGCAAGCTAAAGATGTGTTTGATTTGAAAGGCATTAATATTTTAGAAAAACTCCACCTTAAAGAGTTTAAAAAGCCAGAAAATTTTGAAGCCGTTTTAGCCTTGCGTTCTGCCTTTAATGAAGAGTTAGACCGATTGAAAAAAGAAGGCGTGGTGAAAAATTCGTTGGAATGCGCTATTGAAGTGAAAGAAAAAGCGTTGTGTGAAAATTTAGTAGAAGAATTGCTGATGGTAAGCTTTGTAGGGGTTGCAAAAGAAAAATTAAGCGAAACGCCAGCATTCACGCTCTTTAAAGCCCCCTTTTATAAATGCCCCAGGTGTTGGCGTTTTAAAAGCGAGCTAGAAAACACCCCTTGCAAGCGTTGCGAACAGGTTTTAAAAGAGCGATGATAAAAGGATAGGGCTTTTGGAAACTTTACAAACCCATAGAGTTTTACAAGCCCTAATTGGCCATTTTACCCCTTTTTTAGAAAGCGGGATCACCGAGCTAATCATCAATACCGAGCAGGAGCTTTGGCTTTATAAAGTCAATAACACCCGAGAAAAAAGAGGGCATGCGCTTTTTGATAAGGCGTTTTTGCTGAGGTTTTGCGAGCAATTGGCTAGTTTTAGGGGGTTGTTTTTTGATGAAGAGCACCCCACTTTAAATTGCTCTATCCCTTTCACGCGCTATAGGGTGAGCGCGAATCACTTCAGCATCACTACCAATAATCAAATCACGCTCAATATCCGTGTGCCTAGGCTTAAGCCCTTAAGTTTAGACGATTTCACTTTCAAAGCAAGCGATCCAAAAAGTTTGAAAGATTTAGTGCTAAAAGGGTATAACATTCTCATTAGCGGGGAAACTTCAAGCGGTAAAACAAGCCTATTAAACGCTCTTTTAGATTGCGTCAATAAAGACGAAAGGGTGGTGAGCGTTGAAGACAGCCAAGAATTGGATTTAAAAGCGTTTAATAATTGCGTGGGGCTTTTAGTGGGCAAGCAAGAAAACACGCGCTTTAATTATGAAGACGCTCTCAATATGGCCATGCGCTTAAACCCAGACAGGCTCATTGTGGGCGAGATTGACACAAGAAACGCCGCGCTTTTTTTGCGTTTAGGAAACACCGGGCATAAGGGCATGCTCTCAACCATTCACGCTAATAGCGCCCAAAACACTCTAGAAGCCCTTTCACTGAATTTGAGCATGCGTTATACGCATTCTTTGGATAAGGATTTGATGCGCGCGTATTTTAAGAGCGCGATTGATGTGATCGTGCATGTGAATAGGATCAATAATGAGCGCCAAATCGCTGAAGTCTTATGGACTAAAGAGCTTTAAATGCCCCTAAAATCCTTAAAAAACCGCTTGAATCAGCATTTTGATCTATCGCCTCGCTACGGGAGCGTGAAAAAAATCATGCCCAATATCGTTTATGCGGATGGCTTTAACCCGTCTGTGGGCGATGTGGTGAAGATTGAAAAAAGCGATGGCAGCGAATGCGTGGGAATGGTGGTGGTGGCAGAAAAAGAGCAGTTTGGTTTCACGCCCTTTAACTTTATAGAGGGGGCTAGGGCTGGCGATAAGGTGCTGTTTTTAAAAGAGGGGTTGAATTTCCCTGTGGGCCGTAATCTTTTAGGGAGGGTGCTTAACCCTTTAGGGCAAGTCATTGACAATAAGGGGGCGCTAGATTATGAACGATTAGCGCCTGTCATTACAACGCCTATAGCCCCTTTAAAAAGAGGCTTGATTGATGAGGTTTTTAGCGTGGGGGTGAAGAGCATTGATGGGCTTTTGACTTGCGGTAAGGGGCAAAAACTGGGCATTTTTGCCGGCTCTGGGGTGGGTAAATCCACGCTAATGGGCATGATCACTAGGGGTTGCTTAGCGCCGATTAAAGTGATCGCTTTGATTGGGGAAAGGGGCAGAGAAATCCCTGAATTTATAGAGAAAAACCTGAAAGGGGATTTAAGCTCTTGCGTGTTGGTGGTCGCTACGAGCGATGATAGCCCTTTGATGCGCAAATACGGGGCCTTTTGCGCGATGAGCGTGGCGGAGTATTTTAAAAACCAAGGGCTAGATGTGTTGTTTATCATGGATTCAGTGACTCGTTTCGCTATGGCTCAAAGAGAAATCGGTTTGGCCTTAGGCGAACCGCCCACTTCCAAAGGCTACCCCCCATCCGCACTTTCTTTATTGCCTCAATTAATGGAGAGGGCGGGTAAGGAAGAAAATAAGGGGAGCATTACGGCTTTTTTTAGCGTGCTAGTAGAGGGCGATGATTTGAGCGACCCCATAGCCGATCAAGCTAGGAGTATTTTAGATGGGCATATTGTCTTAAGCAGGGAATTAACCGACTATGGGATCTACCCGCCTATCAATATTTTAAACTCCGCATCAAGGGTGGCTAAAGACATCATCAGCGAGTCTCAAAACCTTTGCGCGAGAAAATTCCGCCGTTTGTATGCGTTATTAAAAGAAAATGAAATGCTCATTCGCATCGGATCTTATCAAATGGGGAACGATAAAGAGCTTGATGAAGCGATTAAGAAAAAGGCTTTAATGGAGCAATTTTTAGCGCAAGATGAAAACGCTTTACAGCCTTTTGAAACAAGCTTTCAGCAATTAGAAGAAATCTTAAGATAAAAGGAATATAATGGAATCACAACTCATGAAACTCGCCATTGAGACTTATAAAATCACTTTGATGATTTCTTTACCGGTATTACTGGCAGGCTTGGTGGTGGGGCTATTAGTCAGTATTTTTCAAGCGACCACTCAAATCAATGAAATGACTTTGTCTTTTGTGCCTAAGATTTTAGCCGTGATTGGGGTGCTGATTTTAACCATGCCGTGGATGACTAACATGCTTTTAGATTACACCAAAACCTTAATCAAGCTCATTCCTAAAATTATAGGCTAGAAAATGCTAGAAAAAACCATTGATTTTTCTCGTTACAGCAGCGTGAAAATCGGCACGCCTTTAAAAGTGAGCGTTTTAGAAAACGATAATGAAATCTCTCAAGAACACCAGATCATAGGCTTAGCGAACAACCTTTTAATCGCTCCTAGCGCGAAAAATCTCGCTTTATTAGGCAAGAATTACGATTATATTTGCGATAAGGGTGAATGCGTTGAAATAGGGGGAGCAGCCAACTCGTCTAAAATTTTTAATTATTTTAGAGCGAATGATTTAGAGGGTTTGGAGTTTTTAGGGCAATTGCCTGGCACTTTAGGGGCGTTAGTTAAAATGAATGCTGGCATGAAAGAATTTGAAATCAAAAATGTTTTAGAAAGTGCTTGCATTAATAATGAATGGCTAGAAAAAGAAGCTTTGGGGCTGGGCTATCGTAGCAGCACATTCAATGGCGTTGTTTTAAGGGCGAGGTTTAAAAAAACGCATGGCTTTAGAGAAGAAGTTTTAAAAGCGTGTAAAAGCATGCGTAAAAGCCACCCCAAATTGCCTAATTTTGGGAGCTGTTTCAAAAATCCGCCTAACGATTATGCGGGCAGGCTTTTAGAGGGTGTGGGCTTAAGGGGTTATTGTTTGAAAAGAGTGGGCTTTGCCAAAGAGCATGCGAATTTTTTGGTGAATTTGGGGGGCGCAGAATTTGAAGAAGCCCTGGATTTGATAGAACTCGCTAAAACCAGAGTGTTACAAGAATACGGCATTCATTTAGAAGAAGAAGTGAAGATTTTAAGGTAGAAAATGGCTAAAAAAATCAATCTCAAAGATTAAGCAAACAGCATAAAGAGTCTTTAGGTGTTACGAATATTTTTACCGATGAGTCCAAATTGCACGATATGGGTGTGAGCAATATCTCTAAACTTGTTATGCAAAAACTTGAAAATGAATTTAAGAATTTATCGTTTAGGCACAGAGCAAGTATAACCAAAGAAGAAATCAATTCTGTATTGCAGGGGCTTGATGATGAACTTGGAAAGACCTTGTTTATTCAAAGCTCTAAGATAAAACCTGATGGAGGTATCATTGAAGTTAAAGATGATGATGGAAATTGGAGAGTGATACTAATAACAGAAGCCAAACATCAAGGAAAAGATATAGAAAATATTCAAAAAGGAATATTGGTAGGTAAGTATAGCAATCAAGATTTAATGCAAGCTGGGAATGCTATAGAAAGAGCGTATAAAAATATTGCGGAGATGGCTAATTTTATGCTCAAAGAATTGCATTTTCCTTACATCTTGTTCTTAGAAGGTTC
>NZ_CBOM010000024.1:0-17766 GCF_000476275.1 Helicobacter pylori SA213A
CGATTAAAAACATTACACCAAGTTTTTAGCTATTTGTCGGCTTTTGAAAACATTTTTTATGGTGGCGTTATTTGGTAATAAAAGAGATCCTTATTTAAAAGCTTAAGCTATCCCTAAAGTAAGGTAAAACTACAGGTTACGAATGGAGGTTAAAACGCGCAATAAAACTCCAAAGAGCCGACTTTTTTAATCGTAATTTGCTTATGGTTTAATAAAGTTTCTAAATGTTTAAAAGCGTTAGAATCCAGTATTAGGGGGGCTTCTTCTGCGCTTAAAGGGCGTCTGGAAATTAAAGCGAACAATTCGTCTATACCGCAAGAAATCAATTTTTTAGCTTGAGTAATGGATCGCTTAGGCAAACTCACGCAAAGCCCTTCAAAAAATAAAGAGCATTTTAATAATTCATCTTCGCTCAATTTAGGGGCTTTAAAGCTTGAGGGTCTGTCTATGGTGCTTAAATCCACTCTGGCTATATTGATTTGTTTTAAAAAGGCAGCGATGAGCTTTAAATTATTCGCGCTATCATTCACGCCCTTAATCAACAGCACTTCAGCCACTAGTTGCCCCTGATAGATTTGAGAAAAGCTCAAAATCCCCTCTAAAATCTTGTTAATGTCTTTAGAATAGGGCTTATCCACTCTTTCAAAGGCTTTCAAATCAATAGCGTCTAAAGAAAATTTAACGATGTCAAATTCCTTTAAGGCTTGCTGGACCTTTGGCTCATAAAAGAGTGAGCCATTGCTTAAAATCAAAGTTTTAACGCCCTTTAAAAAAGGCTTGATTTTTTGGATAAGCTCTAATAAATGAGGGTATAGCGTGGGTTCGCCATTAGCGGTAATGGTTAAAACATCAATGGGGGTGGTGAGGTTGTTTAGGGCGTTTTGAATGGCGTTAATCAAGGTTTCTACTTTGATCACTTCTTCCATGCGTTCAATGGGCTTGGCTTTACCCAACTCGCAATAAATGCAATTGTAGTTGCATTGTTTTTTAGAGGGCGATAAATCCACGCCCAAAGACTTCCCAAAACGCCTGGATAAAACAGGCCCAAAAACGATAGGCGGATTTTCTTTAGCCATCATCTTCCTCTAAAAACACGCGCTCTTTGCATTTAATGCATTCATGCGCCTTTTTTTTGCGATAGATTCTTTCACTCATTAAATAATGGCATTTCTCGCAACGCTTATTGATGGGCTTATGGTTGGATAAAAAATTGCATTTAGGGTAATTGTTACAGCCATAAAACGAGCCTTTCCTGCTCCTTTTTAAGGCAATATCCCCTCCGCATTCTGGGCATTTCACGCCTTCTATTGTTTCTTTGGCGTTAGGGGTGTTTTTTAGCGATTTGGTGTTTTTGCATTCAGGGTAATTGTTGCAAGCTAAAAACGCCCCGTTTCTGCTGAATTTTTGCACCATTTCCCCTCCGCATTTTTCGCACAATTCTTGCTTGGCTTCATCATTGGCGTTTTCAGTCTGTTTGATGTATTTGCATTTAGGGTAATTGTTGCAAGCGATAAACTCCCCATAACGGCTATTCTTTTTGACTAATTCCCCCCCACATTTAGGGCATGATTGGCCGGTTTTTTCATGCACTTTTTGAGAGATGATATTCTTTTTCCCGGCTTCAATTTTATCCATAAAAGGGTAGTAAAAGTCCTTTAAGACTTGCTGATAGTCGGCTTTATTTTGAGCGATATTGTCCAGTTCCTCTTCTAAAGAAGCGCTGAATTTGGAATCCACGATTTCTTCAAAATGCTTTTCTAAAATTTCTATCACCTTAAACGCGCTCTCTAAAGCGCTGATCTGCTTTTTTTCTACCTTGATGTAGTCTCTGTTTTGCAAGAGGGAAATCGTTGGGGCGTAGGTGCTAGGCCTGCCTATGCCTAAACTTTCTAAAACTTTAATCAAGCTCGCTTCTGAATAGCGTGCTGGAGGTTCTGTAACATGGGCGTTGCTCTCTAGTTTTTCTAATTTAATGGGGTCGTTTTCTTTCAAATTGGGGAGCAATTTGTCCTTATCGTCATTGCCTAAAATTTTATAATAGCCATCAAAAAGGAGCTTTCTCCCACTAGCTTTAAACTCGCCTTTTTCGCAAGCCACAACCACGCTTTGGCTTTCAAAAAGAGCGTCTTGCATTTGAGAAGCTAAAAAGCGTTTGTAAATTAAAGTATAGAGCTTTAATTCTTCAGGCTTAAGGTAGTCTTTTAAAGCGTTTGGCTCTAAAATAATAGAAGTGGGCCTGATCGCTTCATGGGCTTCTTGGGCGTTTTTATTCTTGCTGGAATAGACTTTGGCTTTAGGGGGCAAGTAGTCTTTGCCATAATCTTTTAAAATCTTGTTTCTCGCTTCTTCTAAAGCCTCTTTAGCGATATTCAAGCTATCGGTCCTCATGTAAGTGATCACCCCCATAACCCCTTGTGGGGTGGCTACGCCTTCATATAATTTTTGAGCGATACTCATGGTTTTTGTGGGCGAAAAGCCTAAAAGACTGGAAGCGCTTTGCTGTAAAGTGGAAGTCATGAAAGGGGGCGGTGTGGGGGATTTTTTAGACTTTTTAACGATACTAGAGATAGTGTAGCTTTCTTTTTCTAATTCGTTTTTAATTTCTTGGGCTTTTTTTTCATCAATGAGTTCTTGGGCTTTGAGTTTGTTGCCCTTATAGCTGATGAGTTGTGCTTCTAAATTTGGCTCAAAGTAAGCGTCTAGCGTGAAGTAAGTTAAAGGCTTAAAGGCTTTGATTTCCCTTTCTCTATCAATCACAAGCTTTAATGCAGCACTCTGCACCCGCCCAGCGCTCAAACCTTTAGTGATTTTAGATGAAATCAACGAGCTGAGCTTGAAACCCACGATCCGATCTAAAAAACGCCTGGCTTGTTGGGCATTGACCTTAGACATGTCAATTTGTCGTGGGGTTTTTAGGGCGTTTAAAATCGCATTTTGCGTGATCTCATGAAAAACAATCCTAGGATAGCTCTCCAATTTCCCCCCAATCAAGCATGCCACATGATAGCCTATCGCTTCCCCTTCTCTGTCTTCATCGGTAGCGATGTAGGTGGTAGATGCCTTTTTAGAAAGCTCTATGATTTGTTTGACAAGCTCTTTATGGTCTTTATCCACGACATAATTAGGGGTAAAGCCTGTTTCATCAATCTTAATGCCTAAAGCGAATTTGGATAAATCCCTAACATGCCCTTTAGAGGCGATAACTTCATAATTTTTATCCAAAAAATTTTTAATGGTTTTGGCTTTTGCGGGGGATTCTACGATAATAAGGTGCTTCATTGAACGCCTTTAATAAAATGTTTATACCTATTAATGAATGATTGTAGCATAGAATTTTGACTAAACGATTCATTAAACCATAAAAACCATAACAGCGTTAAAAATCAAAGAGTTGGAACACCCTTTGCTTGACTAACAGCAAATATCTATGCAAAGGATGCAAACATGAGTTTTAGGATAAATACCAATATCGCCGCTTTAACTTCTCATGCGGTAGGGGTTCAAAACAACAGAGACCTTTCAAGCTCGCTTGAAAAGTTAAGCTCAGGGCTTAGGATCAATAAAGCCGCTGACGATTCTAGTGGGATGGCGATCGCTGATAGCTTAAGGAGTCAAAGCGCGAATTTGGGTCAAGCGATCCGCAACGCTAATGACGCTATTGGTATGGTTCAAACCGCAGATAAAGCGATGGATGAGCAAATCAAAATCTTAGACACCATTAAAACCAAAGCCGTTCAAGCCGCTCAAGACGGGCAAACTTTAGAAAGCCGAAGAGCGCTCCAAAGCGATATTCAAAGGTTGTTAGAAGAACTAGACAATATCGCTAACACCACAAGCTTTAACGGCCAACAAATGCTTTCAGGAAGTTTTTCTAACAAAGAATTTCAAATTGGCGCGTATTCTAACACCACGGTTAAGGCGTCCATTGGCTCAACGAGCTCAGATAAAATCGGGCATGTGCGCATGGAAACTTCTTCTTTTAGCGGTGAAGGCATGCTCGCTAGTGCGGCGGCACAAAACTTGACTGAAGTGGGATTGAATTTCAAACAAGTCAATGGCGTGAACGATTATAAGATTGAAACCGTGCGTATTTCTACAAGCGCTGGCACTGGGATTGGAGCGTTAAGCGAAATCATCAACCGCTTTTCTAACACCTTAGGCGTTAGGGCGTCTTATAATGTCATGGCCACCGGCGGCACTCCCGTGCAATCAGGAACCGTGAGAGAGCTTACCATTAATGGCGTAGAAATTGGGACCGTGAATGATGTGCATAAAAACGACGCTGATGGGAGATTGACTAACGCCATTAACTCCGTCAAAGATCGCACCGGCGTGGAAGCGAGCTTGGATATTCAAGGGCGCATTAATTTGCACTCCATTGATGGGCGCGCGATCTCAGTGCATGCAGCGAGCGCGAGCGGTCAGGTTTTTGGGGGAGGGAATTTTGCAGGGATTTCTGGGACACAGCATGCGGTTATTGGGCGCTTAACCTTGACCAGAACCGATGCTAGAGACATCATTGTGAGCGGTGTGAATTTTAGCCATGTGGGCTTTCATTCCGCTCAAGGGGTGGCAGAATACACCGTGAATTTGAGAGCGGTTAGGGGCATTTTTGATGCGAATGTGGCTTCAGCAGCTGGAGCGAACGCTAATGGTGCGCAAGCGGAGACCAATTCTCAAGGTATAGGGGCTGGGGTAACAAGCCTTAAAGGGGCGATGATTGTGATGGATATGGCAGATTCTGCGCGCACGCAATTAGACAAAATCCGCTCTGATATGGGTTCGGTGCAAATGGAATTGGTTACCACCATTAACAATATTTCTGTAACCCAAGTGAATGTTAAAGCGGCTGAATCTCAAATCAGAGATGTGGATTTTGCTGAAGAGAGCGCGAACTTTTCTAAATACAATATTTTGGCGCAAAGCGGGAGTTTTGCTATGGCGCAAGCGAATGCGGTGCAACAGAATGTCTTAAGGCTTTTACAATAACAGCCCTTGATTCAAAGGGGCGTTAGCCTTTTTTATAAGCTATTTTTATAAGTTAAAATAATGGATATTTATCAAAAAAACTTACAAGCTCTTTTCAAAAAAGACCCTCTTTTGTTCGCAAAGCTCAAAGCCATTAAAGAAAACAAAAAATACGAAGTGTTTTTAGGGAATGATAGCGCGAATTTCAATCTCTTAGATAAAGAAACAAACACGCCCTTATTTGAAAAAAGCCCGCTAGATTCAAGCTTAGAGCTATACAAAAATAGCGAAATTTACATGCTTTATCCTTATTTGTATTATTTTGGCTTGGGTAATGGGGTGTTTTATCGCTTGCTTTTAGGTAATGGCAATTTAAAACGCTTGGTGGTCATTGAGCCTGAAATAGAAATTATTTTCATTGTGTTGAATCTTTTGGATTTTTCCACGGAGATTTTAGAAAATCGTTTGATTTTATTGCATGCAAGTTTTTGCAATTACAACATGATCGCTTCGTTGTTTGATATGGATAAAAAGTCTCGTTTATACGCAAGAATGTATGATTTAAAACTTTTTAACGCTTATTATGAACGATATTCTGATCAAATGATAGGAATCAACCAGCATTTCACGCGTGCTTTAGAGCATGGCGCTATTAGCGTAGGCAATGACGCTAAAGACGCGCTCATAGGCATCAAACAGCATGCCGCTAATTTGCCTGAAGTCATCAAAAGCCCTAGTTTAGTGGATTTTGTGAACGCTTTGAAAAACAGAGACACCGCTATCATTGTCTCAACCGGGCCCAGTTTAAATAAGCAACTCCCCCTTTTAAAAGAAATCGCTCCTTATGCGACGCTTTTTTGCATAGACGCTTCTTTCCCTATTCTAGCCAGAGCCGGTATCAAGCCTGATATTGTGCTGTCTTTAGAAAGGGTGGATTTAACGGCGAAATTTTATGAAGAAACGCCCCTAGATTTTCAAGAAGGCGTCATTTTTGCTTTGACTTCCATTGTGCATAAACGATTGATTCAAGCGATTAAAAAAGGGGTTAAGCAATTCAGTTTCCGCCCCTTTGGCTACACCAACCTTTTTGATTTGCACCAGTATGGTTATGTGGGTATAGGCATGAGCGCAGCGAACATGGCGTATGAATTAGTGGTGCATTCTCGTTTCAAAAGGTGCGTGTTTATCGGGCAAGATTTGAGCTTTTCACAAAGCGGTAACAGCCATGCCAGTGGGGCGATTTATGGCGATAAAGAGATCAAGCCTAAAAAGGATAAAGACAAGATTTTTATAGAAAAATACGGGGGTAATGGGGAAGTAGAAACCACTTTAGTGTGGAAACTTTTCTTAGAATTTTTTGAAAAAGATATTTTTAACACGCCCTATAAACTAGAAGTCATTAACGCTACTGAAGGGGGGGCTAGGATTAAAGGGACTAAAGAAATGCCCTTTAAAGAAGTGTGCGAAAACATAGACAAATCCAAGCCAAAGCCTCCTATCAATCTTATTTATCCTACCCAATCAGAGCAAGATAAAAATTTAAAGATCGCCAAACAAAAATGCGAAGAGATCATCAAATACGCCAATGAGAAAAAAACGCAAGTTGAAGAAGCGTTTTTAAAGGTGGCAGAGTTTTTAGAAAAAGTGGAAAAGCTTCATGAAGAAAACAAATTAGAAGAGCTGGATTTTAACAAATTAGAGTATTTGAGCGCTGAAATTGACAACGTTAAAGAGCTTTTTGATGACAAGCGATTCAATTCGTATTTCATGGATGCGATACAATCTTACATTTTCCACCAGGAATTGCATATCGCTGAAATCGTGTGCAAGAAAACGAATAATGAAGACGAATTAAGGGCTAAGCAATTAGAATACATTTACGCGCACAAATACTGGCTTTTTAGTTTAGCGGGTGGGATGGATTGCGTGATAGAAGCGATCAAAATGGCTTTAAAAGAATGGTAAAACCCCTTTTTAAGCGTATGTGTCTAGGCTGGAATAAATTTCAGGGGTATTTTCGCCATCAATAAGGCTTTTTTCAACTTGGGATTTATCTTTAATCTCGCCGTCGTTATTGATAGCGTTTAAAGCTTGTAGTCGGTCAAAATCAGGGGCGTTTGGCGTATTATCTTGGCTGAAACCATCTTGAATGCTGCTTTGTTGTAAATCCTGCTCTACTTGATTCCTGTCCTTTATGGTTGCGTCATTATTGATATTGTTCAAGGTTTGGAGCTGTGTGAAATTAGGGGTGTAATGGGTGTTGATGGTCATGTTTTATCCTTTTTAGCTTTTTACACGCTCAATCGTGGATCATCATTATAGCAATAATCCATTAAATCGCCCAATCGTAAAACTTTGCATGAGTTTTCAATCAAATCAAAAACTTCCATGAGTTTAGAAAGCTCTCTGTGGTAGGCAAAAATCCCACACCCCTTAATGAAAACAAAATATTTTTTGCTCTCTTGCAATTGGCGTAAAATTTCTGTATCCGCTCTTTCTTGCCAGCTGTCATAGTCTTTGGGGTTAAAAATCGTTACTTCTTCGCCCAAAGAACGATACCCTAAATAATCTCTAGGGAGCAACCGGTTGTGGCGCAAGGAATACGCCAAACTATAAGGAGGGCGCGCGTAAGCGATGAATTTAGCGTCCAAAAACTCCCTATACACGCTCGCATGAATGGGCGAATCCTGGCTCGCTTCTTTCCAGCGGTAATCTATCTTGTCATGCAAAACCAGTAAGGTGTTTTCATTCAATTGATCAAAAACAGCGTTTCTTTTATTGATCACAAACTGGTTAGTGCCAATGCGCGCCGAAATGGAACCTTGATAAAGCCCAAAAAAACCCTTTCTAAACATGGATAATGAAATGCTTTGGAGCGAATAAATCAGATTGCTGTCAATGCCTCTTGTGTGTGTGTTCATGTTTATCATGATAACAAGTTTTTTTAATAAAAGGTATTAGTTGCCCAATAGATCTAAATTAAATTAATTCTATAAAAAATCCTAATTTAATGATAGTAAATAAATTTAGTGATACAGACTAAACTTTAAAGAAAAATCGGGTAATTTTTATCACTTTTTTAAAACAAGTGATAGATTATTAACTTTTTGCGCTATAATTCGAGGGTTCTTTCATCAAGAATGGTGATTGACGAGATTTTTCAAATAATGATGTTAAGAAGAATTAAAGTAGGTTCTAATTTGAATAAGAAAGAGAGTTTGTTAGATGCGTTTGTTAAAACCTATCTGCAGATTTTAGAACCCATTAGTTCTAAACGCTTGAAAGAGTTGGCAAACTTGAAAATATCTTGCGCGACAATTAGGAATTATTTTCAAATCCTTTCCAAAGAAGGCATGCTCCATCAAGCCCATTCTAGCGGCGCTAGATTGCCCACTTTTAAGGCGTTTGAAAACTATTGGCACAAGTCGTTGCGCTTTGAAGTTTTAAAAGTAAATGAAAAACGCTTAAAAAGCGCGAGTGAAAATTTCGGGCTTTTCACGCTGTTAAAAAAACCCAGTTTGGAGCGTTTAGAAAGAGTCATTGAGTGCGAAAAACGCTTTTTGATTTTGGACTTTTTGGCGTTTTCTTGCGCGCTGAGTTACAGCGTTAAAATGGAGAAGTTTTTATTAGAACTTGTGGGCAAAAGCGTTAAAGAAGTGCGCTTAATCGCTGCTTCTGTCAATGCGTTGAGTTTGGCCAAGCAATTAGAGCGTTTGGAGTATTCCAACACACAAATCACACGCTTTAATCTGATGGGGTTAAAAACGCTTTTAAACAGCCCTTTATTTTTTGACATTTTAGGGGGTAAGGTTTTGGAGCGTTTGAGTAAGGGTTTGCATTTTATAGAGCCTGATTGCATGCTAGTAACACGCCCCATAGAATTTCAAAACAAGCGGATGCAACTGCTTTGCGTGGGGAAACTAGAATGCGATTATGAAGGGTTTTTTCAAACGATTTCTGAGGAGGAATAATGAAAGATGAACACAACCAAGAACACGATCATTTAAGCCCAAAAGAGCCAGAGTCTTATCAAAAGGCTTGCGCTTGCAAAGAACAACAAGGTGAAGAAAAGCAAGAAGCGAGCGAAAAAGAAGGCGAGATCAAGGAAGATTTTGAGCTTAAATATAAAGAAATGCACGAAAAATACTTGAGAGTGCATGCGGATTTTGAAAACGTGAAAAAGCGCTTAGAAAGAGACAAGAGCATGGCGTTAGAGTATGCGTATGAAAAAATCGCATTGGATCTATTGCCGGTGATTGATGCGCTTCTTGGGGCTTACAAGAGCGCTGTAGAAGTGGATAAAGAGAGCGCTTTAACTAAGGGCTTGGAGCTTACGATGGAAAAGCTGCATGAAGTTTTGGCAAGGCATGGCATTGAAGGGATTGAATGCTTAGAAGAATTTGATCCTAATTTCCACAATGCGATCATGCAAGTCAAAAGCGAAGAAAAAGAAAACGGGAAAATCGTGCAGGTTTTGCAACAGGGTTACAAGTATAAGGGTAGGGTTTTGAGGCCGGCAATGGTGAGCATTGCTAAAAACGATTAAAAACATTTATTTTAACAGAAAGGATAACGCATGGGAAAAGTTATTGGAATTGATTTAGGGACAACCAACTCCGCAATGGCGGTGTATGAAGGCAATGAAGCAAAGATTATTGCTAATAAAGAGGGTAAAAACACCACTCCCTCTATTGTAGCCTTTACGGATAAGGGCGAGATTTTAGTGGGCGAGAGTGCGAAAAGACAAGCGGTAACCAACCCAGAAAAAACCATTTATTCTATTAAAAGAATCATGGGTTTGATGTTTAATGAAGATAAGGCTAAAGAAGCCGAAAAGCGCTTGCCTTATAAGATTGTGGATAGGAATGGGGCTTGCGCGATTGAGATTTCGGGTAAAGTTTATACCCCTCAAGAGATTTCAGCCAAAATTTTAATGAAGCTCAAAGAAGACGCTGAAAGTTATTTAGGCGAGAGCGTTACGGAAGCGGTGATCACGGTTCCGGCTTATTTTAACGACAGCCAAAGGAAAGCGACTAAAGAAGCCGGCACGATTGCAGGGCTTAATGTTTTAAGGATCATCAATGAGCCTACAAGCGCGGCGTTAGCTTACGGCTTGGATAAAAAAGAGAGCGAAAAAATCATGGTTTATGATTTGGGTGGGGGGACTTTTGATGTTACCGTTTTAGAAACAGGCGATAATGTCGTGGAAGTTTTAGCCACAGGGGGCGATGCGTTTTTGGGGGGCGATGATTTTGACAATCGTGTGATTGATTTCTTAGCGAGTGAGTTTAAAAACGAAACGGGCATTGAAATTAAAAACGATGTGATGGCGTTGCAACGCTTGAAAGAAGCGGCTGAAAACGCTAAAAAAGAACTAAGCTCTGCGATGGAGACTGAAATCAATTTGCCCTTTATCACCGCGGACGCTACCGGGCCTAAACACTTGGTTAAAAAACTCACTAGGGCTAAATTTGAAAGCTTGACAGAAGATCTCATGGAAGAAACGATTTCTAAAATTGAAAGCGTGATCAAAGACGCAGGGCTAACCAAAAATGAGATTTCAGAAGTGGTGATGGTGGGAGGCTCTACTCGTATCCCTAAAGTCCAAGAAAGGGTGAAAGCGTTTATTAATAAAGATTTGAATAAAAGCGTCAATCCTGATGAGGTCGTAGCGGTGGGAGCGAGCATTCAAGGGGGCGTGTTAAAAGGCGATGTGAAAGATGTGCTTTTATTAGATGTTACGCCCTTAAGCCTTGGGATTGAAACTTTAGGGGGCGTGATGACTAAAGTGATTGATAGAGGCACGACTATTCCGGCGAAAAAATCTCAAGTGTTCTCAACCGCTGAAGACAACCAGCCCGCCGTGTCTATCATGGTTTTACAGGGCGAAAGGGAATTGGCAAGGGATAATAAATCGTTGGGTAAATTTGATTTGCAAGGCATCGCGCCAGCTCCAAGAGGCGTGCCTCAAATTGAAGTAACCTTTGATATTGACGCTAATGGGATTTTAACCGTGTCAGCGCAAGATAAAAATACCGGCAAAAGCCAAGAGATTAAAATTTCTGGCTCTAGCGGGTTGTCTGATAGCGAAATTGAAAAAATGGTTAAAGACGCTGAATTGCACAAAGAAGAAGACGCCAGGAAAAAAGAAGTGATTGAAGCGAGAAACCATGCCGATAGTTTGGCACACCAAACCCAAAAGAGCCTTGATGAGCATAAAACGAATTTGAATGAAAACGACGCTAACGAGATCCAAAACGCTATTAACGCTCTTAAAGATTGCGTCAAAAACGATAACGCTACTAAAACGGAGCTTGAAGACAAAACCAAAGCGTTAGTGCAAGCGGCTCAAAAATTAGGCGAAGCCATGGCGAATAAAAACAACGCCGAGCAGCCCAAGAAAAAAGACGATGATGTGATTGATGCGGAAGTGGAATAAAATTTAAACGCGCTTAAAAACCTCTTTCAAGCGAGCGGTTTTAATCAAAACCCGCTTGCTTTCCTCATTTTTATCAATGGGATACCGATTGCAAAATCTAAAAAATAGCGTTTTTAGTCCAAATATCAAAGCTTGATTGTAATCAAGCGATAGCTTTTTTAAGGTTTAGCTTAAAAGCGTTAGTGTGATTTCTAGGAAAATCCCTTATGAGAGAGTTCTTTTTGGTATGAGGGTCATTTCTCAATGGCTCGTGCTAGATGGCTCTAATTCAAAAAACGCAGTGGGGATTTGATTAAATTCGTTAGCAAAGCGTAAAAAATCGTTGGTAATGTTTTCAAGATAGGATTCTAAATTGTCATAGAACTCTTGGTAGTATGCGTCTCCATTAGGATCGATGATTTTATCATACGCTGGGCATTTTTGACACTCTTTTTCCCCATTCTCCTCTATGGATCGACCTATACAAAGATAAAACTTTTCTGCATCGTTCTTCCAATAGTAAGCAAACCAAAGGTAAAAACCTTTTTTTGGGGTTGGTATTTCACCATTGACAAATCCTTCCCCTAAAATATCCTGACGGCAAAAAGCGATGGATGGCTCATTAGATAAATTCCCAGAGCCAAGACTGATTTTGCACGCATAACCCCATGGCGCTAAAAACTTGTTCAGCCCTCTTTGGTATGAAGCGTATTTTGGGTTCGTTGGGGTTTTACCTGTTTGTTTTTCCTCTTGTATTTTAGCGTCAATTGACGCTACAAATTCTCTTAACAAGTCCTGAAACGCTTTTCTTTGCTTCTCATTCCATTCTATTTTTTTCATATCAGCTCCTTAATCCATCTCAATAAACCAACATTTTATCCTAAACTTATTCCATTTAACGAGTTTAGGCATAATCGCAAAATTGAATTTTATTGTTTGTTATAGGAGGAATGATGATTATCACCACAATGCAAGACGCCATAGGCCGCACCCCCGTTTTTAAATTCACTAACAAGGATTACCCCATTCCCGTAAATTCCGCCATTTACGCCAAACTGGAGCATCTAAACCCGGGAGGGAGCATCAAAGATCGCTTAGGCCAATACCTTATAGAAGAAGGGTTTAAAACAGGCAAAATCACTTCTAAAACAACCATTATTGAGCCTACTGCAGGCAATACCGGCATCGCTCTAGCTTTAGTGGCGCTCAAGCACCATCTCAAAACCATCTTTGTTGTCCCAGAAAAATTCAGCACAGAAAAACAACAAATCATGAGAGCTTTGGGGGCTTTAGTAATCAACACGCCTACTAGCGAGGGGATTTCTGGCGCCATTAAAAAAAGTAAAGAGTTAGCCGAAAGTATCCCTGATAGCTATTTGCCCTTGCAATTTGAAAACCCTGATAATCCCGCCGCTTACTACCACACCCTAGCCCCTGAGATTGTCCAAGAATTAGGCACAAATTTTACGAGCTTTGTGGCCGGGATAGGGAGTGGTGGCACTTTTGCGGGCACGGCTAGGTATTTGAAAGAGCGCATCCCTAATATTCGCTTGATTGGGGTGGAGCCAGAGGGTTCTATTTTGAATGGGGGCGAGCCTGGGCCTCATGAGATTGAGGGTATTGGCGTGGAGTTCATCCCTCCTTTTTTCGCAAACTTGGATATTGATGGCTTTGAAACGATTTCAGATGAAGAGGGTTTTAGCTATACTAGGAAGTTAGCCAAGAAAAACGGCTTATTAGTGGGGAGCTCTAGCGGGGCAGCTTTTGTGGCAGCCTTGAAAGAAGTGCAACGCCTCCCCGAAGGCAGTCAGGTTTTAACCATTTTCCCGGATGTTGCCGATCGTTATCTTTCTAAAGGTATCTATTCATAAAAACTCAATAAAAAAGGAAAAACCATGCACATGCAAACCAAATTAATCCATGGGGGCATTAGCGAGGACGCGACAACGGGGGCGGTGAGCGTGCCTATTTATCAAACTTCCACCTACCGCCAAGACGCCATAGGCCGCCACAAGGGCTATGAATACTCTCGCTCAGGCAACCCCACACGCTTTGCTTTAGAAGAACTCATCGCCGATTTAGAAGGGGGGGTTAAGGGGTTTGCTTTTGCCTCTGGACTAGCTGGGATCCACGCCGTTTTTTCCCTCTTGCAATCAGGCGATCATGTGTTATTGGGCGATGATGTTTATGGGGGGACTTTCCGTTTGTTCAACAAAGTGCTTGTCAAAAACGGGCTTTCTTGCACCATTATAGACACTAGCGATCTATCCCAAATCAAAAAGGCTATCAAGCAAAACACTAAAGCCCTTTATTTAGAAACCCCTAGTAACCCCTTGCTTAAAATCACGGGTTTAGCGCAATGCACTGGTGTCGCTAAAGATCATAATTTGCTCACTATCGTGGATAACACCTTTGCTACCCCTTATTGCCAAAACCCGCTTCTTTTGGGAGCGGACATTGTGGTGCATAGCGGCACCAAATACTTAGGCGGTCATAGCGATGTGGTCGCCGGGCTTGTAACCACTAATAATGAAGCACTAGCCCAAGAGATCGCTTTTTTCCAAAACGCTATCGGTGGGGTTTTAGGCCCTCAAGACAGCTGGCTGTTGCAAAGAGGGATTAAAACGCTAGCATTACGCATGCAAGCCCATCAAAAAAACGCCCTTTGCGTGGCTGAGTTTTTAGAAAAACACCCTAAAGTAGAAAGGGTTTATTACCCGGGCCTTCCCACTCACCCCCAACACGAGCTAGCCAAAGCCCAAATGCGTGGCTTTAGCGGGATGCTTTCTTTCACTCTCAAAAATGACAGCGAGGCGACTCTTTTTGTAGAAAGCCTTAAATTATTCATTTTAGGCGAGAGTTTGGGCGGGGTGGAAAGTTTGGTGGGGATTCCGGCATTTATGACCCATGCGTGTATCCCTAAAGAACAACGAGAAGCTGCAGGGATTAGAGATGGTCTGGTGCGCTTGTCTGTGGGGATTGAGCATGAACAGGATTTGTTAGAAGATTTAGAGCAAGCGTTCGCTAAAATAGGCTAAAGTTTCATTTCAATTTATGAATAAAGGAGTTAAAAACATGAAAATGAATGTAGAGAGTTTCAATTTGGATCACACTAAAGTCAAAGCCCCTTATGTGCGTGTCGCTGATCGCAAAAAGGGCGTTAATGGGGATTTGATTGTCAAATACGATGTGCGCTTCAAACAGCCCAACCAAGATCACATGGACATGCCAAGCTTACACTCTTTAGAGCATTTAGTCGCTGAGATCATCCGCAACCATGCTAATTATGTCGTGGATTGGTCGCCTATGGGTTGCCAAACGGGATTTTATCTCACGGTGTTAAACCATGACAATTACACAGAGATTTTAGAGGTTTTAGAAAAGACGATGCAAGATGTGCTAAAGGCTATAGAAGTGCCTGCCAGCAATGAAAAGCAATGCGGTTGGGCGGCTAACCACACTTTAGAGGGTGCCAAGAATTTAGCACGCGCTTTTTTAGACAAACGTGCTGAATGGTCTGAAGTGGGGGTTTGATTGGTTTGGGGAATGATTTTACTCCCCTACCCCCTTACCCATTTTGCCCATAAGCCTTAAATGCCAATCAAAAACCATCGTATCAGTGTTAATATTATGTAAAAATTAATGTTATGAATCTCTTGTATTAGAAGGATTTCAATGAGAAAGTTAATTTTAGTCATCTTTTTAACGCTAACACTTTCAATATCTGCAAAAGAAGTCAAAATAGTGTTTTTAGAAACTTCAGACATTCATGGGCGGCTTTTTTCGTATGATTATGCGGTTGGCGAACAAAAACCCAATAACGGCTTGACAAGGATTGCGACTTTAATCAAAAAGCAAAGGGCTGAGAATAAAAATGTGGTTTTGATTGACAGCGGGGATTTGTTGCAGGGCAATAGCGCAGAGTTGTTTAACGATGAGCCTGTTCACCCGCTAGTTTTAGCCGAAAACGATTTGAAATTTGATATTCGTGTGCTTGGGAATCACGAGTTCAATTTCAGCAAAGATTTTTTAGAGAAAAATATTAAGGGGTTTAATGGCGGTGTCGTGAACGCGAATATCATCAAAACCGCAGACAATAAGCCGTTTGTGAAGCCTTATATGATTAAAAAAATTGATGGCGTGAGGGTGGCGGTTGTGGGGTATGTGGTGCCGCATGTCCCAACTTGGGAGGCCGCTACGCCTGAACATTTTGCAGGATTGAAATTTTTGGACGCCAAAGAAGCGTTAAAAAAGACCTTGAAAGAGTTAAAAGGGAAATATGATATTTTGATTGGTGCTTTTCATTTGGGGCGAGAAGATGAGAAAGGTGGCGATGGGATACCGGATTTAGCGAAAAAATTCCCGCAATTTGACATCATTTTTGCAGGGCATGAGCACGCGGTTTATAATACTAAAGTGGGAAAGGTGCATACCATTGAGCCTGGAGCGTATGGGGCTTATCTGGCAAAGGGTGTGGTGGTGTTTGACACTAAAACGAAGAAAAAAATCGTAACGACTGAAAATTTACCCACAAAAGATGCACCAGAAGATGAAGAATTAGCGAAAAAATACGAATATGTGGATAAAAAATCAAAAGAATACGCTAATGAAGTGGTTGGCGAAGTGACAAAAACCTTTATTGACAGGCCTGATTTTATCACAGGAGAAGAAAAAATCACCACGATGCCAACCGCCGCCTTGCAAGAAACACCAGTGATAGAATTGATCAACAAAGTGCAAAAATATTATGCAAAAGCCGATGTTTCAGCGGCAGCCTTATTCAATTTTGGGGCGAATTTGAAAAAAGGGCCTTTCAAAAGAAAAGATGTCGCCTACATTTACAAGTTCGCTAATACGCTCATTGGAGTGCGTATCACGGGTGAAAACCTGTTGAAATACATGGAATGGTCATACCGATTTTACAACCAGTTGCAACCGGGCGATTTGACGATCAGTTTTAATGAAAACATTCGTGGCTATAATTTTGATATGTTTTCTGGCGTGAAATACCAAGTTGATGTTACCAAACCTGCCGGGCAAAGAATCATTAATCCCACAATCAACAACAAACCCATTAACCCTAAAGCGGTGTATAAATTAGCGATCAATAATTACCGATTTGGGACATTATCCACGACATTAAAGTTGGTTACAGACGCTGATAGGTATTATGATTCTTACGATGAACTGCAAGATAACGGGCAAATACGGGATTTGATTATTAAATACATCACTGAAGAAAAAAACGCAAAAGTAACCCCTGAACTAGAATATAACTGGGAAATCATCAACTACGATTTCAAAAACCCGTTGCTAAAAAAATTGGCAGAAAAATTAAAAGAGGGGAGCATCAAAATCCCCACTTCAAAAGACGGGAGGACTTTGAATGTCAAATCCATTAAGGAAAGTGAAGTTAAATAAAATTTTTTATTTTTATTATTTTATTTTTAAGTTTAACTTAAAGAAATAATATAAATAACAACTAAAACTATATGAGATCCCATATAAAGCTATGATTTGTTATGTTATACTACTTGAATGAATAAAAGTTTGCAAGAGATCCTAAATGGAGATAGTTTATATATTCTAAAAAATCATATAGAAGATAATCTTATAGACATTATTATTACTTCACCTCCATATAATGTGGCACATCAATATGAAAATTATAATGATGATTTAGATTTTGAATCTTATATCAATTTGATGCACGATATTTTTAAAGAATGCTACCGTGTACTTAAAAAGGATGGGCGGATTTGTGTCAATGTGCCTTTTGCAGTGAAAAATAGAGATAGCAAAGAGGTGAGATTTTTAAGCGTTTATATAACACAAATTTTAAATGAAATTGGCTTTAAGGAGTTTGAGCTTATAACTTGGCATAAGGGAAAAGATATTAAGCATTTTCAGGGAAACAATACAGCTTGGGGGAGTTGGAAAAGCCCTTCTTGCCCATCTTTTAGGCCTTTGGGAGAAGCAATATTAGTGTTTTATAAGGAAAATAAAATTCATAAAACTGAGGGAGAATTAGCAGATATTACTAGCCAAGAATTTAAAGAATGGACAAAAAATATTTGGTATTTTGATCAAGACAACAATCAAGGCTTTGAAAGTATTTTATGTGTTAGTAACAATGCTAAAAAAGATTTACATCCCGCACCCTACCCAGAAGAATTAATTGAGAGATTATTAAAAATTTATTCCTATCAAAATGATATTGTATTAGATCCCTTTAATGGCATAGGCACAACAACCTATGTGGCAAGCAGATTGAATAGACAATTTATCGGCATTGAGTTATCAAGTATATATTGTAAGATTGCCCTTGAAAGATTTGTAAAAAACACAGTTTCTCATACTATTCCTATTATAAAAAGCTA
>NZ_CBOM010000025.1:0-16828 GCF_000476275.1 Helicobacter pylori SA213A
TGCGCTTTATAACTTCATCAACGACAAAGCCACCAATTTCTTAGGCAAAAACAACAAGCTTTCTGTGGGGCTTTTTGGGGGGATTGCGTTAGCGGGCACTTCATGGCTTAATTCGGAGTATGTGAATTTAGCGACCGTGAATAATGTCTATAACGCTAAAATGAATGTGGCGAATTTCCAATTCTTATTCAACATGGGAGTGAGGATGAACCTCGCTAGACCTAAGAAAAAAGACAGCGATCATGCAGCCCAACATGGGATTGAACTAGGGCTTAAAATCCCCACCATCAACACCAATTACTATTCCTTTATGGGCGCTGAGCTTAAATACCGCAGACTCTATAGCGTGTATTTGAATTACGTGTTTGCTTATTAATGTTTAGCCCTTTGTGGAACTCCCTTTTTTAACCCTCTTTTTAAACTCCCCCTTTTTGGGGGTTTCTTTTTTAAACCCTCTTTTTTTAAACCCTCTTTTTTTAAACCCTCTTTTTTTAAACCCTCTTTTTTTAAACTCTTTCTTTTTTGGGGGTTTGATAAAAGTTCTTTTTTCTTTTAAACCCTTTCTTTTAAACCCTTTCTTGTTGGGGGGTTTAATCTTTTTCTTTTTACTGATTTTTTAATCTTTTAATCTTTTAATCTTTTTACTAATAGAGCTTTTATCTTTCTAATTTTTTTAAACTTTTTACAAAACAATGTTTTTATTTTCAAACGCTAATCATAAAAAACACTCAAAGGCGTTTTTTTATAACCAACAATAAAAAAACTTGCGTTAGTTAAGCGATAGTTTTTTAAAAAATTTCTCTTTTAGGGGTGGTTTGATGAAAAATCCTTTTTAGCGTTTTTGATATTAGTTAGTGGAAAACTTGTCGCTAATTTAAACGATAGTTTTTAAAAAAGCGCTTCTTTTGGGGGTTAAGTTGGAGATTAAAAGGGGGGGAATGGTTTCAAAATTCCTCCTATTCTTTAAGAGAATGCGTTTTAAATATTTTAAATAAAACTTAAGAAAATGATTTTTACAACAAAATCAAATCTAAAACGATTATTTTTCACTCACAAAACTTTTAATCTTTTAATCTTTTTTCTTTTCACTGATTTTTTAATCCGCTTTTCAATCTTTAAGTTTTGATTTTTCTAACCTTTTTAATCCCACTCTATCGCTTGCGCTATAATGAATTTATCTTATATTTTAAAAGGAATAAGCATGCCTAACACCACCGCAGAAAAAGACTACACAAAATACAGCGAAAAACAGCTTTTTAATTTAATCCATCAATTAGAGCGAAAAATCAAAAAGATGCAAAATGATAGAGTTTCTTTTAAAGAAAAAATGGCTAAAGAATTGGAAAAAAGGGATCAAAACTTTAAGGATAAAATAGACGCATTAAATGAACTCTTGCAAAAAATCAGCCAAGTTTTTGATGATAAAAGAGATTGCTGTTTTGGGCATGAGATCCCAAACATTCAAACGCAACAAGCCATGAGAGATGCGTTAAATGGGGTTAATCTCACTCAAATTGATAGTTTAGATGATCTTACAAACGAGTTAAAAAGAGAAAATAATAAAGGTTTTGAAAATGTATGCTTTAGCGTTTGATTTAAAGATTGAGATTTTAAAAAAAGAATACGGAAGAACCCTACAATAAAGCCTATGATGATTTAAGGCAAGAATTAGAGCTATTAGGGTTTGAATGGACTCAAGGGAGCGTTTATGTTAATTATTCTAAAGAAAACACTCTAGCACAAGTCTATAAAGCGATCAATAAACTCTCTCAAATTGAGTGGTTTAAAAAGTCTGTTAGGGATATTAGAGCGTTTAAGGTAGAGGACTTTAGCGATTTTACTGAGATTGTGAAATCCTAGTGTTTAGCCAAATTTTTAAAATTCTTGGCACTTATAGAGTGAAAAATAACGCTTTTTTATGGCTTAGGCAGTCATAGCGAGTCGTTTTGAACCGCCCACACCACTCATAACGCTTAAATGAATCGCCCACCAACTACCCCCCTTTTTAGGGATAAAATTTAGGGTTAAAACACTGCCTACACGCTTTTTGCTTTTTAAACACCCTCGTGTTTCCCGCTTTTTAAATACCCTCGTGTGCGCATTTCCTTGCGCTTCAAAGCCCCTTCATAGCGGCGGATTTCAACCTCTGTTTTAGGCTCGTATTTAGGCATGGGGGTGGGTTTGCCATTTTCCACAGCCACCATCGTGAAATAGCATGAATTGGTGTGCGTGATTTCACGAGTTTTAATGTCTTCGCTCAAAACCTTAATCCCCACCTCGCACGAGGTGTTCCCCACATAATTGATGCTGGCTAAAAAAGTGAGCAAATTCCCTACAGGAATGGGGTATTTAAAAGTAACCCCATCCACGCTTAAAGTGACCGTTCCTTTAGCGCAATAACGAGTCGAACACACATAAGCCACTTTATCCAACAAATTCAATAATTCCCCCCCATGCATGACATTGTTGAAATTAGCGGTTGTAGGCACGACTAAATAGCTCATCAATAATTTAGTGCGATCCGCTGTGTCTATAGTGAAATCAAAATGGCTAGAATGCGATGATTGTATTTGAGGCATTGCTTCTCCTTAATTAAAATTGGTGTTAAAAATGTTTTTTGTAAAAAACATTCCAAGAACTATATATTAGTAAAAATTAAGTAATATTAAGTGAATATTAGAGTGATTAGAAAAATAATAAGAGAGTTAGCGTTAGAGAATGGGTGTTGGAGAGAAAAAAGAAAGCCAAAAGGTGGCGGTTATTACAGGGGCGAGTTCTGGGATTGGGTTGGAGTGCGCGTTAATGCTGTTAGATCAAGGGTATAAAGTCTATGCGCTCTCTAGGCATGCGACTTTGTGCGTAGCCTTAAACCATGCGTTATGCGAGCGCGTTGATATTGATGTGAGCGATTCTAACGCTTTAAAGGAAGTGTTTTTAAACATCAGCGCTAAAGAAAAATATTGCGACGTTTTGATCAATTCCGCCGGTTATGGGGTGTTTGGGAGCGTGGAAGACACGCCCATTGAAGAGGTTAAAAAGCAATTTAGCGTGAATTTTTTCGCCCTTTGTGAAGTGGTGCAACTTTGTTTGCCCTTATTAAAAAACAAGCCCCATTCTAAGATTTTTAACCTTTCTTCCATAGCGGGGCGTGTGAGCATGCTCTTTTTAGGCCATTACAGCGCGAGTAAGCATGCCTTAGAGGCTTATAGCGATGCCTTGCGTTTAGAGCTTAAACCCTTTAACGTTCAAGTGTGTTTGATTGAGCCAGGCCCGGTGAAAAGCAATTGGGAAAAAACCGCTTTTGAAAACGATGAGCGAAAAGATAGCGTTTATGCTTTGGAAGTGAATGCGGCTAAAACTTTTTATGCGAGCGTGTATCAAAAAGCCTTAAACGCTAAAGAAGTGGCGCAAAAAATCGTTTTTCTTAGTATGAGTCAAAAAATCAAGGCTCGTTATTTGATCGGCTTAAAAACCCAATTGTTACTAGCGTTGTATCAAATCCTCCCGAGTAGTTGGTATGATTCTTTGTTCAGATTAGTTGTTCTTAAAAGGAAGCGTGATGCTTAAAACCTATCATATTGCCTTAGCTTGCGTGATTTTAGCGGTGGTGGTGTTGTTGTTTGGGGGGGAGTCTTTGAGTTTGGAAGAATGGCAAGAAGTGTGCCTGAACGTGAAAAACCACTTTTTACACAATGAAGAACTGAGCTCTTTAAGTGTTATTATTTTAGAAATACGACTACCACGAGTGATCTTAGCGCTTCTGGTGGGAGCGAGTTTGTCCGGGAGTGGGGTGGTGATGCAAACGATTTTTAGAAACCCCTTAGTTGATCCCTTCTTATTAGGGATTTCTAGCGGGGCGATGCTAGGCGTGGCGATGGCGATAGCGGTAGTGGAGTCTAATATTGCGATTTTGGCGTTCTTTGGGGCGATTTTAGCCAGCCTTGCTGTCTTAGCGATGAATAGGGTTTTAGGTAATTCCGTCCTTTCGTTGGTGCTTTCAGGGGTGGTGTTGAGCGCGTTTTTAAGCGCCTTAGCCGGAGCGATAAAATTCTTTGTGATCCCCCAAAAAGCGCAAGCGATTGTCGTGTGGCTTTTAGGGAGCTTGTCTTTAAGCAGTTATAAGGATTGTTTGATCGCTTTCATAGGGCTATCTTTAGGCTTTATCCCGCTCTTTTTGTTAAGGTGGCGCATTAATTTATTGAGCTTGAGCGATGCGCAAAGTTTGAGCTTGGGGATTAACCCGGTGCTGTTGCGATCGCTGTGTTTGGTGTGTGTGAGCGTTGCAAGTGCTTTAGCGGTGAGCGTTTCCGGCACGATTGGCTGGATTGGGCTAGTCATTCCGCATGTGGCGAGGTTGTTTTTTGGGGCGAATTTGCAAAAACTGCTTTTAAGCTCTTTGTTAATGGGGGCGTTTTTCTTGCTTTTAGCGGATGTGGTGGCTAAAACCATTACCCCCTATGATTTACCGGTAGGCATTGCGACAAGCGTTTTAGGAGCGCCTTTTTTCTTGTGGCTTTTATTTAGAACTAGGGGGGTGTGATGGTTTTAGAAGTTAAAAACCTGTCCTTTAAATATTCTCAAAAACTCATTTTGGATAAATTGAGTTTTAGCGTGCCAAAAAACAGCATTACCAGCATTTTAGCACCTAATGGATCCGGTAAAACCACGCTTTTGAAATGCCTTTTAGGGCTTTTGAAGCCTTTAGAAGAAACCGAAATTAAAGCGTGTAACAAAGATATTTTACCCTTAAAGCCTTATGAAAAAGCCAAACTGATCGCTTATATCCCCCAAGTGGAGTATTATGCGTTTAATTTTAGCGTGTTGGATTTTGTCTTAATGGGGAAAGCGACGCATTTGAATCTATTCGCTACCCCTAAAGCCAAGCACATTAAAGAAGCCACGAATATTTTAGAGCGCTTGGATTTAGAGTCTTTAAAAGATCAAGGCATTAACGATTTGTCCGGCGGTCAAAGGCAAATGGTGCTTTTAGCCAGGAGTTTGTTGCAAAGAACGCCCTTATTGTTACTAGATGAGCCTACGAGCGCTTTAGATTTAAAAAACCAAGCCCTTTTTTTTGATGCGATTAAAGATGAGATGAAAAAGCGAGAATTGAGCGTTTTAGTCAATATCCATGACCCTAATTTGGTTGCCAGGCACTCCACGCATGTGGTCATGCTCAAAGATAAAAAACTTTTTTTACAATCTTCCACGCCAATCGCTATGACTTCACACAATTTAAGCGCGCTTTATGACACGCCCTTAGAAGCGATCTGGCATGATAACAAGCTTGTCGTGTATGCGTTGTAGGGGTTGAAAAAAAGGGATTTTGAATTATAATGTCTCGTTTATTTTTATTTTCAAGGAGTTTATATGAAAATTAGCGCATCTGTTACCCCCCCTCATTTCAAACTATCCCTATAGTAGTCGCTTTTGACAATAATTATTGTATCCCTGCGGGTGTGAGTTTATACTCCATGCTTTCTTCTTGTGCGCAAGAAAGAGATGGGGTAAAACTCTTTTATCAAATCCATTGTTTAGTGGATAGTTTGAGCGCTGAAAATGTAGAAAAATTAAAGCAAACTGTAGCCCCTTTTAGCGCGTTTTCTGGTATTGAATTTTGTGATATTTCAAATAATGACGCTTACCCCTTTAAATTGGTTTCCGAACTTTTCTTAAGACTCAATTCTTTCGCTAAAAAGCGTTTTTCTAAAATGATTTTATGCCGTTTGCTGCTAGCGAGTATTTTTCCCCAATATGAAAAGATTATCATGTTTGATGTGGATACCTTGTTTGTGGGCGATATTAGTGAGAGCTTTTTTATCCCTATGGATAAAGAGTATTTTGGGGCAACTAAAGAAGATTTGTCATTGATTGGTATTCATAGCGCTAATGATTTGTTTTCATCTCGTCTTAATTGGTCTAGAGGAATGGGTGTTAAACTCAATCATAAAAGCCCAACCTTTCAAGAAGTGGAAATTCTATATCAAAACCCTTTTAACGCAGGTTTTATGCTAGTTAATTTGGCATTGTGGAGGGAACGTCATTTAGAAGAAAAGCTGATTGATTTTTTTAAAGCAAGAGATGAAGGGCTTTTGTTGCCAGAGCAAGACTTGTTTGTGCTTGTTTGTCAAGGGCATATTTTAGAAATGCCTTGCAAGTATAATATCCATCCACGCATGGTTGGGACAAAAATGATACCTAAAGAATCTGATGCTTGCATGTTGCATTTTTATGCTGATGAAAAGCCTTGGAAACATTTTAGCTACCCGTATTCTAAAGAATGGCACCAAGCAGCTTTTAAAACCTCTTTTAGCTCTTTAGCTTTTGAGAATTTAGTGGGTACAATTGAAACTTTTACTAAACTCAATAACCACAACAAAAAAGATTTTTTTGAATTTTTAAACACCAAGTTAAATAAAAAACTTCTCATACAATACATATTGTTTAAGATTTTTAAAAAGCTAGAGTCTTTTTGTTTGCGTTAGCGGGGTTTGTTAAAGGCTAATCTCTTAGGGGTTGGTTTATCAATAAATGCATTAGCATGGCTTGTGCCACCATTATACCAATTGTTTCCCCTAATCTCACCCTATAATATCCCCCATAACCCATGCCAAAGCATGGGTTTAAAAGCGGCACTTAGAAGCTATACCTCATTCCTAAATTGGAAGCGAAATGGCCCGCATTGGAAATCAAGTTATGCCCATAAATAAAGCCCAAATTCAAAAACACTTCTTTAGCTAATTGCAATTCCCCACCCATCATCACTCTAGCATGCGTGTTTAAAGGGTTGCGAGCGGCATTGACTTTAAAGGTGTTCAAAGACACCGCATTGTTAGATCCAAAATTCGCAAACTCTTGCAAAACTCCAGCATTCAAATAGAAGTATGAAGTGTCCCCATAGTAATAGCGGGCTTCTATGTTAGCGTTAGCGTTGAATAAATGCTGACTGTTCGCGCCATTTTTTAAAGCCACTTGATTACTGTTGCTTTTAAAATTGGTTGAGCCTAAATGATTGTAGCTCACGCCCACGCTTGGTTTTAACACTAAAGCGTTTCTAAAAAACGCAAAGTCATAACCATAGCTCGCTTTTGTTGCAGCGCTATAAGCTAAGTAACTATAGCTTTGATTCAAATCTGATAACAGAGTGCTTTTGAAATTCAAGCTTGATTGATCGCTCCCTACGGCCCCTTGAGCTTCAAAATCAAATTCATGCTGGTTAGCAAAAAGACGGCTATACACGCCAAAATTAGTGTTATTAGCCCCAGAGTTAAGAGAGTTCGCTTGATTACTAAAAGAGCTATAACCATAGCTTCCAAACCCGCCCACAATGGCTTCCACTTCCCCATTAAGGTAAGCATCTACGCCTGCACTTGTGCCATACAATGAAGTGTTAGAGCCGCTATTCAAACTCGTTCCCCCAATCGCATTAGCCCAAACATTGGTGGGTTTTTCATATTTAGGAGCGAACTTATACACCACTTCTGCTGCGCTTTCTAAAGAAGCGAATTTTTGATCTTTTAAAGCTTGCAAGCGTTGGGCAAACGAGTCAATATTGTTGGTGTGTTTTCTGGAGAGATTGACTAAACGAGAATTTAAAATCATCGCATTACTCAAACTCAAAGTTGATAAGCCACTTGTTTTATGCTCTAAACTGGCTATGTTGTTTAAAGTGTCAGTGGCCGCATTCAACTGCTGGGTGATTTCATTGGTGCTTGTGTGATCAATCATTTGTCTGGCATAACCCGCATTATGGTTATCAATCAATAAGGTTTGCAAAAGATTTCTGCCTTGCGCGCCTGAATGGGCATAAAGCGTGTCAATATCTTTAGAGCGATCAGCTAATTCAAACACGCTTTCAATGGTGCCAAAATCATGCTTATTGATAGCGACTAAATTAGGAGTAGCTCTGTGAGCGAAAGGAGCGTCCTTTACGAGAGCGTAAGCGAAACGCGCATTGCTAGTGGTGTTTGTGGGTAAGTTTGTGGTATTGCTCTCAGAACTAGTAGGCGCAGAATTGTTACCCAAATTAACAGCGATTGTGGTGTTGTTAGCGGTTTTACTAATGCCTGTATTTTTCCATGCCTTACCTTCAAGATACTTGTAACTTTCAGGATTATTCACCATACTTTGGTTGCCGATAGCCATTCCGCATGCTTTAATGTCATTGAGATTGTTTTTTCGCACCACACAAATATCCATGCGGTTGTTGTTGTTATAAAGGGCTAGGCGTTCTTTGAATTGTTCTTGTTGGTTGGTAGCGTTTGTGGAAACATTATCATAATTAATGTTTTGCGCTTTCACTAGAACATGCTCTTTATTTTTAGTGAGGTTTTGAGCGTCATTAATTTTAATGAGCGGCTGGTAAAATCCGGTCGCACTATCCACATTGTTATTAAACTTCATGGTCGCTGTCTTGCCTACATTCAAAGTCGCTACACGCCCGTTTTGGACAAAAAGATTCATAAGCGACTGGTTGTTAGTGAAATTCCCTTGAATGGTTAAATCCAAATCTTTACCATAATCCATGCTAGCGTTATTGGTTAGGGCTAGATTATTAAACATAAGCCCCGTTTTGCCCGGAATGTTTCCTGGAGCTCCAAAAAGAACCCTCTTAGTGATTTCAACATCGGTAACATTCCTGGCGTCAAAATAATTCCAAGGGGCATGGTAAAGCTCATCTATAACGAGTTTTTTACCGCTTTTAAAAGTAACACCTCCAGAATAGGCCGGGCTATATCCCGTTTGCAAGCTCACGACACTGATGCGCGATTTATCGCCTATATCTTCGCCAAAAATACTGTATTGACCAAAACTCTGAACACGGGTTGTAACCACCAATTCCTTAATATCAAAGTTTTTAATGTTCACATTAGTGGCAGCTGTGGTGAGTTTGTTGATACTGACCTTATCGGTAACGCCACTAAGATCCAAAGTGCTAGTGTTTAGCCCATTATCGCTTTTGCTAGCATCAATATCTTTAAAATGAGCGGTGTTGGCATTCACTTTTAAATTTGTAGATTTTCCCAAATAAACATTGCCATTAAACTTAGCGGTATGGGCATCCACTCTTAAATTCACCGCTTTTCCTAGATGGATATTGTTATTAAAAGTGGCGGTGCCGTTGTTGGTATCTTCGCCAGCCTTAAATTCAAAATTCGCGCTTGAGCCTGCCAAAGCAGAACCACCCACTTGGTTATTCACTCTTAAAGTCCCCTCAACGGTGATATTCCCGGTTAGATTTTCCACTAAAAGAGAACGCCCGCTCGTTGAATTGGATAGATTGACACCGCCTTCGCCGATATTCAAATTAGCCGCATTCGTGCTTAAGGAAGCTTTAAAACCTCCCGCTTTAATCGTGCCATCAGCGTTAGTGTTTAAGTGGAAAATATTCACAACCGTGTCTTTACCACCAGCAAAAGGCCCATCAATAACTTGCGTGGGTTCAGTTTCTGTTTTTTGCGTATCGTTTTTAGTGCCGCCTTGAGAAGTGTCCTTATTTTTACCCTTATAGCCTTCTTCTGGAGGGGTAACAATGTTTAACCCTGCACTTTACCACAAATCCAGCGTGCCAATATTAGTCTTTTTATTGGCGATAATGCCTGCTTGAGCGCCGTTGTGATCCCCCACAACGAGATGACGGAAATTCGTTTCCCCTGTTACTTTTGAAGTGTCTATCGTGCTGTATGAAGGGGCCAAATACGCTCCCACATACTGCAAACGGCCCATCCACACCTTACCCCATAGATCAACGCTCTGGTTTGAGCTTGAAACCAGATTAAGCGTCGCGCCATCATAAAGAGAGATTTCAGCGTTTTCACGGCTAGTGATTTTTTCTGAACTTTTCAAAGTCAAAACCGTAGAGCTAGCCTTCCTCCCGGCCCCAGAACCCACACGATTGTTGATTTCTAAAAAATTATCAATCAAGATATTTTTAGCGTCAAAATTCACCCTCGTGGTGCGATCAGCAGAGTCCTTAAAGCTTGTGAAAGAATTGCCATTGAATTGGCCTAAGCGTAAAGTGGCTTTTTGCATATTGACGTCTAAATCCCCACCGGTATAGTTTATAAGCCCTGAAAGGTTATAAGTCCCTACAGCGTCTTTCATATCCACTTCAAGTTTATTCCATTGCCCGCCTTTGACCCAATAATGCCTAGCAGCATTCCCCCAATCCCAACCTCCTTCAATCTTACTAGATAAAAGAGATTTGTATAAGTCGTATTGCTTGTTGGGGAAATTATTAAAACCTCTTCCTGCTTGAATGCGCCAAATTTTATCGGGCGTATCTGGGGCTTTATTGGCTTGTTCGGCTTGTTTGAGTCCCCAGCTAAGAAGCCCTGAGACCGTTCCTACAGCGGTGCCGGTAGCGATACCACCAATAATGGCTGGAATGATCACGGTGGTGAAAAAGGCGCGATTCTCGCTGTGTATGGGATCATTTGGCGTATTAGCCCCTAGTTCGGTGCTCATTAATGCCCCCGCTAAAGCGAGAGAAATAATAGGGCGATTGATTTTGCGGTATGTTTTTTGCGATTCCATTTTTTTCCTTTCTTTTTATAAAACGATTTTTGCACAAATGGTATGACTTTAAACGAGATGATTTCTGTTGCATCTACAATTAAGGTTATAAATATACAAATCTACAACCAATGGTTAATTTTTATCAATTTAATATAAATGAACGCAAAATTTAACAAGATTAAAAAGTAACATGATTGAAATTTTTGGCTAAAGTGTGTAAATAGGTAAAATTTAAAAAGCTTAAAAAGCTTCTCTTATTGAAAGTTTTGGTTAGAGTGTGTAAATAAGTAAGGTTTGAGAAACTTAAAAAAGCTTCTCCCATGTAGTGCCTTGTGGGGTGTCCATCAAAGCGATTTTGCACTTTAAAAGCTCTTCTCTGATGCTATCGGCTTTCATGAAATCCTTTTGCTCTTTGGCGCGCTTCCTTTCTTCTATCTTTTTTTCAATTTCTTGTTTTTCGCTTTCATTCACGCCCAATTGGAAATATTCAGTAGGGTTTTTAAACCCGATGCCAAGCAATTCTTCTACGAATTTCAAGTTCGCTAAAATTTCGCCTTTCAAAGCCTTGTTTTTAGGATTTTGATCCAGTTTTTCATTCATAGAAGAAAGCATGCTTTCTAAAACGCTCAACGCTTTAGAAATGTTCAAATCATCTTGCATGCATTCTAAAATTTCTTTTTTAAAGTTTAAATCAATGTTTCCAAGAGATCCCAAAACGCGCTGTTTTAGGCGATAGATTTTATCCAAGCGTTTTTTACTCATTAACAAGTCTTCTTCATTGAAATTCAAAACAGAGCGATAATGCACCCCTAATAAATAGTTGCGCAAAATTTCGCCATCATAGTTTTTGAGGGCGTCTTTAATAAAAAAACTATTCCCTAAACTTTTAGACATTTTTTCGTTATTGATATTCACAAAGCCATTGTGCATCCAGTATTTAGCGATTTCCACGCCAAAAGCGCAACGGGTTTGGCACGCTTCATTTTCATGGTGGGGGAATAATAAATCCACTCCGCCTGCATGAATGTCAATTTGATAGGGGGTGTTAGCGAGCGCTAAAGTTTCAAAAACCATGCTAGAGCATTCTATATGCCAGCCAGGGCGCCCCTTGCCTAAAGGGCTATCAAAGCCCACATCATTATCCCCCTTATAGCTTTTCCACAACACAAAATCCTGCTCGAGCCGTTTTTCTTGCACTAAACCAATGCGGCCAAATTCCATACTGCTATTATGCACGCTCAAAGAGCCGTAGTCTTTATCCTTGCTCGTGTCTAAATAAATATCCCCATTAGAAACTTGATAAGCGATATTTTTTTCTAAAAGCGTTTCAATCATGCGCACCATAGCGTCTAAATACTCGCTCGCTTTAGGCTCTAGACTGGGTTTTTTCACATTCAAAGCGTTTAAATCTCTCGTGTAAGATTCAATATAGATACTGCTTAATTCTTGAATGCTTTTATTTTCTTTGAAGGCTTTATTGATAATCTTGTCATCAATATCGGTGAAATTCCTAACCAACACCACTTCATAGCCGCTCAATTCAAGCGTTCGCCTCAATAAATCAAAAGCGATCGCGCTCCTGGCATGCCCTAAATGAGCGTCATCATACACCGTAGGCCCGCACACATAAATATTCGCCTTTTTTTCAATTAAAGGCTCAAAAGGGACTTTTTGTTTTAATTTGGTATCATAAATCAACATTTAAAAACCTTGAAAATAATAAAATAAATATAAATGTGTTATTAACGACTTGAACGCTAAGAGCAATAAGATTTCTGCGCAAGCGAGAAAAAGAATCACAAGCCATAATTTTAAAGGCTTAATTATACCCAAGAATGCTTGAAAGCCAAACGCTTTAATCGTTAAAACAAATAAAAATAACCCGCTCAAACTATTCGCTAACGCTAAACCCAAAACCCCTAAAAAGGGCATCAAACTTAAAGAAGCCACCAAACCTAAAAAAAGCGAAATTAAAGAGATTTTAGCCGCTTTTTTTTGTTCTAATTTCGCATAGAGCCATAAAGAAAAGAGTTTGGTTAGCCCAAAAGGGAGCAAGCCTAAAAGATAGAGCGAAAAGACTTGCGAAGTGATTAGAGTGTCTTTAGGGCTAAATTGCCCTCTTTCAAATAAAAGCTCTGTGATTTCTTTGCTTAACATGATCCCCCCAATGCTGCAAAAGAGCAAAACCCCCACCAAAAAAAACCACGCCTTTTGCAAGCGTTGCAAGATTAAATCCTGGTTGTTGTTTTTAAGCGCGATTGCAATGCTAGGGAAAAGGGCTGTGGAGATAGCGATAGCAAATAAGGCTAAAGGGAGCTGAAACACCCTATTAGCGTAATACAAATAAGACACGCTCCCGCTCGCTAAAAAAGAAGCGATCGTGGTGTCTAAAAAAGAAGCGATTTGCGCACTGGAATTGCCTAAAACGCTGGGGAAAAATTGTTTGAAAAACCCTTTCAAATCCTTTTTAACTTGATTGAAGCGGTATTCTTTTTTGAGCGCGTTTTTAGTCTTAAAACTTAACAACCCTTTTGATAACAGATTGAATAAACCTAATCTCACTAAAGGATAAAAATGCAATAAAATTTGAGCCACGCCCCCTAAAAGCACGCCATAGCTCAAATAATACAACGCTTCTAAGTGCGGTTTTTCTTTAGAAATAAAAAGGGCTAAAATCATGCACAAATTGAGTAAGCTTGCGCTATAAGCGCTGGCAAAAAAGCTGTGTTTGTATTGCAAAAGCGCGCCTAAAAAAGTGGTGATAAACACCAATAAAAGATACCAAAAATTGATCGCTACAATCGGGGCGCATAATTTGAGCGTTTCTTCATCAAAGCCGTAAGCTAGGAGTTTAGTTAGCCATAAGGGATTTAACGCTATGAATAAGCACCATATCAATAAAACGCCGCAAAAAATAAGCCCCACTAAACTTGCAAAACTCCCTTTAATAGAGCTTCGTATAAAGCTCGGTAAAAAGCTTTGCGAAAACGAGCCTTCTGCAAAAATACGCCTGAACAGATTGGGTAATTTGAAAGCCACAAAGAAAATATCGCTAAACACCCCGGCCCCTAGAATATTAGCCATCATCAAATCCCGTAAAAAGCCAAAAATCCTAGAGCATAAAATCCCTAAACTATTCGTTAAAAATATTTTTTTTAGCATACCAATCGCAGTTATTACCTAATTTTCAGTGTTTTTTTGTTAGCATTATGTTATTTTTCACCTTTTTATAGTATACCATTTAAGGATTAAAAAATGAGCTTGGAGCGTTTTGCCCCTATAAAAATTGAGCGGTGCAAAGACATTCAAAAAGAATTGAAAAAAGCGGCCGCTGAAAATAAATTGCAAACAGAAGATCTGTGGTTTGAAATTTTAAAAACTTCTATTTTTATCAAAAACAGCGCTAAAGATGAGTTTAGCGAGGCTTTTAGTGGGGAATTGCAACAATTAGAAGAAGAGGAATATTACGAAAAAAAGGAGCTCACCCTCTATCAAACCCACGATATTAAGATCAAATTAAACGCTTACAAACGCTTTTTTGAAGTGAAAGTGGATGAAAATTTGAGCAAGATTGAGATCATTTTAGACGAGTGTTTTATTGTCCTAGACACTGAAGAGCATTACCAAGAAATGTTTGGGTATATTAAAGAGTGTTTAGCCTTTGAGGGCGTGGTGTTTCGCCACCTTCCAACAATGTATGAAAACCTAAAAATAGAATTAAGAAACCATAAAAATAAAACCCAAACCAAGCGCTTTATTTTATTCGCTTCTTTAACCTTTATCCCTAACACAGAAGAAAAATCCCATTTTTTATTAGAAGAAGAATACCTTCCAACGCATCCAATCCCTTTAAGCGAACAAGAAGAATCCTTTGTTAAAGAAAATTATTATATCGCTAAAGAAAATCAAAAAGTCGCTTGGGTGAGTTACCCTAAACAAGGCAGAGAAGGCCGTAACCTTAAAGGCCTTTATGTTGAATTGCCTAAAGTTGCTAATTCGCCCACCCCCATAGGACATGATAAAAACGCTTTTGAAGAAAGAGAAGAAGATAACGCTTTAGTGTATTACTCCAAAGCCTTACAAGGGGTTAAAATGGAGAAAGGGCGTTTGGTTTCTAAGCAAGATTTTATCTTTAAAAACGGGATCAAATCCATTGAAACGCCCAATCTTTTAGGGGGAGTGGAGAGCGGGTTAGTATTAGAGATTCAAGCTAAAGACGAGCTGAATGATGCGATTGATTCTAACCTTATTTTAGAAGCGAGCGCGATTAACATTAAGGGCAATGTGGGTAAGAATGTGATCTTAGTGGCTAAAGAAATCAATATAGAGGGGCAAATCCATCCTGAAAGCTATGTGTATGCCAATAAAGCGTGCATCACTAACCATAAAGGCGTGTGTTATGCTAAAGAGTTGGAGTGCAAGTATTTAGAGCGCGCTAAAGTGTATGCCAATAGCGTTAAAGTAGAAGCGAGTGCAGGGAGCGTGGTTTATGCGAAAGAAATCGCTTTAGAAAAGCTTAAAAGCGATAACAAGCTGTATTTTTCCAAGCAATGCCTGATTGATGAAGTGGATGGTAATGGCAACCGCTTTATTTTTTACGCCTTTGGGGGGCGAGAAAACCAAGAAGAATTAAAGATCGCTAAACAAAAGCTCAATGCATTAGGGTTAAAATCTAAAAAAATCATCGCTCAGCACCAGTCTTTAAACCACCTGGTCAAAAACAACCAAACGATCATGGAAAAGCTTAAAAACGCTACCGAAGAAATCAAACGCTCTTTAATGCAACAAGAAAGCGTGAAAGACGCTTATAGTGAGTTTATGTTCGCTTTGAAGCGTTTGAAAATCTTAAAAGCCCAAATGCTAGAATTGCAAAAAATCAATAACGAATGCTACGCTAAACTCATTAGCATAGAAAACGGCTTCCAGCATGCAAGCATTATGACTAAAAACCCTTTCAAGCAAGAAAATATCGTGATCTATCATCGCAATTACCCTAAAGTGAGCAATTTAACCGCCATGTTAAGCCATAATGAAAGCGTGGATGTGATCTATGAAGATTATAAAATCAAAAAAATCCCTAAAAAGCGCTAAAAAAGCTAAATCATAAGAAAGAGATAAAAATGATAGTGGGTTTAATAGGGGTCGTGGAAAAAATTTCCGCTTTAGAAGTGCATATAGAAGTGCAAGGCGTTGTTTATGGGGTGCAAGTTTCTATGCGAACTTCTGCTTTGCTTCAAGCGGGCCAAAAAGCGCGTTTGAAAATCTTGCAAGTGATTAAAGAAGATGCAAACCTTTTATATGGGTTTTTAGAAGAGAGCGAGAAAATCCTTTTTGAAAGGCTTTTGAAAATCAATGGGGTAGGGGGGCGTATCGCATTAGCCATTCTTTCAAGCTTTTCGCCGAATGAATTTGAAAACATTATCGCCACTAAAGAAGTCAAAAAACTCCAGCAAGTTCCAGGCATTGGCAAAAAGCTCGCTGATAAGATCATGGTGGATTTGATTGGCTTTTTCATTCAAGATGAAACCAAGCCTGTGCATAATGAAGTCTTTTTAGCTTTAGAGAGTTTGGGCTTTAAAAGCGCTAAAATCAATCCCATTTTAAAGAAACTCAAACCTAATCTCAGCATAGAAGAAGCGATTAAAGAAGCCTTACAACAACTGCGCTCTTAAAAAAAGTTTTTTAGTATCCGCTCGCTAAAAACCTAGTAAGAGAATTAAGCGCGCAAAAATCACACTTTAGCAACAACACGCTTAAAATCATTCAAGAGCTTAATAACGGCATCAAGCAAGCGAGCGAAGAGATCAAATCTAAAGCCACTAAATACGAAAAAGCCTTGCAAGAATTGCAAAAGATTGATGAAAGCAAGCTTACTAAAGAACAGCAACAGGTTTTAAAGGTGTTTAAGGGAGAATTAGATCAAACAGAGATTAAAGGCATAGATTTAAACGACCTTTACATTTTAGATCAAGGCACAAGGCATGCGGGAGCTAAAAAGATTTTAGTTAAACAGAACGGAGAAGAAAGCACAGGCGGACTAACGAACGACGAGCTAATCAACATGAGCGAAGTGATTAAAAACGGAAGCGTGTTATTAGAGAGTTTTGAAAGGCTTAAAAACGGGTTTAGATACGCTTACGAGTGGGAGAATAACGGCATTAAGCTTAGGTTAATAGTAGATGATTTAAACAATGGAAATAAGATTTTTGATTTTTATAGCGATAGGAATTTTACAGATTTTAGAGATGCCAGGCCACAACCTAGCACCTCAAAGGATAACGGGACACAACCCATTACCCTTGATGAACCT
>NZ_CBOM010000026.1:0-16101 GCF_000476275.1 Helicobacter pylori SA213A
TTTAGAAAAAAGAATATTAAAAGGCATTACGCCAAATTCAATAACATTATTTAAAAACATGTTATTGAAAATATTAGTGGAACTCACATCCCCATGTCGTAATCATCATTAGCCGCTTTTTTCATTGGCTTATGCTCTTCTTGGTTGGCTTGCTCTTTTACCTCTTCTCTCTCATCCACTAAACTCGCTCTTTTTTCAGCGTTCATTTTCTCTAAGACTTCTTTAGATTTAGGGTTGAACACAGGCTTATAATCTCTGTCTTTGCTCATTTTAGCTAAATCGTCTATTAGAGTTTTATGATCCCATTTTAAAGTTTGCAAGTATTCTAGTCGTGGGTAAGAAGGTTTTTGCTCCACTAATCTGGTGTATTTAGCAATATTTTCTTGAGTGGTTTCAATGGAGTTTTCTAATTCCTTGATTTTTTCAGGGAGTTTAGTGATAGCGTTATCCAGTCTCTTTAAAAACCCATCAAATTTAATCTCACCGCAGAAATTATAAGAGCTAAACATGTTTCCCGTATCGTTTTTATAAACCATATTGCTAGGGCTATAGGCAATATTTGGATTGTCTTTAGGGCTTAAACTAAACTCTACTTGATACTTAGTTTTATAAGCATTCACCACAAAGCCCTTGTATTCTAAAAGCTTACAATCTCTTTCCTCATTGAAAAACAAGTCGTTCAAATTGCTTGCAAATTGCTTTTTAATAGCGTCTAGTTTTTCTTTATTTTGTTCGGCTATTTGCTTGTTTTGTTCTTTGAGTTTTTTGTGCGTTAATTCTTCACTCATAGAGGCGTTTTCTTTTAAAGGCTTTACTTCTTTAACTTTGATAAGCTCATAATCCTTACTCTCTTCATTTTTCAAATCATAGAGCTTGATCTCTGTATGAGTGGGGATCATTACAGAGCTTTGAAGCGTTTCTAAATCTTTCAATTCCTGTTTGAGATAATCCATTTTAGAAGAGTTGTTTTTCAAATTCTCCTCATTGAAATAATTTTCTTTATTGAAAGCTTTGTATTTTGCTTCTTCGTTTTTGATTTCAGCCCTCAATTTGACTTCTTCAATAATTAAGGGATTGCCTGTCGCTTCTGCTTTCATCTCGCTTGCATTAGAACTCCCCATATTAAAGTCTTCTAATTCATTCAAGCCTAATTTGTGCGCGTTTCTAAATTGCTCTATGCCTTTAGATTTAGTCTCTATGATTTGCCACATACGGCTATCATAAGTCTTTTCAGTGGCGTAGCGATAGATTTTCATTCTAAAATTTTCAGGATCGTTTTGGTGCAAAATATTGCCTTGTCTTATCCCACGCCCCTCCATTTGCAACAATTCATCAGGCCTCCATGGGCAATCTAATTCATGCATAGCGACTAATCTTTCTTGCACATTAGTGCCTACTCCCATTTTAGCAGGACTGCCCAATAATACCCTGACTTTGCCACGATTGAGCTTTTTGAACAAATCCTGCTTTTGCTCTTCGGTTTTAGCGTCATGGATGAAAGCGATTTCATTTTGTGGGATACCCATTTGGACTAAATGCCTTAAAACATCGCTATAAACATCAAACGAACAGCCTTTAGCTATCTCTTCATCTAAATTGACGCTTCTAGCCTCTTTCTCTTTGAGTTCGTTCTCTAATTCTTTCTTGCTAGGAGCGATAAGATTGCCATTTTCATCATAGCTAGACAAACTCTCTAAAAGTTCTTGAGCTTCATCTAGGGGATTTTTATTTTCTATTTCATGAGCGTTATCTAACGCTTCTAAACTCACTTTTTGGCTATGGGTTTTGGGTGTGGATAGCCCTATGAAACCAAGTTGTGTGCCTTTAGTGGCATGAGTTTCTAAATAATTCTCATAGATATTTTTTGCCATAGCATAGCTTTTAGAAAATTCTTTTTCTACTTTAGCGTTAGGGTCAATCAAGCGGTAATCCAAAGCCACTTTTCTAGCGTCTGTGGTGCAAGAAAGGATATTGTCTTGCCCTTTTTTGCTTTTCTTGCCCTCGCATTTTTGCATCCTATCAATGATAGATCCTTCATTATACTTACCATTTTCATCCACCACGCCAATAAATTGAGCCACTTCTTCGCTTCTTTTCACCACCACATTGATAGGTTTATCCCCATACACTTTAGGCACAAAGTGAGGGTTATGCTTTAAAATATCATCATTAGAGACAATATCCGCAAAAGCTCTATACATGGTGCTTAAGCCTTGCACATCGCTAAATTTAGAAAAGCGATTGACCATTTTATAGCTTTGAGCGGAAGTGTCTAACTCAAAATCATTCACCACTTCCCCATAAGTCTTAGCCCAATCATCAAAGAATTCTAAACCTCTTTCTTTGAGCGCATCAGGGGTTAAATAGCGTTGCAAGTGATACATTTCACTTAGGGAATTAGCTATAGGCGTGCCGGTTAAAAACATGATTTTCTTATCGTTTTGATGCAAGTAGCGCGTTTTAATAAACAAATCTCTAGCGCGATTAGAGCCTTGTTGGTTACCAAGCCCTGCAATTTTTTCCATAGAAGTTTCAAAGGCTAGATTTTTGAATAAGTGGGCTTCATCCACAATCAAATTATCAATCCCCATTTGACTAATATCAATATGGGAGCCTTGTTTTTCTAAAATCGCATCGTATTGAGCGCGGATTTTATCCAACTTGTTTTTAAAGGCTCTTTCATTGGGCTTTTTAGTTTCTCTAGGGTTATTTTTATAAGCTAATTCTTGCCTTTCAAAGTTTTTTTCGGCATTCACTAGCTCTTCTTCTTTCAATTCTTCTATGATCTCTCTAGGGTTAGACAATAATTCCAAATGGGTGTGCGCGATAATCACAGCGTCATAATTGTTGTTAGCGATTTGATTGAATAAAAGCTCTCTTTCTTTTTCAGTGATGTCCTTGCTATCAACAACTAACACATTAGCGTTAGGGTAAGCCTTATAAAATTCATCGCCCCATTGCTTGGTTAAATGGTTAGGCACGGCAATGAGGGTTTTATTCACTAATCCCATGCGTTTTTGCTCCATGCAACTGGCTATAGCGCACAAAGTCTTGCCTGCTCCAACCTGATGGTCTAAACACACCGCCCTGTCTTGGATGGTTCTAAGAATAGCGTTCTTTTGGTGGGGTCGCAAGCTGATATGGTGGTTAAAGCCCTCTAGTTCTAATTGCGAGCCATCATAGGTTTTTAAAACAGAGTTATTGAAAGTGTCATTATAGATTTGCTCTAAATGGGTTCTTCTTGTATAATCCTTGTAAATCCAGTCTTTAAAAGCTTCTTTCAATTCTTCTGCTTTTTGTCTGGCGAGATTGCTTTGCTCTTCATCAGCGATAAAGATTTCTTTTTTAGGGTCATTAGGATCAACTTGGGCGTATTTAACGCTCAAATCCTTGTTGTTTAAGACTTTATTCAAAAGGCTTTCAAAAGGCGCTTTATAAGAATGCGCTCTGTCTTTATGCCTGATGCCATAAAGTTCATTCAATTCATCGCTTCTAACAAAAACTTCATAAGCGCCGCTTAAGTGTTCTACTTTGATATTTTCTTTGAGATTGTCTAGTTGGTAATCTGTCATTTTATCGCCGTATTGCTTTTCATAATGGTTAGCGCTCAATTCCATTAAAAACTCTTCTAAATACTGAGTGGGTATCCAAGGGCTGTTGATATTAGCCATGATTTCAGTGGCTTTCAAATCTTTAGGGATAATCAGCTCTAAATCTTTCAAATTAATCTCTAAGCCCTCCACGCCTTGATTGATAGCCTCTTTAACTTCTTTGAGCTTTCTTTTCACATTGCCGTTCAAATAATCGTTCGCTAAAATGTAGTCGCCATCATCCTTGTGGTCTTTATAGATAAGTTTTTGCTCTAAAAGTTCTTTAATCGTGGTTTCTAAGCTTTGGGTTGTGAAATGATCTCTAATGAAATGCAAGTCCAAACACCCTTTTTGATTGACGCTTGCAATTAATGCCTCTTTAGCGTTAGTGATAATTAGTTCTTTTTTAGGGTTTAAAGTCCTTTCAAAAAAGATTTGAGCTTTTTTAGCTTGAGCTTGCCTTGGCTCTATGTTTTGCATTTTAGCGCTTCTAGGGGTGATTTCTTTTTCAAAGTCTTTTTCTAATCCTAAAACTTTAGCGCCATACAAATCTTGTTTGATGTCCTTGCGATTTTTATTCTCATTGAGATAGCCAAATTTCTTGACAAATCCATCATAAACAAGATTGAGCTTGGCTCTTTTACTTTCTAGCTCTAAATCAGAGCTTAAGGGGTTTAATTCCGCGCTCGTTAAATCATTCAAAGCGTCTTTGATTTTAAGATAGGCTTTTAGTCGTGAATCTTGGGCTTTAGAGTTGATTTTAGTGGGTCTTAAAAAGATGCCTATTTCATTATCTTGCTCCAGTTTGTAGTAGAGATTATCCCACTTGACTAATTCCCCCCTTTCTAAATTTTTGATAAGCTTTTGAACTTCTTGATAGCGTTCGTTATTTGCATCAATGATGAGAGCGTCTGTTTTAAGGGTAGTCTTATGGTATTGATAGACATCTTTAGGCAATTTTTCTATCGCTTGATTGAGAGCTTGGGGTAAATCTAAGCTTTTATCTTCTAAAGCTTGCAACTCGTATTTGTAAATTTGTTCGCCATTGATTTCAAAGCTATAGCGGGTTTTTTCCAAACTCAAATGCCCTAGAATGTTTTCAGGGTGGTGGATAAAGTATTCATTTAAGGTTTGTTCGTTGAGATTGATATTATTCTCGCCAACCTTATCAATGAAGTCTTTGATGATCTTATAGTCTTGTTCTTTATAGCCAAAGTTAGCGGTGTCTATTTTTTCATACCAGCGTTGCAATTTTTCTTGTTGGAAACCAAAATGGCTTGCAATCGCATTGACAATCTTAAGTTGATCGCTAGGAATAAAACTATCAAAGCGGTTGTTTTGCAAGGCAAAAAGGGTGTCATCATCCAAGTTATCAATGATCTTGTCGTAATAAGGCATAGCTTTAGTGAAGCTTTGATTGGTTGCTTTATCAACGCCTTTTTTAAAAAACACAATGTCGCTAGTCACTTCAGTGCCTGTTGCTTTAAACACGCTATTAGGCAATCTTATCGCTCCTAAAAAAGTGGCGTTTTGCGCAATGTGTTCCCTCATTTTAGGGTTTTTAGCATCCATAAACCAAGAACTCACCACAAACGCTCCTATGCCATCATCTTTCAATTCTTTGATAGCTTTCCCTAAAAAGTAATTATGAACGCTCTCGTTACTCAATTCTTTGTCATAAAAGCTATAGATTTTATGATTGCCATAAGGAGGATTGCCCACAAACGCATCGTATTCTTGATAAAAATGGTGGTTTTCTAAAGCGGTGTTTTGGATGACTTGATTAGGGTAAAGGAATTGAGAAATATTAGCGCTAATAGGATCTAATTCTGTGCAAATAAAGCGGTAATTCTTATCGCTTGGCGCATGAGCGATGAATTTACCTGTGCCTAAACTGGGTTCAAAGATTTCTTTTTGATGGTTATCGTTATTAAACCCTAATTGATCTAAAGCCTGATAAATGCTATCAATAACTAATTTAGGGGTGTAATAAGCGTCTCTTGTGCTTGAATAAGCTCTTCTAAATTCATCTTTAGTGAGTAAGGCGTTTAATTCTTTAAATTCTTCAGGGTGTTGATCCTTTTTAAAGTAGCTTTCTAACCCACCCCATCCGCTAAATTGCGCTAGGATTTCTTGCTCTTCTTGAGTGGCGTGATAATCGCCTTTTAAGATCTCTTGTTTGGCTTGCAATTCTTTTAAGAGTTCAATGGCTTTAATGTTAGCCTTATAGCGGTTTTTAGCTCCCTTAATTAAAACTTCTTCGCTCGGTTTAAAATCTATTTTAGGATTAAGGGCGATGGATGGCGTGGTTGGTGTTTCTTGCTCTTGCGTTTCTTGTTTTAGCGTGGTTTGCGTGTTTTCTTGTGTGTCTTGCTTTTGAGCGTTATTAAACTCTACGCTATTATCTGTTATTTCACTCTCTTGCGTGGGTTTTAATCCTACGCTATTATAGATAGCGTTTTTATCAATGGCTTGACTATCCAGTGCATTGAATGCGTTTAAGGTTTCATTCGTTGTTTCAATGGATTTTTGAATGCGATTTTCTAAAATCTCTAAGATTTTTGTGGAGCTGATTTTTAATTGGAATTTGTCATAAAAGACTTTAGTCGTAGGGTCTTTAAGGAGTTGTGTCCCTACAATACTATCTTTTAAAGGCTCGTTGTTTTGAATGGCTTCTAAGAGCCTAGATCTAAAGTTAGGCTCATTTGCTATGGTGTTGTTTTGAATAGCGTTAAGCAAGCCTTTTAAATTGTCTAAATTTGATAAAAGTCCTCTCTCTTGATCCCTGTTTTTTTCAAGGTTTCCAAGTCCATTTGATGCGCTGAGTCCTGCAGGATATAATTGGCTTTGAGTAGGTGGTAATATTGATTGATTTGAGCTTCCTTGAGCAATTCCATATCGCTCACCCCTTGCGCCCTCTTGATTTGCGCTTCCATTCTGTCTAGGGCTTCTGTCTCCATTTTCGTTTGCTCTATCACTGCTTTTATCAAGCTTATTATCGTTCTTTGATCTTTGGTTTTCATGGTCTGTGGGAAATAATGAACCCATCTGTCCATGATCAAAAAGGCGTAAGCGTCCAGTCTGTCCTGGCTGTTCTCTAGAGAGAGAAAGCCCCAAATCTCTGGAGCTATTTTGTTGATGAGCTTGGGATTGCGGTGGCTGTGATACTCCTCTCTCATCGCTGGGATTATCCCTCTTTTCTTCGCTTCTTGCTCCATTTTCCATTCGGCTTGCTTGACTTGATGCTCCATTGCTATCTGTTCTTGCTGATACTCCATCTCCTCTAGATACATGTTCATGTAATCTATCTCGCTCTCTATGGGGTTTTTCTGAAACTGCCTGTTGGTCGCTAGATCTATAAATTCCTCTTGTTTCTCTCTGCTCTCTAGGCTCAATAAATAAACTAGGGTCTTGGTGTGAAAATTCTTCATCACTCGATCGCTCCACTCTCTCTTGCTGTCCTCCATGTTCGCTTCTGCGGTGAATTTCTTGCGGAATTCCTGCTCTAGCTCTGCTCGGCTCATCTGCACGATTTGTTCTTTCTTTTCCATTTGGTTCTCCTAAATTTTGTTGCTCTAATTCTAAATCAACCATGCTTAAATTTAGATGATTATTATCATTATTTTTAATAATATTGTTAGAAGTATTAGTCTCTATTGTGTTGTTAATAGTGTTATTGTTATTTGCGTTAGAATTTTGCCGCTCATTACTACCCTCTTTAGCTTGAATGATTGCTGCATTCAAGCTTACCAATTTGTTATAACGCTGTTTGTAAGCTTTTTCAAAATTGTTGATGTCTCTTAAGATTTCTTTAAAAGGTTTGATGTCTCTTTGATTCCCATCGCCATTAAGATAAACGCTTTCATAGTATTTTTGCAATTCAATTTTTGCTTGAGCGATTTCTTCCAAACTTAAAAGAGCGCTTTTTAAAGAATAATCTCTGTTTTCTTGTATAGCGCTTATCTCTTCTTTAGTCCAGCCTAAAATAAAACCATTATTAAAGAAAAATTGTTTAATCTTATTAGCGTTATCTGCGCTGAGATGGTTTTCTTTGAGTTTATTTTCATTGATAAGCCTATGCATTTTCCAAGCAAAAGATGCATAATCATCTTTATCTATCCAAGAATAATAATTTGTTGCTGAAAGCAATTGTTGCTCTAGGATTAAAGCATGTGCTTCTTTAGCTAATTCAAATTCTAGTTTTTTAACTTCTTCATTGTCGTTAGTATTCAATTTGGTATTTTCATTGTTTATTGATTCAAAAGGCAGTTTGTTATAGAGCTTAAAACACTCAGCGCTAGAAATACTGGAGATTATTTCTCTTACCAATCCACCATCTTTTGTTCTTTCTACTTCTTGGTAAATATCTTTAAGATAGTCGTATTCTTTAACGATTTCATTGCCATTTTCTAAGATTTTCTTATGCGTTTCATTATGGTGGGTCAATTGGATTTCTAAACCTTGCTCTTTCAATTCTTCTAAGCTGTTTGTGTAGGTTAGGATTTCAATTTCTCTTGTGAAAAATTCTCTATTTCTTATGGTATCAATCAGATCGTATCTTTTAGTGATGCGCCTTTCAAACCCTTCCTTATTCGCTTCATAAACACGAGAACTTTCTTTTATCTCACCATTAGCAAAGAAATTGACATCTTCTTTACTATTATCCTTATATATTCGTTTTTCAAAGCTTAAATACTTTGCCCATTCAATAGGATCTCTAGAAATCATGCTTGCTTTATTGATTTGAGTTTTCACGACATAAGGGAGTGGATCTTGTATTTCATTGTCCTTGTCTGATTCTTCAATAGGGTTGTTTGTTGCAGTATCGCCATTATCTAAGATGCTAAATAAATTCGGTTGTTGGTTTTTAGCTTTCTTTTTTTGCATGTGTAGTCCTTTGGAGTAGGTTTCAATAAGTAAAACCAAATTTGAGAAATAAAGAAACGCACATTTTTTTCAAAATTAGAGCATTTTTTAAAATCCATGTGCCTTTTTTCATTTACCTTACTTATGGCAAGTTTTTTCTCATCAATATTTTTAAGGAGCTATTATGCAAGAAAATGAAAACACATTAGAGCAAGACGCTTTCTATGAAGCTGGGTTTTGCGATGAATTGAGCGTAGAAACCCAACACGAAGAATACATCGCTCAAAGAGATTTTGCAAAATCTAACCCACAAGGAGAAGAAGGTGAATAATCTTAACAACTTAAGCGATGCACAAATCAATAGCATGATTGATTATTTGCAAAACATCTTATTAGAAAGGGGAGAACTTAAGCAAGAGCCACCACAAAATTCAAACTATTCACACAATTCAGAAGAAAATAAGGCACAAAAAACACCCAATCAACCAGATAATTCAGAAAGCAAAGAAGCTTTACTTAAAGCTAAATCCGGTCAAATCAATTATCTTAAAACAAGGATTATTCAAGGTTTGAAAGAAAAAAACTCGCCTTTTTGGGACAAGCCTGAAATAGTGGCTAACAAAGAAAGAGGACATAACGCTTTAAACGGCGAACCTTATTGCAATCTTAACGACATGCTTTTAGATATGGAAAAGAACCGCTTGGGGTTTAAAAGTAATGCATGGGTGAGTTTAGAGGAAGCTAAAATGCTTGGAGCGAGCAAAGAAGAAAGAGATGCGATTTTTAAAGCCACTCAAAATAAAGAAATCTCGCCTGTTCGTTTGATGTTTATCAAAAACAAAGAGCTTGTGCCTTTAGTGGATAATAATGGCGAATTAGTGATTGATAAAAACACTAAAAAACCTAAACACAAGCAGTTTCCTGTCATTGAAAATGGCCAAAAGGTGTTCAAACCTGCCTACAGAGACATTGAGTCTCAAGCACAATTCAAGTTTGTTTATAATGTAGAAATGTTTCCAAGCATTAACAAGGAAAAAATCAAACCTTTAAACTTGGACAAGCTCTTAAACTATGCCTATAAGACTAGGCTCTTCCATCAAAAAGATTATTCGCAAGAAAAAAGAGACAATACAAACATTATTTACGAAGATTTACATAAAGATTTGTCTCTAGATAATAGAAATGAAGCTTTACTAGAAAAGATGCGTAGCTACACTCTGCTTAAAAATGAAAAATACAATCAATTAGCAAATGAAACAAAGCAACAAACCCAAACACGCTCTCAATCTCAAAGCTATTATCAAAAGAAAAATAAAGATTCTAGCGGTATTGAAAGGTAACTTATCATGATAGACAAAGCAAGAAAAAACCTCAAAGACCTTAAAAGCATTTTTCTGTATTGGTATGAGATGTTTGGTTCTAATGATAAGTCTAAAGACATGATGAAAGCCTTTATGAAAGATTTGGCTTTCGCTAAGGATAAAAATGAGATGATTAAAGCTCAAGATAACGAGTTGGTCAAAGAATTCATGCAAGAGTTAAACAGCCTCTCTTTTAAAGAGCAACTAGAATTTTATCAGACCAATAGAGATTATGATCCCAGCCTTGACAATGATGAAAATTCAAGTGAATTATTAGATGCATTCACTGGATCTTTAGAAAACTTAGAAAAACAAGAGATTGCTCTTATTAGAGATCAAAAAAGAGAAAGCGGATTGCAAAACAATGAAGATAATAAGGAAAACGGCAAACTTGTTCCCCTTGACAAAAAAGAAACTTCAAAAGAAGAAGAACTGGAAAGCAAGGAAAAAGAAACACTGGGTTTTAACCACTCTTTAGGCGTTAGTGTTTTAAGAAGTCGCGTTGAAGAAGCTAAAAATCATTTTAATGAAAAAGAAAAAGGCTCTAACAAGCGATTTAGCGATAAGGAATTTAAAAAATTTCTAAAAGAAAGAGCTAAAAACGGCATGACTAATGAAGAAATACAAGTGCTTTTATTGATAATCAACAACAAAAAAAGCAATCTAATGCCTAGTCATAAGGAATTTTTACAAGAATGCCTAATAGAAGCGGTTTTGCACAATAAAAATATCAATAAGACCACTGAGTATGCCATTAGAAAAAATGTCGCACACTTGCCCATCAATAAAACAGAAAGCTTTTTAATTAGAACTTATAATCATTCATTGGGTATTCTCAATGAAAATATTGCTGAAAAACTTAAAATCCCTAAAAAAGAAAAAGAAATACTACAGCCTTTAAATGCAAACGAAGAACAAGCTTTAAACACCGCTTTAGAAAACAATGAAATAGATGCAAGAACTTTCAAATCATGGGAGTTTGGAAGCAAAGAAGCAAGCAAAGAAAACGCCTCTATGAGTGAAGAATTAACACAAAATAATTCTAAATTATCTCATTTTAATGAAAACAGCACCACTCAAAATAATGTAGGACAAAATAATGTAAAAGAGCTTAACAATAAAACCAATAACTCTAAACAAAATCATTCGCTTTCAAATTTGGATCTAACTTCAAATACCGACTACAACAAGCTTGTAGCGGACATGTTTGAAAATCAAATGGACGCTAATGGCAATTATGTTGGCAAAAAATTTAGCGAAGCTTACAACAACAAAACTCCCTATAAAGTCGCTACCGGTAATGCTAGTGAGCGTAGTGTTTATTTGTATTCAAAAAAAACTAAATCCAAAAATGTTGGAATGGAGCGCTGATGAAAAATCAACACAAAAATCCCCCAACAAAAGCTTTTTCAAACAATGTCAAATGGCGTGATTTACGCTTGATGGTGCAAGTTGATCAAGCGTTTAAAGTTTTTAGTGGAATTGAAATAAAGGAGCAAAAACAAATGAAAACTTGTTCATATAACCATTTTTTATTTTTCTGCTTTATTCTAGGAGCGTTTTTATTAGGTTTATTTAGTCCAGCTTATGCTTTAAGCATTATCACCACTAAAGAAATTGACGCTAATTTGCCTAATGGAGCGATAGAAAGCAGGGTGGTGTTAGGCAAGAGAGTGTTTAAAGTAGAAGCTCATGGGTTTTATTTTAGAAACAACGCAACTAACAGCATAGATATAGAAATCACCAGTCTTTTAAGAGACAATCAATCGTTTCCTTTGACTAGCTCCGCTAAAACCAGTTTAAAAATACCTCCTAACGCCAAGATTAAAAAATCCACTCTCCTTGTTTTAAAAGGCGAGAATGCTGAAGAAGTGGCTAAGATTTTAGGCATTAGTAAAGAAGAATACCAAAAGCTAGAAAACACCGCTCAAACCAACGCTACCAATGACCCTATGTATGCTAACACGCCTTTTAGCAACCCTAACAGCTCCAATGATAACGCTACCAATAGTAAAGATGGTGCAAATGGGAGTAATGGCTATGGGGTAAATGGCAACGATGGGATAAATGGGAGCAGTGGGAGTAATGGAAATAATTCAAATAATAATGCCGTGGGCAGTGGTATTGATACAGATGGCGTGTTAGGGGTGGACGGAGTGAATGGATCTAACTCTTCAAGCGGTGGCTCTGTAGGGGGTTATGAGAACAATTTCACTAATCATGGCTCTACTAACAACAACACAGGAGGGTATGACAATTTTAATAATAATAGCTCAAGTGGTGGGGGATTAGGGAATGGGGGTTTTTTCCCTATTCCTTTTGGTAATGGTGGCACAAACAATTCCAATAATCCTAATAACAGCCCAACTAATGGCAGTAGTTCTAATAGCGCCATTAATCCTAACTCGCAAGAAAACAATTACTCCAGCCAGTATTGTAAAGTTCCTGAATTAAGCCCCAACAATACGATGAAACTAGATGTTATCGCTAAAGATGGTTCTTGTATTTCTATGAACGCTTTAAGAGATGACACTAAATGCGCTTATAGATACGATTTTGAAGCCGGTAAGGCTATCAAGCAAACGCAATACTACTATGTAGATAGAGAAAACAAAACGCAAAATATCGGTGGTTGTGTGGATTTGCAAGGCGCTCAATACGCCATGCAACTTTACAAAGATGACAGCAAATGCGCCTTACAAACCACGAGCGATAAAGGTTATGGTATGGGGAAAACTCAAACCTTCCAAACTGAAATCGTGTTTCGTGGGATGGATAATCTAATCCATGTCGCTGTGCCTTGCAGCGATTATGCAAGGGTGCAAGACAGGATTGTTAGGTATGAAAAAAATGATAAAACCCAAACCTTAACGCCCATAATAGATCAGTATTACAATGATCCAAACAATCCTAACAAACAACAGATTTTAAATCGTGGGATTGCTACCCAATTAAGCTCACAATATCAAGAATTTGCATGCGGTCAATGGGAATACAATGACGCTAAATTAGAAGCCAAAAGACCTACAATGTTAAAAAGCTATAACAAGCTTAATGGCGAATGGGTAGAAGTTACGCCTTGCAATTTTGAAGCAGGGATTAAAAGTGGTGCGGTTGTTAGCCCTTATGTAATGGGTGTGTCCAGCTCTAAAGTCTTAAGCGATATTACTACAAGCCATTATTTTAAGATAGAAAGAAAAAATTATGGTGAGAGAGAACAATGCCAAAAACCTTATGGAGTCAATCGTTGCCAACCGCAATATTTCCATACTGATCCTAGTATCACCGATTGGAGCGCCACTTACAAAACCACTACCACTCAAACCACTCAACCTTATTTACGCCCAGCCCAAGATAATGAAAGCCCCACAACCTATAATCTTATCACCACTCAAACCACCATCAACAGGACTCAAAGCGTTTTGAAAAACGAATTGAATTTGAGCAATGATTATTTGAAGTATGTAGAAATCCATCAAGGCTATTACAAGGATAATGAACTTAAACAATCGCAAGGCTATATTGATTGGTCTAATTACTACCTCAATCAGAATGAAGGATTTTGCTCTCAATATAACATTTGGAGTGAAAACACAAAGATTGGTAAAAATTGGTATCGTTGGCATGATAATAAAATTTCTTGCACTCAAAGACTGATTTATAGACCCTTTCAAGGATAAGGCATGAAAGCGTTGAAGACTTTTTTAAAAAAATCCCTTATTTTGTTGTTGGCGGTTGCTTTAAACCACTTAAACGCTGTGGCTATGATTGTGGATAACCCTACGCAGAACGCTTGGAATGGTGCTAAAAGAGCATGGGATGAAAGCAAGTGGGCTAAACATTTAGCCACTATCACTGAAAGGATCAAGCTCGCTCAAGACACATTAGATAGGACTAATCAGACGCTTAATTCCATCAACAAAGTGAATGATGTTTTGAATAAAACCAATCAATTTCTAACAGGCAGTATTTTAAGCGTCCCCAATCCCATGCAGTATGTAGAAAAAATCCAAAGTTTTGCCAAACAAGTTCAAGCCAATGCTGAAAGGATCAAAGAAAATGCACAAAACTATGATATACGCAATCAAATTGCAGCCAAACGAATCTCTGAAAAATGCCCTGAACTCAATTGGGATGTCAGTCAGGACGCAAGTCCTACAGAGAAAAACTTACACCAATTTTTCACGAGCAAGGGCAAAGAAAACGCTGACACAAAGGCTCTAAAGGATTTTGCTAACGCCATAGGCAACACTCAAATAGGAACAGCGACCGATTTAGGAGCCGGACTTAAAGGCAGAGCCTTATTAGAATACATTTGCATTCAAAAAGGCAATTTAGAAGCGGCTAAAAAAATCCAATTATTAGACAGCCAAATGACTTTAGCTCTACTCAATAACGACTATACGGCTTATGAAAAACTTATAGCTGAAAAAGAAGAATTGAAAAAACAAATCGCTTCAAATGTGTATGCTAAAGTCAAACAGCTTGCTGTAGCTTCCCAAGATAGAGCGTTTAGTCAAATGGATAATGAACTGGGCGTTAAAACTTTTGGGTTTAACGATGAGAATGTTAAAAAAGGTTATTGCAAAAAAGAAAACAGAAATGGCAAAAGCGAGTGCATCCCTAATATGCTCAATGTTAATCGCTTAAAAGTGCAATTTGATGAGCTTAATTTAGATTATAGTAGGGATATTGCTGGCAAAAAAGGTGAAGCAGCCGCTAAAGTGTTCAATGACTACAAACACCGATTTCAGCAATTAAGCGTAGAAACTGCTTTAGAAATCGCTCAAAATTTAAGCTTCATGAATAAGACACTGGGTTTAATGGCGCAAATGCAAAGCTATGCATTCAAGCAACAAATGGGCTATTTTGAAGATATTATTCCTACTGACGCTCTAAAAGATAACAAAGAGCATCAAGAAAATCTTAAACAAAAACAACAAGAAATAGAAAAAGTCTATAGGGCTAAATTGGACGCTTATGGTTTCCCTAATGGTAGTGTAGGAAAGGCAAGTGGCGTGAATTCAAATAGCAATAATGAAGTTCCAAGCTCTGATAATATTCAGTCGTTTAATCCGTATTGAAATAAGGGTTATTGTGTTAAAATTAGTCAAATATTTCACAAAGGATTTTGTATGTTTAAAAGCAGATTAAATTCATGGATTTTGTTAGGGATTTTTGGGCTTTTAGTGGTGGTTTTTTGGGATGTTATAAAATACAAAATAGAAGATTTGAAACATGCTCATTATCTATCACAAGTGAAAGAAAGGGAAGAATATTATAAAAACCATATAGAAGAAGCTTTAAAAAAGGATAGCGAATGCTTTGAAAAAGGAGGCGATAAAGTGGATTGCTCGGCTGCTATGAGAATAGCTGCTGGTGAAAGAAATAGAAGAATGTTGGAGATCAAATAACATGGCCGCTCCACTACTTGCCTTGCCATTTCTTTCTAATCCTTTAGTGCTTGGTGCTTTAGCTGTCATAGGAATGGGTGCTTATTTATTTTACAATAAGCAAGATTCTTTAGTTGTGCAAGCAGATGGGCTTTACAGCGAAATTCTTGGATTTTTTGTTTCGTTTTCTAACAAGATCTTGAAGGGAATTGGCGAGCCTTTAGCCAATGTTGTCCAACCTTTTGGTATGGTCTTAGGAGTGCTTTTGATCCTTTTGTATTCCTTTAAACGCTATCAAAACAATGATTTATTTGAAATCAAAACCTTTTTAATGCTTTTTGTATTTGTGGGATACCTTTCTTTGTATCATTACGCTTTTAAATCTGATGGTTCTAGTAGCGGTGATGGTCGCTCTAGTTTTGCTTTTCAAAATCATGTAACAGAAATTTTTGACGCACCTGCTAATTTGCTAAATGCTGGGATTTCTAATGTGATTAAGGAATATCAAACAAATAGTGCAGGAGAATATAAGAAGATAGACGCACGCCACAGCATCACTAACGCTAATATTTCATTCCATGTCAGACAAATTTTAAGTAGTTTGAATAAGCTATATGAAGACTTCACAATTAATAATGGGCTATCCCCAAAAACTCTTATTGCAGCTGTTTTGTTATTGGTTATTTTAGGATTAGAATTGTTTTTGTTGTTCAAAGTTTTCTGTTATGTTTTCATGACTTATTTAGAAAAAATTATTTACTTGTCTTTAGTTATTTTTATGTTACCGCTAGGTTTTTTTCAGCAGACTAGAGGTTTTTTAGTGTCTTATGTGAAAAAGATTATTTCATTGACTTTTTACATGCCTTTATTGTTGCTATTAGTGTTATTCAA
>NZ_CBOM010000027.1:0-16076 GCF_000476275.1 Helicobacter pylori SA213A
AACAAACCCGCTTAAAATTTTTATCATTAAATATAAAAACAAAGTTAAGAATTTGAATGAAAAAGGTATAATTAACGCCCCAAAGTTAAGGACAAACCCACTCATAAAGGAAACCCCTAAGCTTGAAAGCTTAAGGGAACGCTCTTAGAAAACTCAGCGTTTCACAGAAACGACTACTTTAAGCCCCAAAAAAGCAAACTCAAAGTATAATGATCTCCAAGAGCGTTTGTTATGTGGCTTTGACATAACATGCTCCTTACTTGGATTTGCCCCATATTGCAACTATGGGGCGTGATAAAATTTTACAACAAACCCACTTAAAATTTTTATCCAATCAAACGCTAAAACAAGGCGTTTAAAAATCAGCAATAAAAAACTAACATAAAATCAAGCGATAATTTTTTATGCTTAATGCTTCAAACAATCCTCAAACAAATATTGATGCTCACTAGGTAAAGCGTCAAACAAGGCTTTGGCTAAATCTTGCATCTCTTTTAAGGCTTTATTGCTGCTCCTTAAAGTCAATAAATTTTGCAAACTCCTAGCGTTAATGCTATAAGCTAAATGCGTTTTATAGCTTTCAGGCATGGCGTATTTGGCTAAATCGTTTTTAATGTTATGCTCGCTCAATAAAACCCTTAGATTTTCTAAAGCCAAAACGCTCATTGCATTCACTCGCTCATTATCCACAAAAACCAAGAACTCTTTCGCCCTCTCCAAATTCGTTTCATTAAGGGGTAAAAAGCTCTCCACTTCTTTTAATTCCCTTAAAGTGTAACGGCTTGATTTCACGCTCAAGCTCGCTATTCGGTGTCGGCTCAATTCTTGCAACGCCCCCCTACTCAGACCCTTAATTTCAAAATTGTAATAAAGATGCTCCAAAGTGGAAGAATGCCTAAAGATATTCCCTACCCTATGGATTAATTCCTTATCCTTACAACCTCCACCATCGCTGTATTCAAAACTTTGCCAGCAAGTGCGGATCGCCTGGCTTGCAATGTCTAAAGGGGTGTAATGCTTACAAATCACTTCCATTATTTGACTCCTATATCGCTTTTTATTCCACGGTCACGCTTTTAGCTAAGTTTCTTGGGTGATCCACATCGTGATTCAAGCGCATAGCGATTTCTAAAGCTAAAAGTTGCATCGCTAAATTCATGCGGAAAAATTCTTCCATGTAGCTTTCACTCTCTTCTAATTGGATAAAATCATCAGCGATTTCTAAAATTTCAGAGCTTAACACGCAAATCGTGGAATCTCTTGCGCTCAATTCTTCAATATTGCTTTTGGTTTTGTCAAACAACAAATGTTTAGACAATAACGCAATAGTAAAAAGGTTAGAATCCACTAGCGCGATAGGCCCATGCTTCATCTCTGCGCTCGCATACCCCTCAGCGTGCAAGTAGCTGATCTCTTTGAGTTTCAACGCCCCCTCTAAAGCGAGAGGGTAAAACACATCGCGCCCGATATAAAAAAAGCCATGCCCATGCAAGTAGCGTTTGGATAGGCGCTTGATTTTTTCATGCAATTTAGGCTCTATTTTCATTGCATTCACGCTATCTAGCATGTTTTTAGCTTGGATCTTTTCTTCTTCTTTAGAGATCGTCCCTAATTGTTTGCCCACATACACGCTCAAAAGCCATAAAAGCATCACTTGCGAAGAAAACGCCTTAGTGGATGCCACACTCCTTTCTACCCCCGCTCTAATCAAAAGCGTGTGATCGCTAATGCGGCTCATCATGCTAAAAGGGGCGTTGCACAAACTAATGGTTTTAAGCCCTTGCGCTTTGGCTAATTTTAAAGCCTCTAAAGTGTCAGCGGTTTCCCCGCTTTGAGAAATCGCTATAAAAAGCTCGTTAGGGTTGCTTTTGAAATTGGCGTAGCGGTATTCGCTCGCTAAAATGGCCCTCGTTCTTATTTTGGCCAATCTTTCAAACAAATACACGCTCGCCAAACTCGCATGGTAACTGCTCCCGCAAGAACACAGCGTGATTTCGCTCACATTTTCTAAAAATTGAGGATCGATCTCGCAATACACATTCAAGGCTTCCAAACGCCCCTCTAAACACTCTAACAAACTGCTATGCTGCTCATAAATCTCTTTTTCTAAATAATTCCTGAAATTCCCTTTAGAATAATCCTTATTGTCAAAGGCGTAATCTTTCATGTTTTCAATATTTTTCAAATCTTTAAAATTCTCTAAAGAAATTTGCCCCACGCTGTTTTCTTCTAAAATGACAAATTGCTCCACTTTAGGGGCTAACACGCTCAAACTGGATGCAAAAAACAACCCCTCTTTGCCCTTACCCACGATCAAAGGCGAAGAAGATTTAGCGTAAAACAAGCTCTCTTTGGCCCTTTTATGGAGCATTAAAATCGCATAACTCCCTTTTAAAAGGCTAATGCTTTTTTCAAAGGCTTTCAATAAATCGCTCTCGCTTTTAAGCGTTTCTTCTAAAAGATGCGCGATCACTTCCGTGTCCGTTTGGCTCAAAAACGCATGCCCTTTATTTTCTAATTCTTTTTTCAAACTCGCATAATTTTCAATGATCCCGTTATGCACTAAGGCTAAATTTTCTGTAAAATGCGGGTGGGCGTTCACGCTGTTTGGTTTCCCATGCGTCGCCCATCTGGTGTGAGCGATACTCACGCCAAAATCCAAAAACTCTTTATTTTTAAGCTCTAGTTTAAGGTTTTCTAATTTCCCTTGAGTTTTAAACACTTCCAAACGATTGCCGCTCAATACGGCTAAACCTGCGCTGTCATAGCCTCTGTATTCCAATTCCTTTAAACCCTCTAAAAGAACGGATTTTTTCTCGCTATCCCCTATATAACCTACAATCCCGCACATTTAAAACACCAATAACCCTTTTTTGATCTTATTTAAAGCGTTAATAAGCTCCTTTAGGCGTTCCACTTCTTCGCTTAATTGCGTAAAAAACGCTTCATTCACGCTCTTTGGCATGTCCATGCTCCCTCTTTTAATCTCAATAAAATCCCCCAAACTCAAATTCGCTAATTTTAAAAGCATTTCAATTTCATTTTGCGAATCTTCAATATCCGCTAAAATCTTGCGTATTTTTTCAAACATGTGATCGCCTTTAATTTAGAATGCTCCATGATAGCTAAACTATTAAATTATTAAACTATCAATGATGTTTTCTAAAATCTGTTTGACTTTGGCGTGGTTTTCTTTAAATTGCTGATGCGCGTTAAGCCCCACATGGTTACTCACACAAAAAATCCCTTTAGCCTTCAAAGAAAACGCCTTAGCCACGCTTAAAACGCTAAAAAACTCCATGTTTTCTAACAAAACGCCCTTTTGAACCATTTTTTTAGCAAACATTTCGCCGGTGTGGATATAGTTACTGCTATTCACGCCCACCCTTTCAAAAAGAGCTTCCTCTTTGGTTTCTATTTGAATGAAATTATCCAAAGGCGTGTAGCTGTTTAAATGGCTAAAACTCTCTTCAATCTGATAGCCGCAAACGCTTTCAAACACGCTTAAAAGCTCAATTTCTGGGCTATAACTCCCAGCGCTCCCTATAAAAATAAGGCTTTCTGTATCAGGGTTTTTTAAACACATTCTCGTTAAATTAATCGCGCTCTCTATCAAGCCCACACCAATAGGCGTCGCTTTTTTTAAAGTTTCATTCCTTCCCGCGCAAAGCAGCATGAAAATCCTTTTTTTTGCATCCATTAGCTTATTATAAAGCAAGCATTATAGACAAACCCTTAAAAGAAACACCTTAATTTTAAGGCTTCATTCACATTTCATTCACATGTTATTCCTTTTTCATTCACCACTTATTCACGCTATAATAACGCCATGGATACCAACAACAATATTGAAAAAGAAATCTTGGCGCTAGTCAAACAAAATCCTAAAGTTAGTCTCATAGAATATGAAAATTACTTTAGCCAACTCAAATACAACCCTAACGCGAGCAAGAGCGATATTGCCTTTTTTTATGCCCCCAACCAAGTCTTATGCACCACGATTACAGCTAAATACGGCGCGTTGCTTAAAGAAATTTTAAGCCAAAATAAAGTCGGCATGCATTTAGCCCATAGCGTGGACGTGCGTATTGAAGTAGCGCCTAAAATCCAAATTAGCGCCCAAGCTAATATCAATTACAAAGCCATAAAAACGAGCGTCAAAGACTCTTACACTTTTGAAAATTTTGTCGTAGGCTCATGCAACAACACCGTTTATGAAATCGCTAAAAAAGTCGCCCAAAGCGATACCCCCCCTTATAACCCGGTGCTTTTTTATGGCGGCACAGGGTTAGGCAAAACGCACATTTTAAACGCTATCGGTAACCATGCCCTAAAAAAGCATAAAAAAGTCGTGTTAGTCACTTCAGAAGATTTTTTGACAGACTTTTTAAAGCATTTAGACAACAAAACCATGGATTCTTTTAAAGCAAAATACCGCCATTGCGACTTTTTCTTGTTAGATGACGCTCAATTTTTGCAAGGAAAACCCAAACTAGAAGAAGAATTTTTCCACACTTTCAACGAATTGCACGCCAACAGCAAACAAATCGTATTGATTTCAGACCGATCGCCTAAAAACATCGCTGGCTTAGAAGATCGCTTAAAATCGCGCTTTGAATGGGGGATAACCGCTAAAGTCATGCCCCCTGATTTAGAGACCAAACTTTCCATTGTCAAACAAAAATGCCAGCTCAATCAAATCATTTTGCCTGAAGAAGTGATGGAATACATCGCCCAACACATCAGCGACAATATCCGCCAAATGGAAGGCGCGATCATTAAAATCAGCGTGAACGCGAACTTAATGAACGCTCCCATTGATTTGAATCTCGCTAAAACCGTTTTAGAAGATTTGCAAAAAGATCATGCTGAAGGCTCAAGCTTGGAAAATATCTTACTCGCTGTCGCGCAAAGCTTGAATCTCAAATCCAGCGAAATCAAAGTCTCTTCGCGCCAAAAAAATGTCGCTCTAGCAAGGAAATTAGTCGTGTATTTCGCCAGGCTTTATACCCCTAACCCAACGCTCTCGCTCGCTCAATTTTTGGATTTAAAGGATCATTCAAGCATTTCTAAAATGTATTCTAGCGTTAAAAAAATGCTTGAAGAAGAAAAAAGCCCTTTTATCTCAAGCCTTAGAGAAGAAATCAAAAACCGCTTGAACGAATTGAACGACAAAAAAACCGCTTTCAATTCAAGTGAATGAAAAAAGGCTTATGAAAAAGCGTTCCATTCACTTTTTTTCACATCCCACAACCCCCCTAAAAACGCACACCTCTAAAGCTTTTTAATTTTTCATTCCATCCATTCACGCCCTTACTACTGTTACTAATTATTATTAATTAAAGTGTTACCTATCTATAACTTATTGATAACTTTTACTAAACCTTTTTTTAAGATATAATCCAAAAATCCAAAATAAAAAGGAACAAGCATGAAAAAAACCCTTTGTCTATCTTTCTTTCTGACTTTCTCTAACCCTCTTCAAGCCCTTGTGATCGAGCTTTTAGAAGAAATCAAAACTTCACCGCATAAAGGCACTTTTAAGGCTAAAGTCCTTGATTCTAAAGAACCAAGACAAGTTTTAGGCGTTTATAATATTTCCCCACACAAAAAACTCACGCTCACTATCACCCACATATCCACCGCAATCGTCTATCAACCCCTTGATGAAAAACTTTCTTTAGAAACGACCTTAAACCCTAACCGCCCTACTATCCCTAGAAACACCCAGATTGTTTTTTCTTCAAAAGAATTGAAAGAGTCGCACGCGCACCAAATGCCTTCTTTAAACGCGCCCATGCAAAAACCACAAAACAAGCCCCATTCATCGCAACAATCCCCTCAAAACTTTTCTTACCCAGAGTCCAAACTAGGCTCTAAAAACTCTAAAAACAGCCTTTTACAGCCTTTAATAACTCCTAGCAAAATAAGCCCCACTAACGAAACTCAAACGCCAACAAACGACACTAAACCCCCTTTAAAGCATTCTTCAGAAGATCAAGAAAACAACCTCTTTATAACGCCACCCACCGAAAAAACGCTCCCTAACAACACCTCTAACGCTGATATTGATGAAAACAATGAAAGCAACGAAAATAGGGACAATGTGGAAAAACAAGCCGTTAGAGATGCTAATGTTAAAGAATTTGCATGCGGGAAGTGGGTTTATGACGATGAAAACTTGCAAGCCTATCGCCCAAGCATTTTAAAACGCGTTGATGAAGACAGACAGACTGCGACAGACATTACCCCTTGCGATTACAGCACCGCTGAAAATAAAAGCGGTAAAATCATTACCCCCTATACTAAAATCTCCGTTCATAAAACAGAGCCTTTAGAAGAGCCGCAAACTTTTGAAGCTAAAAACAATTTCGCCATTCTTCAAGCCAGAAGCTCTACGGAAAAATGCAAAAGGGCTAGAGCGCGAAAAGACGGCACGACTAGGCAATGCTATCTGATAGAAGAGCCTTTAAAACAAGCGTGGGAGAGTGAGTATGAAATCACCACGCAATTAGTGAAAGCCGTATATGAGCGCCCCAAACAAGACGATCAAGTAGAGCCAACTTTTTATGAAACCAGCGAATTGGCTTATTCTTCCACACGAAAAAGCGAAATAACGCATAATGAATTGAATTTGAATGAAAAATTCATGGAATTTGTGGAAGTGTATGAGGGGCATTATTTAAACGATATAATCAAAGAAAGCAGCGAATATAAAGAATGGGTTAAAAACCATGTGCGCTTTAAAGAAGGGGTGTGCATGGCCTTAGAAATAGAAGAGCAACCACGAGCCAAAAGCACGCCTTTGAGTATTGAAAACTCTCGTGTGGTTTGTGTCAAAAAGGGGAATTATTTATTCAACGAAGTTTGAAATGGTGGCTTGAGGCGGAATCGAACCACCGACACGAAGATTTTCAGTCTTCTGCTCTACCGACTGAGCTATCAAGCCAAGCAAAAAACAATTATTACATAAAAAAGGTAAAATAAAGCTTAATTTTTAAAAAAATGACTAAAAAGATATAATTCACTCAAAATCAAACAAGGATTAAAATGAAATTGATTTCATGGAATGTGAACGGGTTAAGGGCTTGCATGACTAAGGGCTTTATGGATTTTTTCAATAGCGTTGATGCGGATGTTTTTTGTATTCAAGAATCTAAAATGCAGCAAGAACAAAACACCTTTGAATTTAAGGGGTATTTTGATTTTTGGAATTGCGCGATTAAAAAGGGCTATTCTGGGGTGGTAACTTTCACTAAAAAAGAACCTTTAAGCGTGAGCTATGGGATTAATATTGAAGAGCATGACAAAGAAGGACGCGTGATAACTTGCGAATTTGAGTCGTTTTACTTGGTGAATGTTTATACCCCTAATTCCCAACAAGCCCTATCTAGGCTTAGTTATCGCATGAGTTGGGAAGTGGAATTTAAGAAATTTTTAAAAGCTTTAGAGTTGAAAAAACCGGTCATTGTGTGCGGGGATTTGAATGTGGCCCACAATGAAATTGATTTAGAAAACCCCAAAACCAACCGAAAAAACGCCGGCTTTAGCGATGAAGAGAGAGAAAAATTCAGCGAGCTTTTGAACGCTGGCTTTATTGACACTTTCCGTTATTTTTACCCTAACAAAGAAAAAGCTTACACCTGGTGGAGTTATATGCAACAAGCAAGGGATAAAAACATTGGTTGGCGCATTGATTATTTTTTATGCTCTAATCCTTTAAAAACGCGCTTAAAAGACGCTTTAATCTATAAAGATATTTTAGGGAGCGATCATTGCCCGGTGGGGTTGGAATTAGTTTAAAGGTAGAAAGTGTGCGAAATAAAGACAGAAAAAAGCCTCACAAAGGCTGAGTCGTATTCAAAAGCAAAAGGCCATTTGATCCCCACTTCAATACTTGCGTCATGGTGGAATAGCACGGTTTGGAATTTAAACCCCACTAAACCTAGCATCCTAAAATTGGAAGTTTTGAGCGAAAACCCTTGAATGCTGCGCCAGTCGTCAATGATGAAATTCGCGCTGTGTTTGGAAATCGTCCATGTGTTTTCAGCAACTTGCATGCCATAAAAAAGGGAAAAAACATACAAAGGGTTTTTATTGTATTCCACGATCAAATCCCCACCAAAGCCATAAGTGAACATGTTCGCTTGAGCGCCCGTTCTTTTATTGAGTATGACATTCCCGTAATCCATAAAAAAGTAATAGCGCGAATAAAACCAATAATTAGTGGGGTTAATCTCCCAGCCTAAAGAAAAGCTCGCCCCTTCAATCGTGCGTTTGAGATCGTTGTATTTTTTCATGATCATTTTCCCTACCTGGTATTGAGAAGCCACATAAAAACGGCTTTTGGCTTGCGTAAGGGTAGGGCTTAAAAAACAAACGCTTAAAAATAAAGGGGTTACTTTTTTAAATAAATCCTTTGAAAAAAATTTCACACTTTAATACTTCCTATTGAGTGGGGAGTTGAGATTGTCTTGGTGGTTAGTGGCTCGTTGCAAAACATTGTTCGTTCTTTTTTGCGAAGGATCAGCGTTTTCTTCATTATTGATTTCATCAATTTTATTTTCGTTATTGATCAAATCGTTCACTTCTTTGGTGGCTTTTTCATCTTCTTCTTCATGCTCAATTTTTCTTATATCGTTATTCGCTTGATTGATTGGATTGTTTTTAGTGGTTTTAGTGTTGTTTTGATGCGATTGAGACGATTTTTTAGGCTCGTCCTTGCATGCGCTAAACAGGCTTAAAACAAAAGAGATAGCGATAAAATGAGTGATTTTAGATTTCATCAATTAAATTTCCTTAAGTCAATGTATAATTTGACTATCTTATCATAAAAATGATTAAGGATTGGCTAGGGTAAGAACAAATTGCAAGAAACAGATAATTTATTAAAAACATTGAATGTGAAATCGCTTTTAGAAGCTTTGCTTGTTTATACGCCCAAAAGCTATAAAGATTTGAATTTATTAGAACATTTTGAGCTGGGCTTGAGCGGCGTTTTAGAAGTTGGTATTTTAGAGAAAAGAAACTACGCCAAAGTTTTAAAGATTTTTGCCTATTCCAAACGATTTTACAAAAATTTAGAGCTTGTTTTTTTCAATTACAGCGCGTTCCATTACAATCAGTTTAAAACCGGCGAGAGTCTGTTCATTTATGGTAAATTAGAACAAAGCTCTTTTAATCAAGCTTATATCATTAACACGCCTAAAATCCTTACCGAATTTGGCAAAATTTCTTTAATTTTTAAAAAAGTTAAAAACCATAAAAAAATACAAGAAAATTTACAAAAACTCATTTCATTAGAAAATTTAAAAAAGGAAGGCGTTAAAGAGAATATCGCGCATTTATTGTTAGAAATCTTTTTCCCCACGCCGCATTTTGTCAAGGATTTTGAAACGAATAAAAATTTTCCTTCACAACATTTAAATGCATTAAAATACATTGAAATGCTTTTTTATATGAAAAATTTAGAGCGCAAAAAATTGCAATTCAGTGCTAAAATCGCATGCCCCAATAATAGCGAACGCTTGAAAGCGTTCATCGCTTCTTTACCCTTTCAACTCACCAACGACCAACAAAACGCCATTAAAGAAATCCAAAGCGATCTCACCAGTTCTATAGCGTGCAAGCGTTTGATTGTGGGCGATGTGGGGTGCGGGAAAACGATGGTGATTTTAGCGAGCATGGTGTTAGCCTACCCCAATAAAACCCTTTTAATGGCACCAACCTCTATTCTAGCTAAACAGCTTTATAACGAAGCCTTAAAATTTTTACCCCCTTATTTTGAAGTGGAATTGTTGCTCGGCGGGAGTCATAAAAAAAATCATTTGTTTGAAAAAATCACGCATGTGGTTATCGGCACGCAAGCGTTGTTGTTTGATAAGCGCGATTTAGATGAATTTGCTTTAGTAATCACTGATGAACAGCACCGATTTGGCACCAAGCAGCGCTACCAATTAGAAAAAATGGCGAGCAGCAAGGGCAACAAACCCCATTCTTTGCAATTTTCTGCAACCCCCATTCCTCGCACTTTAGCTCTAGCCAAAAGCGCGTTTGTGAAAACGACCATGATTAGAGAAATCCCTTACCCTAAAGAAATTGAAACTCTGGTTTTGCATAAAAGAGATTTTAAAATAGTGATGGAAAAAATTAGCGAAGAAATCGCTAAAAACCATCAAGTCATTGTCGTCTACCCACTTGTGAATGAGAGCGAAAAAATCCCTTATTTATCGCTGAGTGAGGGGGCAAGCTTTTGGCAAAAACGCTTTAAAAAGGTTTATACCACTTCAGGGCAAGATAAAAACAAAGAAGAGGTGATTGAAGAATTTAGAGAGTGCGGGAGCATTCTTTTAGCGACCACGCTCATTGAAGTGGGCATTTCTTTACCACGATTGAGCGTGATGGTGATCTTAGCGCCTGAAAGGTTAGGCTTAGCGACCTTGCACCAGTTAAGGGGGCGCGTTTCTCGTAATGGCTTGAAAGGCTATTGTTTTTTATGCACGATTCAAGAAGAAAACGAACGATTAGAAAAGTTTGCTGATGAATTAGACGGCTTTAAAATCGCCGAATTGGATTTAGAATACAGAAAAAGCGGGGATTTACTCCAGGGTGGGGAGCAGAGCGGGAATAGTTTTGAATACATTGATTTAGCCAAAGATGAAAGCATTATCGCTGAAGTGAAACAGGATTTTTTAAAAAATGCTAGCGTTTCACATGGAACATTGAAACATTGAAAATTAAGGTGTAATTGGGTAATTTAAATCATTTAAAATAAAGGATAGAGATGCAAAATAAAGAGGTTTGTGAAGAAAAAAGCGTTAATGAAAAAAATTTAGAAATTTTTAATCGCTATTTTCCCGGTTGCTTGAGCATGGAAAATGGTAATCAACTCACGCTAGATACAGAAAAATTAAAAGCGTTATTAGGGGATTTTAGCGGGATAAAAGAAGAGGGTTATGGGTTGAACTTTGTGGGTAAAAAAATCGCTTTAACTCAAGCTTTTAAGAAAAACGATAAGATTTTAAAACCCTTAAACAAATCCACTAGCAAGCACATTCTCATCAAGGGCGATAATTTGGACGCTCTCAAAATCTTAAGACAAAGTTATAGTGAAAAAATCAAAATGATTTACATTGACCCTCCTTACAACACCAAAAACGAGAATTTTATTTATAGCGATGATTTTTCACAATCTAACGAAGCGCTTTTAAAACAATTGGATTATTCTAAAGAAAAATTGGATTATATCAACAATCTTTTTGGGTCAAAATGCCATAGCGGGTGGCTTAGCTTCATGTATCCTAGATTGTTACTCGCTAAAGATTTGCTTAAAAAAGACGGCGTGATTTTCATTTCTATTGACGATAATGAAGCTGCCCAACTCAAACTTTTATGCGATGAGATTTTTGGAGAGAGGAATTTTGTGGCTGAAATGCCAAGATTAGTTAAAAGAGCAGGAAAATCCACTAATCAAATCGCTAAAAACCATGATTATGTTTTATGCTATCAAAAGAATAGTATCAGCTTTAAACAGATTGATATTGATGAAAATGACTATCCTTTAAAAGATGAATTTTACAATGAAAGAGGTGGGTATAAATTAAATCAAAATTTAGATTACAATTCACTTCAATATAATAAAAAAATGGATTATGAAATTGTAATCGGTAATGAAAAGTTTTACGCTGGCGGATTAGAAACTTATATTGAAAGGCAAAAAGGTAATTTTGGAACGATTGATTGGGTTTGGCGTTGGAGTAAGGCAAAATTTGACTTTGGATTGGCTAATGGTTTTGTAGAAGTTAAAAACAATAGAATTTATACAAAAACTTACACAAAGGCTAAAATATCTGATAGCAAGCCTTATAAAATAGAATATTTTAACTGCACTAAAAACATTTCAAGTATTGAATTTTTAGATAATAAATACTCTAATGACATGTCAAATAAAAAATTGCAATCAATTTTTGATATTAAGAATATTTTTGATTATTCTAAACCTGTTGAATTGATAAGCTTTCTTATAGAGCAAACTACCGAAAAAGGCGATCTCATCTTAGATTTTTTCGCCGGGAGCGGGACAACCGCGCATGCGGTGCTAGAAAGTAATAAGAGCGATTATCAAAAATTAAGTGAGGGGGGGGGGGGTTATTTAATGGCTTGAACGCCGCATTTAAAGAAAGGCGCTTCATTCTCGTTCAGTTAGACGAAAAAATTGATCCCAAGAAAAACAAAAGCGTGCATGACTTTTGTTTAAACACCCTAAAATCCACCTCTCCAAGCATTTTTGACATCACTGAAGAAAGGATTAAAAGAGCGGGGGCTAAAATCAAAGAAACTTGCCCGCATTTGGATACGCATTTTCAAGCGTTTGAAATTATTGATGATGAAATGAGCGTTATTTATCATAAAAATCTGGGCGAAGTGGGGCAAGAGGATTTATTCGTTTATTCTAACCCCAAACAAAGAGAAACACAAACGATTTTAATCAATCTTTTATGGTGTGAGGGTTTGGAGCTTACTACCCCTATAACTTGCTTGATTGAAAATGCCTTGTATCTGGCTGAAAATACGGCTTTCATTGTGGGGGATATAGAAATGAATGCAGTTTTAGAAAACTTGAAAGATAAGGGGGTAGAAAAAATTAGCATGTATATGCCCGCTATCAGTAACGATAATTTGTATCTGGAGTTGAGCAGTAATTTGAATGAATTGCATTTAGAGATTAACGATTTAAAAAGTAGGGGGTAGAGGTGAAAATCAAATTCAAACGATTGGATTATCAAGAAAAATGCTTGCAACAAATTTTAGGGGTGTTTAAGGGGGTCTATTTTGAAAAGTCAGAAAAGGACATTCAAAGGATTTTTAACCCTTTTTTTGAAACAGAAAAAGTCAAAGATCTTTTATTAGAAAATATCCAAAACTTGCAATCAGAGCAAAAAATAACCCAAGGAAGCGTGAGGATTGAGAAGTCGTTAAACTGCGATATTTTAATGGAAACAGGCACCGGGAAAACCTTTTGTTTTTTGGAATGCATTTATGCCTTGCACAAAGAATATGGTTTGTCAAAATTTATCGTTTTAGTGCCAAGCAACGCCATTAAATTAGGGGTTTTAAAGAGTATTGGAATCACAAGAGAGTTTTTTAAAAGCGAGTATTCTAACACGCATTTAGAAAGCTATGAAGATATTGAAAGCTTTATTTTAGCGAGCCATCACAAATGCTGTGTGTTGGTGATGACTTTTTCTGCTTTTAATAAAGAGAAAAACACTATCAATAAATCATGTTTAGAAAACACGAATCTATTCAATGGTGCAAAAAGTTACATGCAAGCTTTAGCCAGTATCCGCCCCATCGCCATCATGGACGAACCACACCGATTTTTAGGCGATAAAACAAAGAATTATTTGGAAAAATTAAACGCTTTAGTCACGCTCAGGTTTGGGGCGACTTTTAAAGATGATTACAATAATCTGATTTATGCGCTAGACAGCAAAAAAGCGTTTGATTGCGCCCTAGTGAAAAGCATTAGCGTGGCGTCTGTGGGGGAGAGTGATGAGTGTTTTTTAGAGCTTAAAGAGGCTAACAAAAAACAAAATGAAGCGACGATCAACTACACGAATTTAGAAAATAAAACTCAAAGCGTCAAAGTCAAAGAGCATGATAATTTAGGGGTGGTAACTCAAATCAGCGCTTTAGAAGATTACATTGTAGAAAAAATCACTAAAACTGAGATTCGTTTTCTCAATGGCTTTAATTTGTTACTGGATCAAAAAGAGCCTTTTTCTCATCTTTTAGAGGGCGAGCAAGAAGTGATGCTGAAAGAAGCGATAAAAAGCCATTTTGAAAGAGAAGAAGGGCTTTTTAAAAAGGGGATTAAAGCCTTGTGCATGGTGTTTATTAGCGGAGTGAATAGCTATTTAAGCGAAAATGAACAGCCGGCTAAATTAGCCCTTTTATTTGAAAAACTTTACCAACAAAAGCTTGAAGAAGTCTTAAAAAAGCCTTTAGATGAAAATTATAGAGCGTATTTAGAGCGCACTAAAGACGCTATTTACAAAGTGCATGGAGGGTATTTTGCTAAAAGCAAGAAAGAGAGCGATGAAGCCCAAGTGATCGCGCTCATTTTAAAAGAAAAAGAAAAATTGCTGAGTTTTGATTCCGATCTCAGGTTTATTTTTTCGCAATGGGCGTTGCAAGAGGGGTGGGATAACCCTAATGTGATGACGATTTGCAAATTAGCCCCTAGCCATTCTAATATCACTAAATTGCAACAAATCGGTAGGGGGTTAAGGCTCGCTGTGAATGATAAGGGCGAACGCATCACTAAAGAGCATGCTGATTTTGATTTTGTCAATGAATTGGTGGTGATCGTGCCGCAAGTTGAGGGGGATTTTGTGGGAGCGATCCAGCAAGAGATAAGCGAACACAGTTTGATTAAACAAACATTTAGCGCAGAAGAGTTAGAAAAAAGCGGCATTGTTAAAAAAGGGTATTACGGGGTTTTATTGGAAACATTAGAGGGTTTGGGTTTTGGAGAAAAAACAGATGATGAAAACTTTAAACTCACTCTCAATCAAAACGAATTTTTAGAAAAAGAGCCAGAACTTGAAAAATTAAAAGATAAAAAATACCTTGATTTTGAAAAATTAAAAGATTTTTTAAAAGATCGCTTGATTGGTAATTCCAGAGTGAGGAACAAAAACGAGCGAAAGAGTGAAAAAATCAAAATCAATAAAGAAAATTTTAAAAAATTTGAAACCTTATGGGAGGGTTTGAATCATCAAGTCCGGATCGCTTATGCCATTGATAGCGAGAGTTTGATTGATGAGATTGTCAAAAAGATCAACACTTCTTTTAATGTCAGTTCAAAAATCGTTTCGGTTACGACGCATAAAAAAGTAGAAACGATGGGAAATAACGCCAAAACAGAGATTTTTGAGCGAGAAAGCGCATGCGTGTGGAGCTTGCATGAATTTATCAGCGCCTTGTCTAATAAGGTGAAATTGAGTTTTAAAAGCGTGGCTAAAGTGTTGGAAAAAATTGATGAAAACAAGTTTGATCTCATTAAAAAAAACGAACAAGAGGGCTTAAGGCGGTTAGAAGAGCTGTTTTTGGAAATCATTTATCAAAATATTAAAGATAAAATCTCCTATCAAATGCGCGAAACGACGATTAAAAACAGAAAAAACGATGCGTTTTATGATGAAAAAGGAGAAATTAGAGAATTTTTAGACGGGAGTTTGGGGGTGGATAAATATGAGATTAAAAATTCAAGCGCTCAAGAAAAATGCCTGTATGAAAATTTCATGCAAGTGGAGAGCGAGATTGAAAAAGACACGATTGAAGAATCTAACGACACTAAAATCATTGTTTTTGGCAAGCTCCCTAGGGTTAAGATCCCAATAGGGTTAAATCAAACTTATAGCCCTGATTTTGGGTATGTGGTTGAAAACAACGATAAAAAAGTGTTGTTAGTGGTAGAAACTAAGGGGGTTGAAAATGAAAACGAATTGCGCGAAGAAGAAAAGCGCAAAATTTCAACCGCTAAGAAATTTTTTGAAGCTTTAAAAAAGCAAGGCGTGAATATTGAATACAAAACCAAGTTGAATAATAAGCAATTAAGTGCGTTGATTAATGAAATTTTAAATCGTAAAGATTAGAGTTATTTTAATGTTTCACATGGAACAATTTTGATTTAGATCAATTTAACCTAATCTCTAAATAAGGTTTTATTGAAATGAATATGATAAAGTTTAATTAAATTTACTAAGGAGTAGTCAATGGGGTTAAAAATTATCAATATAGAGAATTGTTATGGGATAGGAAAGATACAAAAAACATCTTTAGATTTTCCAAAATCAAATAGCTATCTTTTATATGCTCAAAATGGGGTTTTTAAAACTTCATTTGCAAAAAGCCTGACCGATTTGATAAATAACGAAATGCCAAAAGATAATTTTTATCCTAATCGTAGAAGTAAAATAGAGATTGAATTTAATGGTGAGAAAATATTAAAAGAAAATGTTGCTGTTTTTCATTCTTATGATGAAGAATTTAGCTCTGAAGACAGCGTT
>NZ_CBOM010000028.1:0-10215 GCF_000476275.1 Helicobacter pylori SA213A
AAGATTTAAATGATGAGCGATTTGGTTTAAATTATTAAAAGTTGCATTCAAGCCTTTATAAACTTGATTGAGATTTTTCATATAAACTAAAAGACTTTTTTTAACGGCTTGATATTGGGCCAAAGATTGTGTGTTAAGATCGCTAGAATGGCTTAAAATACGGGTTTCTATATATTTAGTCATAGGCATATAGTGATTTTTAGATAATTCTTTGAGTTTCTCATAAGCGTTTTTTTCTAAAACCAACACCAAGCGTTTTCCACCATTTTTAAGCTTAGAGTTTTGATAAGGTTTGGTATTCTTTTTCATTCGTATCCTAAAAGTTGTTTTAAATCTGTTTTGACATCTAAAAAATCTGTAATTTCTCTCTCATGGGTTTTATGATTAAATTTCAAATGGATTAAATAATCTATTCCAGCACAAAAATAATTTAAAAGAGCGGTTGGATTTACTTCATTTCTGCTTATTGCCATATTCATAGAGATGGCTTCAAAGGCATCTTTAGTGCTATTAGCATGCAAAGTGCTTATCATGCCACTATGTCCTGTGTTAGAGAGCCTTAAAAATAAAGAAGTGTTTCTTGTGTCAAGTTCGCCAAGCAAAAGCCTTTTAGGTGTCATTCTCATAGCCGAGTTTAAAGCTTGCTCATAGGTAAAAAAGTTATCTTCATTTTTTCCTACTAAAATATTAACTTGATTAGGATTTTCCATATGTAATTCAGGACTATCTTCTATAGTAACTACTCTATCTTCTAAAGGAATAAAATTGAGTAAGCAGTTTGCAAAAGAAGTCTTACCGCTACTTGTCCCACCTACGATGAGCATGTTTTTTGCATCCATTACTGCATTGATAATTTGTTGGTAAGTCATGTTTTTCTCTAAACATTTTTGAGAAAATTTAAAGCTCTCGATTGGGAATTTTAAAAGACTAGGTATTCTAATGTTGATCGCAATATTGCTATTAGCAATAACACTAGGATGTAAAGCATGAATGCGAAATTGTGTGTAAGGTATAGAAGTAGCGAGCTGTGGGTGTTTTAAATCAAACATTTGATTTCTAAAATTCGCTAATTGTTCGCAAAAAGTGATCAAGTAATCTTGACTGAACCTTTCATCAACCACTAATCTCATAGAAGAGCCTTTAGCTAAATAAAACTCTTTTTCTTTGTTGAATATGATTTCATTGATGGGCATTTCTAAATAAGGCTTTAAATCTCTCACAAATCTTTGCAATACCAGTGGGAGTTGTTCTTGTTTAGAATTAAAAAGACCATTCATTCATCTACACCTTTTTCTATAAAACCATAATGTTGTTCGCCATTTTGAATTTTAAAGGTGTGCATCTTTTTAGCATTAATTTCTCTTTTTAATTCCAATAACTCCTTATTGATATTGGCTAACGATTTCCTATAACTCGCCAGTCGTTTGTTAGCCAATCTGTTTTTTTCCTTGTTTTCCATAATAAGAAATCTTTCTTTAATGACCTTGTCGTTGTAGAATTCTTTCTTTCTTAACAAAACTTCTCTTTTTTGTATTAGACCTTTCAAAAAGCCTAGATTCTGTAACTCATCTGCCATTCTAAACCTTTTTAGTTTTTTTGAAATGCCCTAGTTTTTTGGCACTATCTAGAATTTCCCCACTTTTAGCATCTAACTCATTATCAATAGCTTTTCTTTTGTTTAGAAGCTCTTCAAACTCTTTTACAAGACTTTCATAGCGTTCTTGTTCGGCGTTTGGCACGATAATATACTTGCTATACTCCTTTAAACTCTCTTCGTAACTCTTTTTGTTTTTAGTGTATTGTCTAGATCTTTTCAAAACTTGATCGTTCTTGTTTCCGCCGGTATCCTTATTAGTTTTTTCAGCATCATGAATATTTTTTACTTCATCAATCATTGTTATAAGTCCTTTCTATATCAAAAATAATTTCAAGCGGTTTCTCGTTTTGGATAATCTTTTTTGAAAAATGCTCTTCGGTATTTAAAATTTCTGAAACCAGCCTTTCAGTAATCCTTGCTTGCATTCTGGATCTTGACTCTTTGGTTTCATTTTCTAGGCGTTTATCCATAACTTTCCTTAATTCCATTTGCGCCTCTACTGCTTTTTTGCAAAGCTCCACGTATTCTGCATCTTTACTTTCTTCTAAAGTATTCAATAATTCTTCTTTAGGGTTGAGTTTCATTGGTAATCCTTATGTTTAATATTGTATTTTAATTTTACACTATTTAGAATAAAATTATTCTTAATAATGCTATTTTGTATCATTGTTTTGCTCCTTTTCTTCATTAAAAAATTTCGCTAAGATCTCATTGTTTTTAGGGATAGGAAACCAAATATCCGTATTAGGACTAATAAAAATATGGCTTCCTTCTCTAATAGTGATAATGGGCTTAATCCTGATTTGATCTCGCATGATTTGAGCGATAATGTTATTTAGGCTGATACCAGTTTGTCTTGTCATTTGCATCATCATGTAATCTCCAAAATAGTTTTGGTTAAAACCACCCTTTTTGTTTTTCATCGCTTCGGTAAGACCGCTAGTAAGACCTATGAGTAGCCCATTTGATAAGGTGCTTAAGGATAAAGGAATACCATAGCGTTCCCAATATTTGTTATGGAGTGTGCCTATCATGCCGTTATAGCCCTTGACATCAGCTCCCTTAGCATCGCTTAGTATGATATTGACTCCTTGTGGCGTGATTATCCTATTCCAAGCAATTTCTAAGCGGTATTCTCCTATTTTGTTATTAGAGTTGTAATAGCCTATGGCTCTACTCCCTTTAGGGATTAAAACCGCTCTACCCATCGTTGCGTATATATCACTCTCCACTTGAGCGACTATCTTACTCCCCCCTATTTCACTGCTAATAGGAGTGATCAGAATGGCTGGGATCATCCTGTCAGCTGTAATCGTTCTTAAAAGTTTGTTTTCACTGCTCGCTACATTTTTTCTTTTAAAATTTTTAAAACCGCTAGAGCCGTATTCTTTTTCAAGTTCTTGTTTTTCTTTGGATTTTGTGTTAAAAACACTATTTTTTATAGAGGTTGGAGGCTGCGTTTCTTTTTGACTGCTAATACGAGACGCTAAAATCACAAGGCGGGTTTTTTCTTCTTCGTTAGCGGTATTGTAGTTGAAAGGATTGGAGACAACAGTAGGTTTGGTTTTAAGCATATCTTTTGGTAAGTTTGGTAAATTATTAACTTGTTTTTGAGTGGCTATAATATTGCAATCATCATCTATTAAATTACCCTTACTATCTGTTATCTGATCCTTACAAGATTTTTTAATTCTTTCTTCCTTAGTCTCTTGTTTAACGACATTGTTCTGTGGTAGGATTTTGTTTTCACCCGCTTTTTTGTAGAGATAGTCAGAGATTGGAAACTTACCTTTAACATATTTTTTCACTGCTTTAGGCGAGCTATCATCATAGAGGAAAAACCATGAGCAAAAAATAAGCATCAAAACAATAAAGATACTTACAATCGGTGCGTTTCTAATTACTCTAAAAAAGCCCATTATTTTTTAATCTCTTTAATAGGGTTTGCTTGATTTTGTTTTTGGGTGTTATTCAACCCCTTTTTATTATTCTCTAAATTATCAGTGGTTTTTGGTCTTTCTATATAGGGGATAGGCACGCAATAATGGGTTTTGATAGTGTGTTTTTTGAGCTTGTTTTTCAAATCTTTTTGCAAAGGCTTGGGAGCTTTTATGACGTTTTTAACCTCTTCTAAAGTCTTAACTTCTTCTTCATTTAAGGCTCGGCATTTTTCATTTGGAGTTTGGTTTTTGATTTGAGCTAACAACTCCGTTACACTAATGGCATTTTTAGGTTGAGGCGTAGTGTCTTCAATCAAGTGAATGTTGTTTCGTTTGGCTTTCATGGCTTCATCTTGCTCTAAAAGCCTTTTTAAACGCATGAAGTCCTTAGATTTTTGGTATTTGTGCTTATCTCTTCTTACGCACACATATTCCTTACCGCTCCTTAAAGTCCATTTTTTAGAAACGTCTTCAGCAATAATATAATTACCTACCACACGGCTATTGATAGGATTATCATACCCATCTACAACCTTATAGGTGTAAGGAAATTTTGAAAAGGCTTGATCTCTGTCATATCTAAAATAAGTGTATTTGCCATCATCAAAGACATCTAGCGCCTTTATATCAAGCGCATCATCACTAGGTTTTTTATAGAGCCACAAACTCCACCAGGTGCGTTTGTGTTTGGGTTTTTGCAAATAACCACGATTGATTTTAGCTTTTTCAATGAAAATGTGATTGACTTCATCTCCAATTCTTATAAACTTGCCATCATCAATTTCCTTGCTCTCATAATTGATTTTTCTATAGTCAAGCTTTTGTTTGTCTTGTTTATTAGGGCTATTTGTATTTGTTTCTGTTTGAGCCAATTGTTCTTGCTCTCTTTTTTCCAGCTCGTTTTTAGACAAAATATTGAGCTTACCGATAGCCCTTTTATTAGAGACAAACACTGAAAAATAACTTTGAAATTTGCTAGTGTAAGTGGTGCTAAACAAGTAAAAAGTATAAATTGTTCCGCTCGCTCCGACTACGGTTAGGTTTGTATCCACCCCTATAAGCAAGGGTTTGATCACTAGCATGTTGGATAAATCGTAATGATCATTAGTGGGGTAAGTGAGTTCAAAACCGCTAGGATCTCCTAAGCTCACATAGATAATAGGATCATTGTCAAAAATAAAAGTGGTAGTCATCGCATAGCGTAAGCGGATTTTGTTGGTGTTGCCTGCCACATATAAGACATTGAAATTATTGTCTTGCAATTTTCTATTTTTAGAAAAATACACGCTCTGTAAGGCTTTTAAATCCATAAGCTGTTTGGCTTTTTCTTTGTTTTCTTGTTCTTTGAAACTTTCTAAACTATCAGATTTTGCTGGGATAAGATTGTTGTTTTCTTTGCCATGTTCAAAAGAAGTTGTAGGATCAGTTTCATTGGTATTGTTTCTAAAAATACCCTCTTCAGCGCTAAGTAAAGCGCAATACAAAAATAGCGATAGAGTGAATTTTTTCATTATTGTTCCTTAACATCTTTATATTGGCTCATATGAGGGTCTTTTTTCTCGGTATGGATAATCCTAGATTTCACACCATCATCTTTGACTTTATTTTTTTCATCCAAGTCTTTTAAAATCGCAATTTCAGTTACATCATAACCTGTAACAATAAAGCCTGTAGGATTTAAAGACATGGATTCAAAATTGATTTCTTGTTTTTTAAATTCAAAACTCATCACCACTTTATAGCGTTTTAAGCTCTCTAATTCTCCACTATGATACAAGCTCACTTCAATGTCAATATAGGCTAAATCTTTATCTAAGTAAATATTTGCAATCTTTACTTTTCTTGTGAGTAAAGGATTGGTGTAAATGCTGTCATAATGAGCGATGAGTTTTTCAAATTCATACCATACCTCATTGGAACTTTGCTCTTTAATGGTGTTTTGACGCATTTTTTCATGTTGCTCAATATGAGTAATGCTTTCCCTGTTTAGCACATACGCTCCCACTAATGAACGAATAAGAGCTTTATTGGCTGTAATGGTGCTATCTGCCTTTTGAACTAAAGCAAAATTTTCTTTATTGTTAGAAAATTGCACTAAATACGGCTCTTTTTGTTTTAAGGGCAACAGAACAATCAGTAAGATAATAAGCAACGCTGTTGTGCCAAAGAAGAAACACGCTACATAAAAGATATAATCGCCTAATTTTTTCTCTAAATGATAGATAACGCTTGCATCTCTCACTTCTTCAAAGAGCATTGTAGGGGCAATGCTTTTATCAAAGCCTATTCTAGAGAAAAAGTTTTTAAAAATTCTTTCTTTTTTTTCTTGGATTGGCTCGTTTTGGGGTGTTTCTTTTTTCTCTGTTTCTATCACAGGCTCTTCTACAAATTCTTTAATTCCATTGATGGTGGTTTGAGTGGGCAATGGCAAAGAAAACAAATCGTTAGGCTGGTTTTCTTTAGTGTCTTGATTTTCTTCTTTAAATTCTGTGTTGTTGTCTGCTTTAAGATTTTCTTTGTTTTCTAATTGCTTTAATTCATTTTCAATTACTCCTAAAAGCAAAGTTTGTTCTTCATTCTCTTTTAGATCGCCCCACAAATCCATGCGTCTTTTAGTTTGTAATTCTAAATTTTTTAAACCGCCATGAAATTGTCCTAAAACTTCGCTTCTTTTTGACATCAACTAGCCTATGGATTGATTTAAGTGAAAAAAGGCACAAGGGCTTTTATACATTTCATATTGTTTGTTAGAACATCCACTTAGTGCTAACAAAATTATTCCTATTAAAAATATTCTCATTTCTTTGCTTTTTTGTGTTTATCAATCCATTTAGAGATAGCGAATTTGTCATTCAATATTTTATTGGTGGGCATTGCCAATTTACACTCTTCGCAAATTTTTTTAACCAGATTTAGTTGTTTTTGACTAGGTTTTTCTTTAACATGCTCTGCAATCCAATCAGAACATTTTTCCTTATTCTGCAGGATTTCTTGACTGGGTTTTTGTAATTTTTTATCTTTACAGATTTTGTCTATGAGTTCAAGTTGCTTATTAGTAGGCATGTTGTTGTCAGTAGATTGTGTTTGATAAAACTTGGCGGTACTTTTTAATTTGCTTATGACTTCAAACATGAACTTTTCATAACTAGCTTCACCTCTCATAATTAAATCCAAACATTCTTCAAATTGTTTGGTAGTGCTTCCTAATTTGCTCTTATCCTTGCTTGTAAGAGCGATGAAATCCACTTCTTTATCTTTTTTGAAAAATGAAATCACCTCTAATCCTTGACTAGTAGGGGTGATAGCGTTAGTTTTTGTATCAATACTAATATATTTACGCTTCAAAAGAAGATCTAAGAAGCTCGCATAAGTGCTAGGACGACCAATCCTCTCGCTTTCTAATAAGGGAATAAAGGCGCTTTCTTTATAAGGTTTAGGACTGGGTTTTTCTATTTTTTTAATAAAAACTTCTTTTAACGGGACACTATCATTTTCTTTTAATGAAAAGTTTTCTATTTCACTTTCTTGTTCTTCCTTGTTAAGTTCTTCTTTGCCTTGAATGAGTTCTTCAATCTCTAAAAAACCCTTTTCTTTTAAAAGTTTGAAAGAGAGCTTAAAACTCTCGCTTTTAACTTTAAAGATACAATCATATTGATTGTATAAGGCGTTTCTACTTTGAGAACAAATTGTATTGGCATAAATAAGTTGATACAACTTCAGCGCTAATTCTTCGCTTATTTTAGCGTCACTGCACACTTTTTCTAAGTCTTTTAAAGCATGCAGATGTGTAATTCTTATGGCTTCATGCGCTTCAGCTTGTGAATTTTTGCCAGCCTTATATTCCCTGTATTGATAAACACTTGGATAAATAGGCTCAAAAAACACTTCATGTTCTTTGAGATACTCAGGACTTAAAAATTCACTATCAGTTCTGTGATAAGTGATGAGACCAGCTTCAAAGAGTTTTTGAGCAAGTTGTGCGATTTCTTTAGTGGGTATTTTTAAGGATTTGCTCGCTTGGGATAAAAGTTTAGAGGTGGTGAAAGGTTTTTTGGGTTCTTTATTGGATAGACTTTCTTTTACTGAAACTAGAACACTCATAGAGCCTAATCCGTCCTTTAGATCTTCTAAAAATTGAGATGCTTCGTTTTTGTCTTTAAATTTAAAATCCACTAGTTCGTTTTTTTCATTCGCTCTTACATGCTTAATAATCACTTCTTTTTCATTGCACACAATATTAGCTTGGATTTGATATTCTACTTTTTCTTCAGCATCCAACTTATCAAAATCCCTTATTTCTTGATCTCTTTGGCAGATTAAAGCTAGAGCTGGAGTTTGCACTCTACCAGCGCTCAATTCACTAAGGTTTAAACTTTTTCTTAAATAGCTTGTTAGAGCAAAACCAACAACCTGATCGCTTGCAATCCTACCTAAGAATGATTGGTATAAATTAGTGTTAGAACGAGAAAATAACACCGCATTTTTTAAGCCGTTTTCAATACCGCTTGGTGTGATCTCATGAAATTCTGCACGATAAATTTCACTAGCTACATTTTTAATTTTTTCATAAAATTGATAGCCAATACCATAGCCCTCTCTATCAGGGTCAGTAGCGATATAGACTTTTTTGTCCCTACAAGCATTGATTAAAAAATTTATTTTCTTAGCCTTGTCTTCTTTGATTTCAAACTTACAAGCAAAATTATTTTCAATATCTACGCCTATAAGGTTAGTAAAATGCCCTATAGTTGCATAAACTTCCGCACCTGTTAGTTGTTTAATCTTTTCAACCTTATTAGGGCTTTCAATGATAATCACGCTATCTTTCATTCCTACTCCTTTGTCAAGTAAATTTCTTTATAATCCTTTGGATTATCCTTTTTAAGCGTTTCCAGTTCAAAAACGCTAGACGCGCTAGAGTTATACGCTCTTAAAAATTTTTTACTGGTGCTGTTTAGTTTTTCTAAATTGATTTCTAAAAATACGCTAGATTGAGTGAGAAGGTTTTTCACTAATACTTGCCTAGCGTTTAACGGCGTTTTGTTTAAAAAGGATTTTTCAATAGGACTTAATAAAATGCCATAGCTCTCTAATTTCTCAAAATTGTTTGTAGGATAGAGTATGACTTGAGCGGCGTTTTCTATAATGGACTTTGCTCCCTCTACGCCATCAAGTTGGTTAATGTCTTGAAAGGCTAAAGTTAAAACCCCATTGAGTTTTCTAGCTTGAGCGAGTGTGTCTTTGATTTTAGCTAACATAATGGGATTTTCAATAACAGATTTTGCTTCATCAATGAATATATAAAAAGGCTTGTTTTCTAATTTAGCTCTATTCATGACTTTGTAGAATAGGTATAGCACTGCCAAGTTGAAATCTTTTTTACTACTAGAAAGAGCATCCATATCAATAACAGAAAGCTTTTTAGCAAAGTCTAAACAATCAGTAGAATGCTTGTATAAGTCTTTTGAACTCTCTTTTTCTAAAATGTCTTTGCTATCTAAATAGTCTCTTTCTAGCGTGTCTTTAAAATCTCTTAGCTTAAAAATAGCACCCCCTTGTTTTGTGATATTGTTATAGCAAACTCTGATTGTTTTAGATAAAGCACTTAAAGTCTTTTTTTCTTTTTCATCTTTAGTATCTTCATCAATATTGAGCATGAATGCCAACCAACTCACTAAAAAGGTGCAATTAGCGCTTGTATCTTTTAAAGAAAACGGATTAATGTAGAAATCATTGCTATCGTTGTATTGACCATCTAAAAACTCAGTCATCACACGCATGCCATTATTTCTGTCTAAAGCCAAAATACTTAAATCTTCATACTTAAAACAATTGGTGATTAAAAATTCAATTAAAGTGGTTTTACCAGCCCCTGTGCCACCAAAGATGATGGTATGCCCTGATACCATATCATTTTTTCTTTTTGCCTCATAAGCATGGAAATTGAATAAATAAGGCGATTTGTCTTGGTTTCTAAAAATAGTTAAATGGCGATCACCCCATGAATTTCTAGAAAAACCACAATTTTGTTTTTCCAATATGATTAAAGAAGCAATATTTTGACTAGACAACAAACGCTTTCTAAAATTCAAGCGATTACGATTGGGGAAAAAGCTAAAAAACATAGGCAACATGCCAATACTCTCTTGTGTGCTTACAATACCTTTTTGTTTAAGCAAGTTGGTAATTTCTATACAAGCACTATCTAAATCGGTTTTAGTTTTGGCATGAACTAAAATGTTTAAAGAAATCTCTTGCATCAAAACTCTGTCTGTTTTAATAAGGTCATTCAATTCATCAATTTCAACTCTAATGCTCTTATTCGCTCTTTTTCTTTTAGTTTCAATCCTTTTTTCAGCCTTTGCTTTAGGAATATTGTCAATGTTTAAAATCACATCAAATTCTAAAGATAAATGCAACACTGAAGAAAGAGCAGTGCTGACAATTTTGTCTATATCATAAGTCTTAATGCTGATGAAACGCTTGAAAATCTCTTTACTATTATGAATGTGAGTGAAAAAATCTTTTTTAAAATGCACATCAGAATTGATCATGCCATCATGCAAACGACCTCTAGCAAAAGTGTATTCACTAGGAACACCATTGATATATTCCGCATAAAAATTAAGCAAACTATTGGCGTCTATTTTTTCTACAAACAAGCCAGAAAGCATGTTT
>NZ_CBOM010000029.1:0-8012 GCF_000476275.1 Helicobacter pylori SA213A
ATTCAAATTCTTAACTTTGTTTTTATATTTAATGATAAAAATTTTAAGCGGGTTTGTTGTAAAATTTTATCATGCCCCATAGTTGCATTATGGGGCAAATCCAAGTAAGGAGCATGCCATGAAGCGTAAAAATGGCAAACGCTCTTGGAGATCATTATACTTTGAGTTTGCTTTTTTGGGGCTTAAAGTAGTCGTTTCTGTGAAACGCTGATTTTTCTAAGAGCGTTCCCTTAAGCTTTTAAGCTTAGGGGTTTCCTTTATGAGTGGGTTTGTCCTTAACTTTGGGGCGTTTCATTTTTTAAAACTCTGATTTTAGCGCTCATTAAATCGTGGTTTAAAGCTTTTTTGATGTTTTCAAATTGGCGTTTTTTATTTTTAAGGCTTACGATTTCATGATCTAAAGCGCTTAAAATGTTAGCGATAGCGATTTGTTCTTTTAGGGGGGGTAAAAAAATAGTCTTTTCTTTATAATCTTTAAAATAAATATGCGGTATTATGCTACCACTTGTGAAATTTTTAAAATCAAAATTAGATAGCAAATAAAATAAAAATTCTGTTGTTGTCTTATGATTAGCAACTAACGCTCCCATAGTAGATAAAATATTTGTTTTAGGCGGCAAAATCCTTACTCTGCCTACACTTCCATCTTTAACAATAGAAATATAAGGCTTATCACTAATGAAAGTTGTATTTGTATAGCCTATGAAACTATTCACATCATAGACTTTAATTTTTCCTTGTTGCGTGATTTGTTCTGCACTTAAATTTGATGTTAAATAGTTGGCAATATCCCCAAGCCTCACTCTTTGCCAATTTAAGGGCGTTGTTAATGCGTCCATGCGTTCTATCACCCCATTAACCCCAAATCTTTCAAATGCTCTAAAACTTTTGATTCGCTCTCTTTGACTTCTTTGTCTAGTTCTAACAAGCTGTTAGAGTAGCTTGAAATGATTTCATTAAGAGCACTTGTAAAAGCGTTGATGCGTTTTAAAATCTTGTTTTCTAGGGCGTTTTTTAGGCTCTTAAGCCATTTGTCTTGGATGATAAGATCCTTAATTTCGTCTAATTCCAAGTTTTTATACTGGTGGAACGCTTTTAATTCCAGCTCCTCATAAGCTTTATTTTTCATTTTTAGCGCCTTGTTTTTAGCTTCTAGCCATTCTAAAGCGGTTTTTAGGATTTTTTCATCTTCTAAATCGGTGGCGTTTTTTAGCTCTTTTTTCAAAACGCTTTCATTGATTTTCAACTCATAAAAAAGCCCCTCTTCGTTAGAATGCTCTTCTATAAATTCATCTAAAAGAGCCTCTTTTTCATTAAGGGCGTTTTCTAATTCTTCTAATTCTTTCGCTTCTTTTTCAAAAAAGCGTTGTTTGATTAAATGTTTAGGGATTAGATCGCTTTTATAGTAGGTTTTTTGAATGACAAAATCCGGCTCCTCTAAATAATTGGCTTTTTTGTTTTTGTCTTTTAGGGGGTTTAATTTCCTTAATTCTTTAGCGCTTATAAAGCCATTGAATGAGAGAAGGAACCAATCGTCTTGCAAGACTTCGTTGTAGTAATCTTTAAAGAGCTGATACACGCCGTATTTGTCTAAAATTTCTACCTTTTCAAATTCGTATAAAACTTTTGAGCAAACGCTTTCTATGAGGGTTTTTGGGTTAAAACCTGGCTCTAAATGCTCAAAAGTTTCAAATAAATCCAATCGGTCAAAAGCACTTAAAACAGAAGCGTGGAAGGTTTGGAATTCTGAGCTTTGAATGATTAATTCTTTAATGTTTTCGCATTCTGTTTTTAAAGCGTAATAACCCTCTTTATCGCTCTTTTTAAAGAGCGTGTTTTTAAGCTCTTTAAACACTTGAAAATAAGGGGCGTAGGCTTTTATTTCGTTTTTGGGCAAATAACTAGCTTTGTGGCTGTTGATTAAAGCGAACAAGTCTTTTTCTGATTCTTGCTTGGCGGCAATGTAGCGCGGGATATTCAAGTTATAGTCGTTAGCGCTAATTTCTTCTAGGCTTACCATTTTGGAATAATAAGGGATTTCTTTGCAAGCGTTAAAAGTGTCTATCATTTTTTGGACATCTTGCTCTCTCAAGCGGTTTTTATTGCCGTCTTTTTTAAAATCCTTGCTCGCATCAATCAAAAAAACGCCCTTTCTGGCATGCACGTTTTCTTTGTCTAAAACAATCACGCATGCAGGAATGGAAGTGCCATAAAAAAGATTAGGGGCTAGGCCTATCACGCCTTTAATATAGCCTTTTGTTAAAAGATTTTTTCTAATCACTCCCTCAGCGTTCCCCCTAAATAGCACCCCATGGGGTAAAATCACTGCCCCTTTGCCTGTGTTTTTTAAGGATTTGATGATGTGGAGCAAAAAAGCAAAATCGCCATTTTTTTCAGGGGGCGTGCCGTCTTCAAAACGATTGAAACTATCGTTAATGACTTGCTTGCTTTTAGGGTCTATGCTTAGCCCATCAGTCCAATTTTTCAAGCTAAAGGGAGGGTTAGCCACAACATAATCAAAGGTTTTTAGCATGCCATTTTCAGTAGTAAAAAGGGGGTTAGAAAGGGTGCTAGAACCCCCTTTAGCAATATCAGCAGTAGCGCTATTGTGTAAGATCATATTCATTTTACAAAGGGCTGTTGTGGAAATGTCTTTTTCTTGACCATAGATAGTTAAGCCGTTTTTGCCGGCCAAACTAGAAGCTTTTAATAATAACGAACCGCTTCCGCAAGTGGGATCATAGATGCTTTTATCCTGTCTGGTGTTTTCATCAATGCCAAGCAAAAGGGATAACAAAAGCGAAACTTCGCTAGGGGTGTAAAACTGCCCTTTGGATTTACCGGATTCGCTAGCAAAATGGCGCATTAAATATTCGTATGCATCGCCCAACAAATCATCGTCTAAAGCCCCATGCGCGCCCAAACTCAAATCCGCAAAGATTTTAACCAAATTAGAAAGGGTGTCTATCATCGCTTTACCCTCTCCTAGCTTAGTGTTATCGTTAAAATCCACGCTGTCAATCACGCCTTCTAACTCGTTTCGCTCTGCGATCTTGGCGATGATTTTATTGAGCTTGTCGCCTATTTCCTTATCGCCCTCTAAAGCGAGAATGTCTTCATAAAAGCACCCTTGTGGCACTTCTATTTCACTAAAGTTATTGTTTCTGGCTTTATCGCTGATGTATTTTAAAAAAAGCAGGTTCAAAACGTAGTTTTTATACTCGCTCGCATCCATTCCGCCCCTTAAGCTATCCGCTCCAGCCCATAAAGAGCTATACAATTCGCTTTTTTTGATCGCCATTTTAACCGCCCTATTTTGTTTTTAGGATTATAATATAAAGCGGTAAAAAGCGTTCTTAAGGGGTTTATGATGAAAACAGAAAGAGAAGTTCAAAAACAAGTCATAGAAACTTTTAAAAGCATGGGCTATGCGTATTTAGGGGATTTAACAAAGAGCGATAATGAAAACATCAATAAAGAAAGCTTGAAAGCATGGCTAATTAAAAATCAAAAAATTGAGCCTGAAAGGTGGCATAAAATTGAGCAGAAAATCCATGATGCTTTAAAAAACGATTTATACGAAGCGAATCAAACATTTTACGAGCTTTTAATTTATGGCGTGAACACTAAAATAAGCCAGAATGAAAACACTCAAACGACTTGGCTCATTGATTGGAAAGACGTTTCTAAGAATGAATTTAGCGTGGCTGAAGAAGTGAGCGTTAAAGGGCCAAACGCAAAACGGCCGGACATAGTGCTTTACGTTAATGGGATCGCTTTAGGGGTGCTAGAATTGAAAAAATCCAGCGTGAGCGTAGAAAGCGGTATTAGGCAAAATTTAGACAACCAGAAGAAAGAATTTATTAGAGATTTTTTTAAAACGATCCAATTGGTTATGGCGGGCAATGAAAGTCAAGGGCTAAAATATGGCGTCATAGAGACTAAAGAAAAATACTACCTTTCTTGGAAAGAAGAAGGCGTTTTAAAAAATTTGTTTGAGACGATTGAATGCTTTTTAAAAAAAGAAAGGTTTTTAGAATTTATCCATGATTTTTTGATTTTTGATAAGGGGCAAAAGAAATGCGCCAGGTTCCACCAATATTTTGCAATTAAAAAAACGCAAGAATTTATCAAAAGAAAAGAAGGGGGGATTATCTGGCACACGCAAGGCAGCGGTAAGAGCTTGACTATGGTGTGGCTTACTAAATGGCTAAGAAGAAATACCCAACAAGCGAGGGTTTTAATCGTTACGGACAGGAGAGAATTAGACGCTCAAATTCAAGGCGTGTTTCTGGGAATAGGCGAGGATATTTATCGCGCAGACAGCAAGAAGGATTTGTTGAGCGTGCTGTTTGAAAATAAGAAATTTTTGGTTGGAACGCTTGTCCATAAATTTGATGACAATGACTTAGAAGACTTAAAAAAACAACCTGTTTTAAAGGAATGGATTGTTTTAGTGGATGAATGCCACAGAACCCAAGGCGGTAAATTGCATAAAGCCATGAAAAGCCTGCTCCCTAATGCGATTTTTATCGCCTTTAGCGGCACGCCTTTATTGAAGCAAGATAAAAAGACAAGCCAAGAGGTGTTTGGGGATTATATCCATTGCTATAAATTCAATGAAGCCGTTAGCGATAAAGTGGTGCTAGATTTAAACTATGAAGCCAGAAGCGTGGAACAATATGTCAGTAACCCTGAAAAGCTAGACGAATATTTTGAATTAAAAACCCAAGGCTTGAACGATATAGCTAAAGCAGAGCTTAAAAAGAAATGGGTTAATTTGCAAAAAGTTTTTTCCACTAAAGACAGATTGGCTCGTATTGTGCAAGATATTGTATTGGATATGGCAAAACTCCCACGATTAAGGAGTGAAAAGGGGAATGCCATGCTAGTGGCTGAAAGCGTGTATAACGCATGCCGGTATTTTGAACTCTTTTTAGAAACAGAATTAAAGGATAAGGTGGCTGTGATCACAAGCTATGAACCCAATATCGCTGATCTTAAAGATTGCGGGAGCGATGAGAGCGAAGAGAGCCACCAATACCGCGCTTATTGTAAAATGCTGCAAAACTTTTTTGATGAAAAAGATGAGAAAAAAGCCCTTAATAAAATCAAAGAGTTTGAAGAAAAAGTTAAAGAGCGTTTTATTAATGAGCCTAATAGAATGAAACTGTTGATCGTGGTGGATAAGCTATTGACCGGTTTTGATGCACCAAGCCTCACTTATTTATACATGGATAAGAAAATGCAAGATCATAAGCTTTTTCAAGCGGTGTGCAGGGTGAATAGATTAGATAGCGAAGATAAGGATTTTGGCTGCATCATAGACTATAAGGATTTGTTTGATAGCTTACAAGAAGCGCACAGCGATTACACCAATAAAGCGTTTGAAAACTACGAAAGAGAAGACATTCAAGGGCTTATCTCTGACAAATCCCAAAAGATTAAGAAAAGATTAGAAGAAACTAGAGATCAGTTAAAATCGCTTTGCGAAGGCGTGAAAGAGCCAAAAGATGAAGAGGATTATATCGCTTATTTTTGTGGGAATGATTTAGAAAAAAACGCTCAAAAAAGGCGGTTGTTTTATCAGCTTGTTGGCGCGTTTTTAAGAATGTTTGTGGAATTGAACAATATAGAAAAGCCCATTTATTCTAAAGAAGAAACGCAACAAATCAAACAAGAAGCGGAATTTTACAGGCATTTACAAAAGGTGATTGGCTTGAGTAGTGGGGATAGCGTGGATTTAAAAAGCTATAATGAAGACATGCGCCGGATCTTAGACGCTTACATTAAAACCACGGATAGCGAGGTGTTATTCAAAATAGAAGATCAAGGGCTGTGCAAAGTTTTAGCCCAAATGGATATTAATGATTTTAATAAGGAGCTGTCTCAAGTGTTTAAAAATGAAAGCTCTATGGCAGAAAGCATCGCTAACAACACTAAAAAACGCATTATAGAAAAAGAAGCGAGCGATCCTAAGTATTACGAAAAATTATCTTCGCTTTTAAACGATTTGATTCTCCAGTTTAGAGAAAAGAAATTAACCTATTTAGAATACTTGCAACAAATCCACGACTTAGCCAAAAAAGTTATTAATAAAGAAAATAGAAATTACCCTAAAAAGATCAACACTAACGCTTTAAAAACCCTCTATGATAATTTAGATGAAAATGAAGCCTTAGCCCTAGAAATAGACGCATGCATAAGGGGTAATAAAAAAGATGGTTGGGTGGGGCATAACCAAAAAGAAAAAAACCTTAAAATCGCTTTAAGAAAAATCATAAACGATGAGGTTTTGTTAGAAAATGTTTTTAATTTAGCCAAAAACATAGAAGAGTATCGTTAATGAACGCTTATTGTTTGACTTTAAATAATACCAACATCGCTATAGAAAAAAAGGATATTAAGCATTTACACATTAGCGTTTGCCCGCCTGATGGCTCTGTGCGTGTGTCTTGCCCCCTAGCTTTAAACGATGAGAGCCTTAGGCTTTCTTTGATTAAAAGACTCCCTTGGATAAAAGAACAGCAACAAAATTTTTTAAACCAAAACAGACAGAGCCAAAGAGGAATGCTAGAGAGAGAAAGCCATTATCTTTTTGGGAAACGCTATTTGTTAAAGATTGAACACACTATAAAAAAACACTTCGTCCTCCAAAGCCCTAAATATTTAATCTTGCATGTCCATCAAAAGACAAGCTTAGAAAACCGCTTAAAAGTGTTAGAAAACTATTACAGACAAGTCTTAAGAGAAAAAATACAAACCTACATCAACCAATACGAAAAGATTTTAAACGAAAGCATACAAAGCTTTAGAATCCAAAAAATGAAACGGATATGGGGGAGTTGCAACACAACTAAACGCACCCTACTTTTTAATTTGGAATTGGCTAAAGCGCCTAGAAAGGGCATTGAATATGTGGTTGTGCATGAATTATTGCATTTCAAAGCGCGCCACCACAACGAATATTTTAGGGATTTGCTGAGTTTGTATTTGCCTGATTGGCAAAGGGCTAAGGCCAGCCTCAAAGAAACTTATTTGGAATATTCTTAAATGAAGACTTCACAATATTAGTGGAACCGCTAAGCGGCTAATTTAAGCGGCTCATCATAGTAAGATCCCCCTCCTTTTAAAAGCCTTTAGAAAGTGTAGTTCAAATACGCTGTAACCGATCTTCCAGGTGCGGGTTGCAAGCCTGCAGGGCTAGAGCCAATCCCTGTAAAATAATACTTCATGTTGAAGATGTTATTGATTTGCAAGCTTCCTGTAACTCTGTGTCTTCCGTTTTCCCAGAAAATTTGGCTCACTTGGATATTCCACACCCAATACCAAGGCAAGAGCCCTTCATGCTGGGTCATACACCAAGCTTCGCATTGATAACCGCTATTAAGAACGCTTTCATAGTTGTTCCCCCCACTATAATATTGCATCCCATAATAGCCTCCTGCTGCGCTGTTGCTAATCCCGCTATAAGCGCGGCTATAAAAATAGCTAGAAATACCAATGGTGGTTTTACGCCAGTTGTAGCGAGCGTCAAAAATGAACTGGAAAGGGCTTACAAAAGGGAAATGCTTGTTATAGCTAGTCCCTTTTAGCACATCCCCGTTCAAGTCTGTTAAAGGGCCATGGCTGGTTACACGAGTGTCAATGTAGTTGAAAGCGGCATGGAATTGCAACCCTCTAATAGGCCTGTAATACAATTCCAGCTCCACGCCTTGAGAATAGCCATTAATGGGGCGCACATTACCTTTCATGGGACCGCTTGTATAGACTGAATACTGCCCGGTGGCAAAATCGCGCGCCCAAATCCTGAAGTAGTCTGCATTAAAGCTGAATTTATCTTTATAGGTGTAGCGTGCTCCTGCTTCCACCGTGTCAAAGTGCTGGGTGAAATACTCCGCTCCTCCATAGCTCAAAACATCTAATTGAGGCGGGACAAAAGAGCGTTGGTAGTTGAAGTAGGTAAGCACATTGTGATCGCCTTGCACAGGGATAAAGCCAATGTTGGTTGA
>NZ_CBOM010000030.1:0-7881 GCF_000476275.1 Helicobacter pylori SA213A
TTATCAATGTGATTTTCCCCGTTTATGCTAAAGATTTATACGATGTGTATTGGCGTAACTCTAAGATTGGCGAATGGGGTGCATCGCTTTTAATCCACCAACGCTTTGACTACAACGAATTTAACTTTGGCTTTGGTTATTATCAAAATTTTGGCAACGCTAACGCAAGGATTGGCTGGTATGGTAACCCAATCCCTTTTGATATAAGAAGTAACAGCATTTATGGTTTGGTTTTTAGTAACGCTGTTACCGCAGACTCTGTTAGCGGATATGTCTTTGGTGGGGGGGTGTATAGAGGGTTTTTATGGGGGATTTTAGGCAGATACACTTACGCCACTAGAGCGAGCGAGAGATCCATTAACTTGCACTTGGGTCATAAATGGGGTTCTTTTTTTAGCGTTGATGTGAATTTACAATACTATGCGGTGAGCATGCACACTGGCTATAAGGTTAATGATCTCACTAGCCCTTTTGATAAAGCCTTTAAGGCGAACACACAAGACAGGAGCAACCTTATGGTTAGCGTGAAATTCTTTTTTTAAGCCCTATCAATTAGGCTTGGTAGAATTGAGCCATTGTTTTTGGAAATCAATGGCTTTTCTCAATTCGGTTTCTAGTTGGGCTAAAACATCTTTTAAGGGCTTAACATCAATCAAATTGTCTTGCTTGAAAGAATCCAGCTGTTTGTCAATTTGCAAAGCGACATCTAGCGCGTCTTGGGGGAATACCGGATCGCCTAAAGCCTTTTTAATCGCTTCGCCGATTTCAATCGTTTCAGAGCCTTGATGATCTTTTAAGTTAGGATTATTTTCTTTGTCCTTAGGCTTAGGCTCTAAAATCAAGCGCAAATGTTTGATTTTTTCATGCAAATCGTTAAGATCTTTTAAATGATCGGTGTTTCGCCCCCTATCAACCGCTTTTTCTAAAAGCTTGTCGCTCAGGCTCACTAATTGATCGCTTAATTTGACGCTGTTAGCTTGAGCTTCTGTCACTTCATCAATATCAATCGCTGCTAAAGCGCTCACAAAATAAAAGGGCAACACCCACCTTCTAAAACGAGAGAAAAACTTCTGCATTTACCTTCCTTAAATACGCTATATGATACTTTTTTCTAATTTGGTGGAGCTGTGGGGAATCGAACCCCAGTCCAAAAATCTTGTCCTAAACACAAACTTCTACAATGCTTAGAAAATTGATTAGCTTTTTAGCCTTAAAACTAGCTCTGGTCCAACTTTCTAAAACCTTGAGGTAGTTTCAAGAGTTCTTGTTTCTTAGTTTAAAAGGCGAACCACCTTTTAAAAGCGTCTAGCTTAAGGTTATGGAGTGATTAAAACGCTAGAAATTCTAATCAGTCCAGCTCCAAAAGGAGATTAACTCACGCAGCTTTAGCGTAAGCTGGAGCGTAATCTGCGTTGTTTACAGTTATTTTTGTTGCTGTTTTACAAGCAGCACTTGGCATGCTATCTGTGCGACAAGAAATCTGTCGAAATCCAAGTCAGCCCCATGATTCTAAAAGCTTGGTTATTGTAACTAACTTTTATTAATGAGCGGCTAAAAATCACTGGCGCACAATATCAATATTTTCATCTTTAGGCTTAAAAACAAAGATTTCATTAGGAATTTTAGGGTTGATTTCTGCTTGAGAAAAAGTGATCGTTACAAGATTGTTCATTTCATCTTTAAATTCCAACGAAAAAGGCTTGCCGTCTTTAAACACCAAACGATAAGTGGTTTTATTGATCGTTGTTTTAAAAGAGCCGTCATCTTGCTTTTTCAATCGCTTGAGAATGGTGAAAAAATCCGTCTTGTCTTTCAAGGGCGTAATGGTCGCTTGAAACAAATTCGGCTCATAAATCACCACTTCTTTATCGTTCATGTAAATTTCTTTTTTTAGAGGTTTTTCATAAACCCATAAAGCCCAATTAGGGGCTTTAGCCTTTAAAACCCCTTGATAAACTAAAGGCTTTTCATTTTTTAAAACCTGTTTGAAATTCGCGCTAAAACTTTGCAAATGTTGCAAAACCTCTTCTTCTTTAGAAAGCGCTAAAGAACTCTTAGCATGAGCAACACTCATAAAAATCAAAACCATCACAATCTTTAAAAAAGCTTTCATTAATCAAACCTTAAAATAATATCCTATTCCAATAAAACTCTCTATTTTACAAGACTTTTATTTTATCCATGCTAAAATGGGGCTAAAAACTAACGCTTTAATAAAAATAAATGAAATTGAAGCACTCTTAAAGGTTATCACTACTATGATAAAAGCAATCATTGGAAAAATCATTGGCACTAGAAACGATCGCTGGATCAAACAATACAAGAAAAAAGTCCTAGCTATCAATGCATTAGAGCCTACTTATGAAAAAATGAGCGATGCTGAATTGCAAAACGCTTTTGAAGAATTAAAAAAGCGCGTGCGATCCGCAGAAAAAGATTTGCAAGAAAAAACCCTTTTAGAAGTCCTACCAGAAAGTTTTGCCATCACTAGAGAAGCGAGCAAAAGAGTCTTAAACATGCGCCATTTTGATGTGCAACTCATTGGGGGCATGGTTTTAAATGACGGCAAAATCGCTGAAATGAAAACCGGCGAGGGAAAAACTTTAGTCGCTACTTTAGCGGTGGCTTTGAATGCAATGAAGGGTGAAAGCGTGTATGTGGTAACCGTTAATGATTACCTAGCGCATAGGGACTCTAAAGAAATGGAGCCTTTGTATCATTTCTTAGGTTATAGCGTAGGCACGATCACGGCGAGCGTGCGAGATGATGATGAGCGCTTGGAAATTTATTCTAAAGACATTGTTTATGGCACTAATAATGAATTTGGCTTTGATTATCTAAGGGATAACATGAAATATTCTTTAGAACATAAGGTGCAAAAATCGCATACGTTCGCCATTGTTGATGAGGTGGATTCTATTTTAATTGATGAAGCGAGAACCCCTTTAATCATTTCAGGGCCTGTGGATAGGCGCATGGAAAATTACAACAAGGCTGATGAAGTCGCTAAAAGCATGCAAGTGGAAACCGATTTCACGATCGATGAAAAAAACCGCGCGATTTTGATCACTGAAGAGGGGATTAAAAAAGCCGAAAACCTTTTTGGAGTGGATAATTTATACAAGATTGAAAACGCCGCCCTATCGCACCATTTGGATCAAGCCTTGAAAGCGAATTACCTCTTTTTTATTGATAAAGATTATATTGTAGCCAATAATGAAGTGGTGATTGTAGATGAATTTACCGGCCGCTTGTCTGAGGGGAGACGCTTTAGTGAGGGCTTGCATCAAGCTTTGGAAGCTAAAGAGGGCGTGAGCATTAAAGAAGAGAGCCAGACTTTAGCGGATATTACTTTCCAAAATTATTTCAGGATGTTTTCTAAACTTTCAGGCATGACAGGCACGGCTCAAACCGAAGCCACAGAATTTTTAGAAATCTACAATTTAGAAGTGGTGTCTATCCCTACTAATCTAGCGATCAAGCGAAAAGACTTGAACGATCTGATCTATAAGAGTGAAAAAGAAAAATTTGACGCCGTGATCCTTAAAATTAAAGAATTACACGATAAGGGACAGCCCGTTTTAGTTGGCACGGCCAGCATTGAAAAAAGTGAAACCTTGCACGCTTTACTCAAAAAAGAGCGCATCCCTCACACCGTTTTAAACGCCAAGCAACACACTAAAGAAGCTGAGATCATCAAAGACGCCGGGCTTAAGGGGGCGGTTACGATTGCGACTAACATGGCAGGCAGGGGCGTTGATATTAAACTCACCGATGAGGTTAAAGAACTTGGAGGGCTGTATATCATTGGCACTGAAAGGCATGAGAGCCGCAGGATTGACAACCAATTAAGAGGGCGAAGCGGGCGCCAAGGCGATCCGGGGGTGAGTCAGTTTTATTTGAGCTTAGAAGACAATCTGTTACGCATTTTTGGGAGCGATAGGATTAAGGGGGTGATGGAAAAATTAGGGCTTAAAGACGGCGAACACATTGAATCCAAGCTCGTTACAAGAGCGGTGGAAAACGCGCAAAAAAAAGTGGAGAACTTGCATTTTGAAAGCCGTAAGCATTTGTTAGAATACGATGATGTGGCTAATGAGCAACGAAAAAGCGTGTATAAATTTAGAGATGAATTATTAGACATCAATTACGATATTAGCGCTAAAATCGCTGAAAACAGAGAATACGCGCTCAATCAAATCTTTTCTAAACTCAAAGCCTTTGACCATCAAAACCTGTCTAAAGAGGAACTTTTAGGGCTTAAAAACATCTTAAAAGAAGATTTTAACGCTAGCGTTGAATTAGAAGATTTAGAAAAAGCCTCCCCTATTGAAAAGTTTGTGGCTGAAAAATTAAAAAACGATTATGAAAACAAAATGAAAGCTTTGGACAGCGAACAAAGAAGCCGGATCGAACGCATCGTGTATTTACAGATTTTAGACAACGCATGGCGAGAGCACCTTTATACGATGGATAATCTCAAAACCGGTATCAATTTGAGAGGCTATAACCAAAAAGACCCCCTTGTAGAATACAAAAAAGAGAGTTATAACCTTTTCTTAGAACTCATTGAAGACATTAAAATAGAAGCGATCAAAACCTTTTCTAAGATCCAGTTTGAAAACGAGCAAGATTCTAGCGATGCCGAGCGTTATTTGGATAACTTTAGCGAAGAAAGAGAGCATGAGAGCGTAACTTACCGCCATGAAGAAGCCTTAGATGAAGATTTGAATGTGGTCGTGAAAGCTTTTTCTAAAACCCCTAAAAGAAACGAGCCTTGCCCTTGTGGGAGCGGGAAAAAATATAAAGATTGTTGCGCTAAAAGCGGGCCTAAAAAGGGCTTATTTGCCAAATAGATCCTTAATCTTTTTCCTTATCAAGCGTTATTTGCGTTTTGATAAAAGCCAGCCTTTCATTAGCATCACCGCTTTGTTAGCCTTTTTTGGCGTGGCGGTTGGCGTGATGGTTTTGATTGTAGCTATGGCGATCATGAACGGCATGAGTAAGGAATTTGAAAAAAAACTTTTTGTGATGAACTACCCCTTAACGCTCTATACCACAAGCCCTTATGGGATCAGCGAAGAAGTGGTTCAAGCTTTAGAAAAAAAGTTCCCCAATTTGCTTTTTAGCCCCTATTTGCAAACTCAAAGCCTGATTAAAAGCGCGCATTCTATGAATGGTGGCGTGGTGTTTGGGGTTGATTTTTCTAAAGAAAGGCGCATTAATGAAGTTTTAAACGACGCTTTAAAAAACACCAATGAAAACGATCTTTTTAAAAACCCTTTTAATTTGATCGTGGGGAAAAGCTTGAGATACAGCTTGAATTTAGATCTCAATCAAAAAGCCGATTTGTTTTTCACCGAATTAGAGCCAACAGGCCTCACGCTCTCCCCTATCATGAAGCGTTTTACTATCAAAGGCGATTTTGATTCAGGGCTAAAATCTTATGACATGAGCTACATGTATGCTAGCCTTCAAGCTATAAGTGCGATCAGGAGGTTACCCTTAGGGCTTTATGATGGGGTGCATGTCTATTCTAAAACGCCCATGAAGGATATTGAAAATTTACGCAACGCTTTAAAAACAATCAACCACCATGGCATAGGCATTGAAGGGTGGTGGCAACAAAACGGGAATTTTTTCTCGGCTATGGAATTAGAAAAAAGAGCGTTATTCATTGTGCTCATGCTCATTATTTTAATGGCGTCTTTGAATATCATCAGCTCGCTTTTAATGGTGGTGATGAACAGGCGTAAAGAAATCGCCCTACTCTTTAGCATGGGGAGCAGCCAAAAAGAAATCCAAAAAACCTTTTTTTATTTGGGTAATATCATTGGTTTGGGTGGTGTGATTCTTGGGGTGGTTTTAGCGTTTATAAGCATGTATCTTTTAAGCGTGTTCCCTATCATCTCGCTCCCAGCGGATGTTTATGGCATCAACACTTTGCCTTTAGATTTGTCTTTAATGGATTTTACGCTCACTCTCATAGGCTCTGTGATTATCGTAGCCCTTTCTTCTTATTACCCGTCTAAAAAAGCTTCTGCTATTGACGCTTTAAGCGTGTTAAGGAATGAATAAATTAAAAAAATAAATAATATTGAGATTAAATAAGGCTTTAAGTTTCCATATTTGACTAACAGAGGCAAATTTTATCCTTAAAATTAAAAAAAAACCATAATATTATGCTAGTATTAACGCACGACTTAGTTAAGAGTTAACTTTGTAAGTCGGACTTCGTAGCAAAAAGGACGAAAGATGAACAGACTGATTAGATGTTTAAGATCTGTAAGAAAAAATTTTCTTTGAATGGTGTTGGCTTACTCAATTTAGAATTTTTAGTTTATACTAAGGGTTAACATGAACTATAAAGTTGCATCTGCTAAAAATATCGCAACGCTTCTTTTTTTATTCTCTTCTCAAAGTCAGGCTTTTGATTTGGGTAAAATCGCTAAAATTAAAGCGGGTGCTGAAAGTTTCTCTAAAGTCGGCTTTAACAATAAGCCCATCAATACCAATAAAGGGATTTACCCTACCGAAACCTTTATGACGATTATGGCTTACATGCAGGTGGATTTTACCGAGCTTTTACCCAAAAGCGCTACGGCTAACGGGCATCATTTAGACGGGAGTCTTGGAGGTTGGGGGGGTGCTGTAATTTATGATAGCACTAAGGACTTTATTAACGAAGTTACAGGGAAACCCTATGGGGCTATGGCTTGGAACTATGTGGGTTATTGGGGCGGTCTTGTGGGGCAGAAACCATGGGCTAGTTGTGGGCTAGCTACAGGGAATTTAACCCAAGGCCAATACGATAAGATGACTCAAGCTGAAATGACGCAGTTGTCTAATCAAGAAGCTTTAGCGGCTTCCACTTGCGCAAAAACCTATGCCGATCACACGAGAAACTATGTGATTTATAACGCTTACTTGCGCTACAACTACAAGGATATTTTTCAAATTAGGGGCGGAAGGTACGAATCCCCAGCGGATTATATGAGCGGTTACAACCAAGGCTTGGACATGACCTTAAATTTAGGGAATTTCAAATTCTGGTGGTTTAGCTCGTTTGGCCGTGGCTTTGCCTATAACGAGTGGCTTTATAATTTCTATTCGCCTAAAACCTACACCCTTAAAAACGGGCAAACCATAAACCCAGGGGTGCATGCCTTTTATATCATTTGGAATTACAAGGGTTTCAGCATTCAGCCTTTTGTCTATTTTTCACCCTTTAACGAATACGACCCCAACTTCACGATCACCTATGATAGTAACCCCACTTTTACCGGATTAGGGTTTCGCTCTCAAACAGATGTTACCGTGCTTAATCCTTTTTACGCTAAAAGGTTTTGGGACACCTACCAGTTTGGCATGCCAGCCGGTAAAAACGCGCACAGCTTGATGATCAAACAAAAATTTGAATGGAATGAATACAATTTTGGTTTTGGGATTTATAAATCCTTTGGGAACGCTAACTGGATGATAGGCTACCATGGTAACCGCTTGGGCTTTGACTTTTGGACGAACACCGTTTATGCCAACACCCTTAACTCTTTGTCTTACATGATGGACGCGAACGCTTTTACCGTGTTTGCCTTTGGCGGTGGCGTGCATAGGAAACTCCTTTGGGGTTTATTAGGGCGTTTGACTTACGGGCCTAGGGCTAACGAACAAGTCCTATCGCTCAACTTGGGTTATAAATTCACTAAAAATTTCTCAGCCGACATTAAGTTTGAATATTACAATGTGTTGATGCACCAAGGCTATAAAATGGGGTGGAACGGGCCAAAGCTTGACAGCCAGCCTGCCACCGATCAAGACAGAAGCCACATTTTTACCGAGATAGTGTGGAAGCTTTAAACCCCTTTAATAACAACCCTTTAA
>NZ_CBOM010000031.1:0-7170 GCF_000476275.1 Helicobacter pylori SA213A
CAATATTAGTGGGGGCATACTTTCTAATCATTCTACCAAACAAGGACAAGGAATTAGAGCTTTCACAGAAAGAAAACTTTCAGTTAAAACGAGAAATAGACCAACTAAACAACGCCAATCTACAGAGAATTTACGACCAAATGCCGACCAAGAAATAAGGGGAAAACATGCAGAACGAATGCTTAAGTATGCTACAGAATGTTTTAATCAAAGAAGTAGAGAACTTGCAGAACGAGAAAGAAAGCTTACTGCAAGCAAAGAACAGCGAAATAGAGAGTTTAGAGAACGACAAAAACGAGCTATTGAGCAAGCTAGAGAGAGTTACAGCAGAATTTCAAAAACTAAGCAACGATTACTTGAAATTAGAGGCAGAAACCTTGAACTTGAAAGAGAGCTACGAAACGCTACTTCAAACACACAACACGCTACTAAAGAAATTTCAATCCTTAGAAACGACAGAGAGAGCCGAATTACAGCAAGTGATGCAAACCTTAGAACAGAAAGAAATCTCGCTCAAAAACGATTTACAGACAATGTGCGAACAGATTTTACAACAAGAATTACAGAGCGTTCAAATCAAAGAGCAAGAGACTTCACAAGCTCAATACAAAGAATTGAAAACACAATTAGAAATTTTAGAAACAACGCTCAAGAAAGAGCTAGAACAATCCTACACAACCTTTATGCAAGAACACGAGACGCAATTAATGCAATTAAAAACATCTACAGAAACGCAAAAGAACGAATTAGAGACTTCTTTCAACGAACAGATGAACGACTTTCAAAACGAATGGAACAAGAAACAAGAGAGCTTCATGCAAAAACAACACAGCTGGATAGAAAGATTAGAGAACACAATCAAAAAATAGAAAACGAGAGAAGTTATAGTCGTGGGTATGGGCGGTAAGAATTAAAAAATTCTTTTTTTATATCTATAAAAATTACTTTAGTGATGATTTATCGTGTAAAATATACCCAAACTACAAAAAAATATTATTATAAATATGTAATTAGTAATAAAAAAATCATAATTATGTTATTATCTCAGTGATTTTTAGAGTTATAAAAGGAGTAAGCCATGAAATTGTCATACCGTAATTAAATTGAAAATTTTGCACTCTATTTTAGAGTGTAATTGTTCAAAGTTTTATCGGAATAGAGTTGGTTATTCAAGAAAGGTTATTTGTGCAGTGGTATCAAACTAGTTTTAGTGCATGTGTTGGTCAAACAGATACAGAAAATATTATTGGTCTTGGAACATATCAGTATTGCGTTGATCATAATGGATTTGAGAAATCACTGAGACTCTTGGTTTTTCTGAGAATGAAGAAAAGAATGAATGAGATAAAAAGTTTTATGGAAACTAGCAAAATAGAACATGATATTTTTGATAAGCTAGTTGCCAATAAACTTATTACCTCATTCATACTAAATCCAAATGACGAACAAAATTTTAAGAACCACCTGTTTATCGATTTAGTGTCAAGTAAACCAGAACTAACAATAAATAATTTTAAAAAAACTATTTTCATCATTATTGGTTGTGGGGGTATTGGAAATTTTGTAAGCTATGCTTTAGCAAGTTTTTATCCAAAAAAACTAATATTGTTAGATAAGGATACCGTTGAACCCAGTAATCTTAACCGCCAGTTCTTATTTGATAAGAATTACATTTCACAGTATAAAACATCTGCCATAAAGCAGGCTCTTTCTAGTAGATTTGGCATCAATATTGAGACAGTAGATGATTTTGCCAGTGAAGACAATCTTGAAGAAATTTTTTCTAAACATAAAAAAGAAAATTTGTTTGGAATTGTTTCTGGAGATAATCCAAACACAGTACAATTGGCAACAAGATTTTTTTGTAAGTGTCGCATTCCATTTTTAAATATTGGCTATTTAAATGACATATCTCTTATCGGTCCTTTTTATATCCCTTCATTGTCTTGTTGTCCTTTTTGTCATAATAGTTTTGCTTTAGATGATAAAAAAGACGGTGATAAAAATCTAGACATATGTCTTATAAATGACCGCATGCAAGCACCATCAAGTTTTTTAAATAACTCTATCGCTTCTAGCCTAGCAATTTCAGATATTATACAATTTATGTCTAATGATCTTAATTCCATAAAATCCCTTAACTGCCGATTCGGAGTTGACAATAAAACTTTCAAAACATACACTTTGCCATCTAGTGTAGATTATAAATGTGTATTTTGCTCTAATTGTAATTTATAGAGTTTCTTAATATGAACAAAACACTAAAAGTAAATATACTCTCTTATTACTGTGCAACGATACTACTTGTCATTGCCCAGTCTTTGCCACATGCCATTTTAACACCATTATTGCTCAATAAAGGATTATCATTAAGTCAAATTATGATCATACAAGCCACCTACAGTTTGTGTGTTTTACTCTCAGAATACCCGAGTGGTGTGTTAGCAGATTTAATAAATAGAAAGATGCTTTTTATCGTTTCAAAATTAGTTCTAGTGTGTAGCTTTTTTTGTGTCTTATGGTTAGACAGCTTTGTTAGTATGGTTCTAGCATGGGGCATTTATGGGTTATCAAACGCTCTAGACTCAGGTACCATTGATGCCACTCTCATTACCAACATCAAAGACCAAAAAGAAGATTTATCACCATTCATTGCTAAAAGTCGCCAAATCAGTTTTATAGGGTTGATAATTGGAAGTTGTTTAGGCTCGTTCTTGTATTTAAAATATGGTGTTTCCATGTACTACATATCAGTCTTACTCACATTGCTGTGCCTCTTGGTCATTATTTTATTTTTTAAAGATAATTCTTCTCATAAACTAGAAAAAAACCAACAGTTGCAGATATTAAAACAACATGTAATGGAAAGTTTTAGAGAGCTAAAAGATAAACCACTTCTTAAAAATCTAATTTTACTCAGTCTAATTTTGCAAATCTTTTTTCAAAGTCATTTTCAATTATGGCAAGCCTACTTGCTAGACAAAAAAATTACAGAAAACTACTTGTTTATATTTTATATCTCATTTCAAGTTATAGGAATTCTCGTTCATTTTTGTAACGCCAACTCGTATAACCGATATATGACTATTACCATGATCTTTTTGACTGGACTTGCTAGTGCACTGTTGCTAAGTATGAACATATTGCTATTTGTTAGTGCCTATATACTCAGTGTTGCCTTGTTTACATACATAGACTTTATTGTAAGTTATCAATTTTCTCTTTATGTCAGTAAAGATAAAATCTCATCCCTTACTTCTCTAAAATCTAGTGTCTCACGAGTAATTTCTGTTATTATTTTAGGCATAACAAGTTTTGAGCTACTTATTTTTTCTCCGACTATAGTTATCACTGTACATTTTGTATCCACGCTTATTTTGACATGTGTATTCCTATACAAAGTAAAACTTTAACATATTTAATCCCATGATTTGCTATCTACAATCGCCTACAGCCAACGAAAAGCAAAAACCGACTAATGATATTACTTACAAGCTAAAAAACGCTCAAAACGAAAATTAGAGCGATTTCATTCGCAAAAGAAATAGCTAACCATTTCATTGAAATTGTCTTGACTTTGCAAAATGGTGTCTCTCAAATAGCCTTTTGTGTTGTCATATTCTTTGATGCCCCTATAGTAAAAGACTTTGTGTTCGTTCTCTATGATAAAGGGCATGATATTGTTTTTCAAACATTCTTTGAACATCACTAATCGCCCCACCCTACCATTGCCATCACTAAAAGGGTGGATCTTTTCAAAAGCCACATGAAAATCTATGATGTTTTCCAAACTCACTTCAATGTTGCTTTGGTAATTTTTCACAAGATTTGTCAATTCGCTTTCAACTAATTGGGGTCTTGTTGTGGCGCTATTGCCTACAAAATTAGGGTGTTTTTTGAAACCACCAATAACTTCATCAGAACAATTCTTTTTCAAGATTTTGTGTAAAGTCTTGAAGTATTCTAAACTCAAAGGTTCTTCACAGCTTTCAAGCAAGTAATTCACGCATTCAAAATGATTGATGGTTTCAAAAATATCATCAAGTTTGATATTGGCGTTTTTTTCAGTTATGAGAACGGATTTGTCAAAAATATGAGCGGTTTGTTCATAAGTCAAACCGCTTCCTTCAATGCGATTAGAGTTGTAAGAAAATTTGATTTGGATCAGGTGGTAAATGCCATTTTTGATAGCATTCTTTCTTTCGTGATTCAGTTTTTCTATGAGTTTAGTCAAATGCATCTGTCTTTTCACCGATAGTGTTTCTTGAACCAATTTTTCAAGTGCTCATGATTTTTTGACAGAAAAATTTGCCGCTCGCCTTTCTTTCAAAATGGCAGTGTATCGCTCAATCTTTTCTAGTTCTATTTTTTGGCAGTTCTTAATGATGCCAACTAGAGCGTTAGTGTCTTGTTCCCTCATAGCATGCATGTATTCGCTTCTAGCGCTTACTTCAATCACAAAGGGCGTTAAATTAGCTTTTATGGTTTGGTAGAACATCAAGGCTCTTCCTGTGCGACCATTGCCATCACTAAAAGGGTGGATCTCTTCAAATTCTATGTGGTGTTCTGCTATCTTTTTTATTTTTTCTTCACCGCTCAAATTCAATAGCGCTTCATCTTGTATTTTCAAACACAGATTATTGATTCTAGGTTGCACCATTATTGGACTTGCAGTCGGTTTTTTAGCCCCTATGATCTCATTATAAGTGGTTTTGAATTTTCCAAAATCAGGCAGGATATTACGCATCAAAACAGAATGGAAATGGCCAATCAAATGTTCATCTATGATCTTATCTCTCTCTAAAAACTCTAAAATAAGGGGAACAAAATTGCGATAATTTTCTATCTCATGCACTTCATCTAAGCTCACCGACTTGATAGGGGTCTTTCTGTCTATTAAGATACTCATCGTATCGCCCAAAGTCAAGTTGTTGCCCTCCATAGCGGAGTTGTGGTGCGCCATGCGAATGGTCAGATCCATAGCGTAATCATCAAATTCTAACAATTCTTTATAATCCATCACTTTGTCCTAGTATCTAAATTTAGTCAAATGCATCTGTCTTTTCACCGATAATATTTCTTAAACCAATTCTTCAAGTGTTTTTCATCTTTAGCGATGAAAGGTTTGAGAAGTTTCTCAGGCTTATCCACATCTTGGATTGAGATACAGATCCGATTATCGTTCAGTTTCACGATCCGAGTGATTTTCAGGTAGTTGCTGATCCCATCAGGGCATTGATCCACATTGTTGTTGGTGATGTGGATCGTTTTTCCAATGTATTCTGCAAATTCCTTAATGGGTTCGTTAGTGATAGGGTGGATTTTAGGGGGTTCAATTTCTTCTAACAAGCTATCTTTTTTCAGGCTGTATCCATTAACAAACAGAAATTCTAAAGCGAATGTTTTGCTTGACACACGCAATTTTTGAGGGTTATTTTTGCTTTTAGGGTAAGAAACATGCAAAAGCATTTGATTGTTCTCAAAAGTGGCGTTATCAATTTGCAAAATGATCCCACTGTCATTGTGCCTGAATTGATAGCCAATCAAGGTTTTTAATTCAAGCAACCTAGCTTCTATAGTGGCTTTTGCGTTTCTTTTAGCGATTTGGTTGTGAATATCCCATGCTATGAGCTTAATGTCCCTTTTAGCGCGTTGCTTATTGGCTTGTTTTTGTTTCTTGGTTTCGCCCTGTGGCAGTTGTTCAAAGTAGAAATCAATATGCGTTACTTTGCGCTTGTCGTGGCTGTTTCTGCGTTCCTTTTTGTAACTCAAATGTTCAAAGGGATAGATTTTTTTAAGTTCCTTGAGCGATGGCGTTAAGACTTTTTGATCGATGTTTGGCATTTCATAATCTTTTGGAATGTCTAAAAGTTCTCTGAATTGAGTCCATTCCACGCTCAAAATCCCTGTGCTTTTGTATTGCTTGAGCAAGCGATAGAGCGTTTTGGCGTATTTACCTCTCACCCTTTGAAATTCTAACAGATTGAAAGAAGTGTATTGACCCATGCCCAGATTGTTGAGCAAGTATTGATAGTTATCGTTGAGTTGGATTTCTAAATACTTCAAATCTTTACTCGGTTTGTTCAATTCAATTTTACACCGACTAAAAAGCATGTAATTTTCTTGAATGATTGAAGTTTCTGTTTCGCTAATTTTCCAAAAATCAGCGGTTTTGATACTATCCCACAGCTTGATGACCACTTCTGATAAGCGCTCATTAGAAATATCTATGTTTAGCATGCGTTTCAAATCTTGCGGTTCAAAACGAATGAGGGTATTCCCTTGATCTTTAAGCCTTTGAAAAATAGCGAATAAAAGATTGGCTTCCCTTTCGCTCAATTTCCCTAGATTAACCTTGTTAGTGTTGTTATGGTAGGTGGTATAGGCGTTATCTTTAGGGGTGCTAACCACTAAATCCTTGCATGGTGTGGGGGTGGTTTGTGGCGCTTTTATTGGTGTGGGTTCTTCTTTTAGCGTGGGTTCTTGGGTTTCTTTTTCGTGCTTTGATAATAATTCTTTGATTGTTGTGTCTGTTATTTTATTGATGCGTTTTTGTATTTCTTGTTTTTGTAACTCAATTTGTGGGGTTTGTGGGAGTGTGTCTAATATTTTCAACGCTTTTTGTAAATCTAATTGATCAAATTCCACTCTATACTCCTTACTTTTGGTGTATAATAAGTGCGATCGTATTAGTATGCTTATAAGGGTCTAACCCCATAAACAAGGGATTAGACTATGAATAAACCTAGTGAAGTAAAGGTGCGAGAATTACTAATACTAGCACTAATACGACAAATACTTTCACATTGATACCTCCTAACGAGGTGTCGCCCTCTCTATCCTCCAACCCACTAACTCAACAAAGTCAAGCTAATTTCTCCAAATTTTGTCGCACATAGGAAATACCGCACTTGTGAAACTATCAGCACGCTGTTATTGTAGCTCAAAATGGTTAATATAACAACTTATTTTTATAAAAGTTATTATATCGTTGGCAAGAAGTTATTATATCGTTGGCAAGAAGTTATTATATCGTTGGCAAGAAGTTATTATATCGTTGGCAAGAAGTTGTCATTCTTTCATTTTCACCCAAAAATGAGAAACCCTACAGCTTCGTTATTTAGGGGGTTGCAACCCCCAATCCCTCACATGCGCGCGCATGGTAAAACA
>NZ_CBOM010000032.1:0-6443 GCF_000476275.1 Helicobacter pylori SA213A
TAAAGACATTAAAAAATTAGGCAAAACAGATAAAGAAAGAGAATACCACTGCAAATATTGTGGATTGGAACTAGACAGGGATTTAAATGCGTCTATCAATATTCATAGGGTTGGGGCATCAACCATTGGGGTAGAATTTGTAAGACCTACCTAGTAGGCTGAGTTTGCTTGATCCCAATTTTCCTCATGCTTTAGCTAGAATCCCCTAGCTTTAGCTATGGGGAGTATGTCAAGCTATTGCCTGTTTTTATAGGGTGTATATTTTATGAAGTTTATCAATTTGCCAAGAAAAGACCTAAGGTTTTCTTTACGATCTTATCTTTTTTAGTAGTGATTTGTGTCTTAACCTTTATATTTAGGGGATTTTTAAGTATAAAACTAACTCTATTTATGAAATATCTAAAAGGATTATTTTAAATGAGAGAAAAATTCAAAACATTAAGAGATAAATTTAAGGATAAAACCAGCAATTTATTCCATAAGCTTAATAGCATTCAAAAAGATTATTACACTAAAATTCTTCCTAAGGCTTGCAAAGATGTCTTTACGCTAGGGTCTTCTAAAAGTTATCCTATGACTTTAAATTTTAACAAAGGTTTTTGTGTGGGGTTATATAAAGGTTTAAATTCGCTTAAGCCTACTTATTATGATGCTCCGCTTTCTACTTTAATTATCGCTCCTCCTGGAAGTGGTAAAACCGCAGCTGTGGCCGTTCCTAATCTTTTAAATGTGCCTAGCTCTTGTGTGGTGTTAGATATTAAAGGGGAGTTGTTTGATTTAACGGCTGGTTACAGACAACAAGTTCTAAAAAATAAAATTTTTGTATTTGATCCCTTAGGAAATGATAACACGCTTAAATTCAATCCGTTTGACAAACGCATTGTAGAAAAATTAGATTTTAACAGAAAGCGAAGGCTTGTAGATGAAGTGGGTAATACTATTTTTGCTGAAGATGGGGCAAATAAAGACCCTCATTGGACACAGCAAGCTAAAAATTTATTTGTCTTTTACGCTCTTTATGATTTGTGTGTGCATAACACTAGCACCTTTTTTGAAATTGCAAGCGCTCCTATAAAAAATTATGTCCCCTTAATCAATCCACAAAGCCGATTTTATACTGAATTATATGAATGTCAAAGTAGCGATAATGGTTTTGTTAAACAGAATGGGCGTTATATGGCTAAAGTAGAAAATGGCGTTAAAAAAATGAAACCTAATGTCAATGTGGAATTGCTATGGTATAAACAAGTAGCCGAACAAGTCTATACTGACCCAGAAAATCCTAAAAATTATGATGGATCTGTGAATCATTTAGAAAAAGACGATCAAGGCAATATTATAATGAAAGAGGGCATGTTAGATCCTATTATTAGAAACGAAGCGAACAAATGGGCTAAGGCGAATGATAAAGAGTTTGCGAGCATTAAATCAGTTTATAGCCGTTTTATGCAAGTCTTTACAAGCTATCAAGTTAAAAGCGCTACAGACAGCATGAGTTTTGAATATGAAGTTCTAAGAAAAGACAATATCACTCTTTACATTAAAATCGCTCAAACAGATATTGACACGCTCGCACCGCTTATCCGTATCCTTTTGGAAAGTATTGCTAAAAATCTTTTATTGAAAGAGAGTAAGAAATTTGAAGAAAGGGTTTATCTCTTTTTAGATGAATTTGTGCGTTTTGGTAAATTGCCTTTTTTATTAGAAATGCCAGCATTAAGTAGGAGCTATGGTGTGGTTTTAATTTTTATCACGCAATCCAACGCTCTTATTGAAAAATATTACGGCAAAGAAGATGCAAGAATTGTTAATAGCACCGTGGCTTACAAAGTAATTTTCAAAATGGATGATTTAGAATACGCTAAACAAGTGAGCGAAGAAATCGGTAAGATGACTAGAAAAACACGAAGCCACTCTACAGAAAAAGGACAGCTCATTACTGGAGGGACTTCTAGTATAGGTAAAGAGGCGTGGGATTTATTGAGCGCGCAAGACATTATGAATATTGATAAAGATGAAGTGATTATTTTAGTGAGCGGTCATAAGGCTAAACCCTTAAAATTAAAAGCGAATTATTATTTCAAAAACAAAAAATTACTCTCTCGTATTAACTGGGAAGTCAAGCCCAATGAAGAAGTGTTTGATGCGTTAAAAAAGTTTGTATGAGTATTTTTTAATTGCTTTTTGAAAATCGCTTTCTGCAACTCCTTATCCTTGTTGCTAAAAAAAGAATGTGCCAATTTCTAACACGGATTTGTGTTAGATGATTAGTAAGATTTAAAATAAAGATTAACGTTTTTGTAGTGTAGCTTAGCATAGCTTGTTTTTAGAAATTAGCATGTTCTATTTTAAAGTTAGCGCAACTTGAATTAAAAATTAGCACGGATTGTTATTGTAGATAAATTTTTTAGCGTTTGATCACTTTTTAAATAGCTCGCTATGAGTGTCTAGACGCAATAAGACAAGTTCGTTTTCTTGTTTTTTGATTTCATAAATCAATAACAAGTTTGGCTTGACATGACACTCTCTCAGCCCTTTAAGATTACCACTTAAGGCATGGTCGCAATATTTTTGTTGGAGTGGCTTTTGCTCTTTGAGACAATCAACAATGCTTGCAACATCGCTTTCTGTAATACGCCCGGATAAGATATGCTTATTAAAGTCTTTAAGAAAATCTTTCTTAGTTCTGACTTTAAGCATTATGCCTTTCTCTTTCTTGTTTTGCTATTTGTAGAAAATCATTGAAGTCTCCAAACGAAACATCGCATTCTGGGTCATCTTTTGAGGCGATCGTATTTAACAAACTTGGTGTGGGTTCTTTTTCTTGAGAATGTTTTTGGGCTAAAACCTGTCTGATCATTTGTTCTTGCAATTCACACTCTTGGATTTTTTTTATCGCCTTATTTTTATCCCCTTCTGCCTTAAGCAATTGTTTTTCAATGGAGTTTAAGAAATTGTACAGTTGCTTTTCATTGTATTGCGAGTAGTCTGTAATAATATTTGACATATTGAACTCCTTTTTAATAAAAGATTGTTGGTAAAGATTATAGCCCAAATTCTTGTAAAAAATTGGTTTGAAAAGAGTGAATTGAAAGTTTTAAAATAAGTTTTTTTAATTAAGTTTGATTTAAGAATATCTTAAAAGTGCGTGTTTTAGCCACCTGCAAGGTCAAATTGACTTCAATTTTTACGGAATTGAAGTGTTATCCTGCACTTTAAAAAGGGGGGATAATCATGTTAGAATAAGGGCTAAGAAAGTTAAAACAAGCGAAAGTTTTTGGGAGAATAAAATTACAATAAAATGGCGTTAGAAAAAAGTTATAGTAAAGACTTTGAAAGCGATGAGCTTTTTGATTATGAGATCATCAAGCCCCAAAAGACGCTTAAGATACAATACACTTATGCTAAACGCTACTATAAAGAAGCAGAAAAGTTTGCTAAAAATTTAACCCAACTCACACAAGAAGAATTCATGCGTTTAAGAGAGCCACAAAAACAAGTGGTCATCAAAAACATAGGCAATATGACACGCTTGCATTCAAAAAGGGCGATGGATTATACCGCTAAACATGGTGAGCTAGTGAGAGATGAATTTTTTAATGAAGTTAATTATAATAATATAGCAGAGCAATGGAATAAGCAATTTGAAAACTTATTAGAAAATAAGAGCCGTATTAAAAATTGCACTTTACATCTAGTGTTTAGCATTGATGAAAATTGTAATGAAAAAAATTTAAAAGTTTTGGAATTAAGCGTGTATCAAACACTCACTAACACGCTAGGTTATGATTATCCTTTTATAATGAAACTCCATGCACACCAAAACAATCCGCATGCGCATGTGATTATCAACAAGACTAACAAAATTACCAATAAGCAACTACGCTTTCATTCTAAAGACAGCTGTAAAGAGTTTTACCACACACTAAGAGAAACATTTAAAGATTATTTATTTGCTAACTCAAAAGGCGAATTGCAATATTCTAACACGCCTAATATTTATAGGGCGATTAAAAACATAGAAACAGAGTTAGATACGCTAGAAACACAAGCTAGAAACAATAAGAGTTTTAGGCATGAAAACTATTTTTATAAAGTTTTGGGTAGCGCGACTTCTCAAATAGAAAGCTTGAAAAAAAGAGAAAATGCCCTATCTGATCATTTAGATAGTCTAAAAAATCTATTGGAAAAAACACATTGGGAAAAAGAAAAATTCACGCCCCCAACAAATGAAAAAGAACTTAACCAACAACTTAAAGAAATAAAATGGTTAAATAAAGAATCTTTAACCCCTAAAAACACTTATAAAAAAACTCAAAAAATTGGTTGTCTGTAAAAGCCCTTTAATAAAAGATTATCTTTATACCACCAAAAAACTTTTTGCCACACAAAAAAAGATTATAGATTTAGAAAAAGATTATAAAGATTTAAAAGTCTTAAAGGAAGAATTTAGCAAAGATTTAGAAGCTGATTTATCCCATTCAAAAAAACGCTTTGAACTTTACACTAAACTAAAAAGCATGAGCAAAGTTTTCACAAGTAAAAACATTGTTAAAAATTTAGAAAAAATTGCTTTAGATTTTAAAAGCGATAGACATAGTATTTCGCAAAGAGCTTTTGAATTTTTTAGGTATATGAATTATCAAAATTTAAGTTTGACTGATAAAAGTAATATGTTTTTAGTGGCTAAGTTTTTTAAAAATAGCGCTTTACTTGTTAATATTGCTAGGTTTGAAATGAAAAAGATAGATGATAGTGTTAAAAATTCTAACCCACAAGACAATTTATTAGACAAACAAGTTTGGCTCAATCTTTTAGAACATTTAAAAAGACTTGAAGAGGAAAACTATTGTTTTGCTAAGAAGCGAAAAGAATTCTTAGAAACTAGAGCTATGGAGCTATCAAAAGATTTAAAATTTTTGACACAGGCTAATGAAAATGATTTGCCCATTTATGAAAGAGAGCAAAGGGATAAAATCATTAAACGCTGTGAAAAATCGCTTAACTTTTTGCAGAAAGAATTACAATGCTTTAAAACCTTATTAAAAAGTGCAAGTATAGCTTTAGAAAACTTGCAAAATAACCATCAAATCACAGCCGTTACACAAGACACGCAAGAAAACACAAACGCACTCAAAATACCACTAAAAGATTTTAACAAAACCACTAATGAAACCACAAACCCTAATAATAACTATGAAATGGATTTTTAAAACCATTCATAAAATTAAATAACTTTACTTAGCGTATTTTTTAACCAATTCTTCTAAAGTGAAACCCAAGCCTTTGTTATCGTCTCTCAATTGCTCTTTTTGGCATTGTGAAAAATTTTGCTCCACTTCTTCTTTAGTGTTAGAAGTGTCTAAAAGACAAGTTTTTAAATCTTTCTGGTAATCTTGTATGAATTTGTCAAAGCGCTCTTTGTTGTTATAGAGTTTGGCTTGTGATTGGGTGCAACTATCTTTAAGGTTGATAAACTCTTCTTTTTTATGTTCGTTACGCTCCATGCAAATATCTGTGGCAAAAGCGATTAAGACATCTTTATTCTTTCTCAATAACCCTGCAGATTGAATAGCCAACTTGTTTGCATCAATAAAAGGGCTTTGCTTTTCTAATTTAGGGTTCATCTCTAAAGCGATTTCTTTCAAGCTCTTATTTTCCAAATGCGTTCTTTGGCAATGGGTGGATTTTTTATAAGAGCTTATATAAACGCCATTCATAAGAGCGGCTTTTTCTAATTTGGAATCAACTTTTTTAATGCAAAAAGAAATAGCTGATTTAACGCTCAATTCTTTAGAGCTAGAATAAGGGTCGTAAAATTTTTCATGCACTTCTTTTTGGCATAGTCTTTCCTTGTTAGCTAAATGGGGCACATTTTTAACGCATTCTTTGGTGAAGTAAGGGATAATGTATGGTTTATATTGCGCGTATTCTTTTTCAAACGCTTCTAATTGCGCGAGATTGATCAGCCTTTTTTGTTGGTCTTTTTGCTTTTCATAAGCGTTAGTTTTATCCATGCATTGTTCTTTTAGTTCTGGGTTATGGAAGTCAGAGCAGCTAAAACGACGCTCTTGTTTTTGAATGATGGGCGTTAAAAGAGCGTTTAAGTAGGCATCGTTTCTTTTAAAACACTTATCTTTTAAGCCTTCATTAGTGAAATCATCGCATTGATACTGATCGATCTTTTTAGTGATGATTGGTTCAATAAGCTCTTCTTGAGCCTTTAAGCATTGCTCTATTCCATTATATTTTTTAGGGAAAGACCCCATTTCTTTTTGGCAATCGTATTTTGGGTTATTTTTAGCCTTAGTCAAGTGGTCGTTTAAAATTTGCTTATCTAAAAACGCGCACCCGCTCACGCCTAAGCCCATTAAACATGCTAAAGCTCTCAATTTTAAAAGTCTTGTTTTTTCCATTTAAGTTCCTTGGTATGAAAACACCAT
>NZ_CBOM010000033.1:0-5786 GCF_000476275.1 Helicobacter pylori SA213A
TGTGAATTTTATTTAAAATTTCCATGTCTATTGCCCTTAAGATCGTTTTGAAGGCGGTAAGCGCCATTAAAAATACAGCCGGTTAATATTTCTTCAATTTGCGATAATTCCGCATTTTTTAGCGCTTCTCTAGGCGCTTCAATGATCAGTTTAGCTTGTGTTAATCGCACCCACTCTAACGCTCGCTCTCTAGATTCAAAACTCCCCATTCCCCAATATGGTTGAGAAACTGCTCGCTCATAGGTCTATCCATGTCAATCACAAGATCAAAGGTAACATAAAGCGACTGAACGCTCAAAGAATCCCCAATAATAAAGGTAAAATTAAGCGTGTCATCAAGCGTGTTGTGTTGGATATTGTCTATTAGCGCGTAGTTAAGCTCTAATTTTTCTACTTGCTTTATCGCTATTACGATGTCTTTAGAAAGAGAAGCGCTGATTTTTTCTAATTGCTTTAACAAATCTTTAGGCGGGATAAAACCACGCTCCATATCAGCGTCTATCACGCTTAAAATCGTTCTTTTATCCACTACCTTATCACGCTTTAAATCGTTAGCGATTTTGTTGATTTGAAGGTTTTGTTTATAGCTTTGTTTTGACGCTCTCTCTTTTTCTCGCCATTCAATGACTTCCCTCTCTTCTTGTTCTATGTCTGCAACATCAAAGATTTTAGGAAAGCCATAACGATTTTTTTTCGCTCTGATAAAACTTTTAATACTATCTTCAAGATGCTCGCAAAAATCATCAAAACCATCGCTAGATTGCGGCATATAAAGCGCTTCTATTTGAGTTTTAGCCATTTCATTAAACTCCGTGCCGTTATGTTTATCAGGGTGTTTTGAAAAGAATGCGATTAGTTTGTTTTTAAGAGCGTTGAGGGATTGTTCTAATTTAGTGGGTGTTGAGAATTTGATGTCTGAAAAGCTATCTTGTGTCTTGTTAAAGTCCTTACCCGGTGAAGCGTTGATTAATTCTATAGGGCATTTGCTTTCACAATAACAGATCGCTTGTTGGTTGAATATTTGCGCTAACACCAATAAATAGTCCCTTAAATTAAATACGATAGTAGGTTCATTAGCGAACACCAAAAAGCTTATTTCTTCATTGGGTAAAAAAGGATCTTGCGGGTTGTCTTTTAAAGAGTTAAGCGTTTGAACAAACCCTATAAAATCGCGCTTATTCTCTAAATACGATTGCAGCTTTTTCGCTCTTTCTGTATTTTGCTTGGGGGTGTATCGGTATTTAGCGACAAACTCCTTACTAGACATAAAGTCTTTCACGCTCGCCTTAGCGTTATTCTTTAAAAATCTGTCCATAAAATGCTTCCCCAATAAAAAACACAACCTCCTATAAAGGTAATTATTGCCTTTAAAGAAGTCCTTAATCAAAATGGGTTTATCCCAATCCACTTTAACAGATTTGTCTTGCCAGTAGATTAAGCGCGTTTTTAACTGAGCCAGTTTGTCAGTGCTAGATTGAATGCAGCCGCTTTTAGCTGCCCCTATCAGTAATTTTTGCTCATTATTACTGAAATCTCTGTAAAAAGCGTCTTTAAAGGGTTTAAAGGCTGAGATGATCCCAAAGGGTAGTGCGCTTTTGATTTTCTCACACACCTTTTTAAGATCGCCGCTTTTAGTCGTTTCGTTCTTAATAGCAGAAACCTTTGTATGAGAAACTTTAATGGCGCTGTTTTTAGTTTTAGAGGCTTTCTCGCTCCCAATGATCTCCTTAACGAATCGCTTCGCTCCATTTTGAGCCACTTTACTAGCCACAAAATCCTTTTCAAAATCTTGTAACAAATAGTAGTATCTGGTTGGATTCCCGCTCTCATCATTCAATAACAATAAAAAATCATAATCCAATAACATGTCAAGTCCTCTTTTTTAAAATTCATCATCAGCGTTATTTGACCTTATAAGGCTTGTAAGCTTTTGATTACTTTTTTAAAATCCTCTTTTGCAAAGCTCAACCCAAAAGCTTCCTCATGCCCGCCAGCTTGTATTAGAGGAATGGTTTTAATCTGGCTTAAAAAAGTCCCATCACCCCTAGCGCTACCGCTATACCCGTTTTTATTGTCTCTATAGATACAAAGGGAGCGATTGGAAGGGTATTTTTTTAAAAAGTTATTAGCCACTAAACCGCTAACACCTACTTTAATAGAGCAGATTTCATCTAAAAGAGCCACTAATATTTTGTTACAAGAAAAAATTTGAGCGTTTTCTTCGCTTTCTTTCACCATTTTCTTTTTAATGTCGTTGTATCTTTTGAATTCCTTAACATTAAAGACGCTTAAGCGCGGATCGTTTATGGGGTTGAAATGTTTTAAAACCAAATAATGCAAATAGCTATCATAACAACCCTTAAACTCTCTAGCCCCACTCAAACGGCTTAAAGCGTTGATATAATTGATGCAATTAAAGCCGTATAGGTTAGAAATTCCATCTAAATCGTCTTGGGCTAAAGAAAGATCTTTATCTTTGAAAAAGCATTTAATGCACTCATGTTTAACTGGCGCTAAATTCAAAACCATATCCAAATTATCCCCATGATCCAAATCAATGCGATCGCTTAAAAGCGTGATAGCGATCAATTCTTCTTCTAAAGGAGTGGTTTGCGTTTGAAAGATTTGACTAAACACTAAAGCGCTTGTGAAAGCCCCACTATAATAGTTGGCGTCTTTTTCATCATTCAGGTTAATGTAGGCGATTTTATTTCCATCAATCCAATCAACTTCAAAACTCTTATGGTGGTCTGTGATGATGCATTGTTCAAAACGCTCTAATAAGATTTCTTGTAATTCTATGTTAGAAACTAAATCCGCCCCCAAATCAGCGCTAAACAATAAGGGGTCTTTTTGAAATTGGTTTTTAATGCAATCTAGGCGGACTAATTGATTGGTTTTAGGGTTAAAAATACAAGGTTTAGACAATAAATCGTTTAGGGCTAAATCGGTGAAACCATAGCCATGCGCATTCCTTAAAGGGCTAAAGAAAAAGAAATCCTTAATACCCAATCTGCAACACATAGACATTAAAACGCTGCCAGCTAACATGCCATCACAATCATTATCTGTATAGAAAACAATGGGGCGATGGCGCTTGGCTTCTTTTAAGAAGTCTTTAAAAATCCTTTTCTTTGACATCTTTAATAGCTCTTTTTTAGGCATTGATTACCTCTTTGTTGTTTTTATGCTTGATGGTTTTTAATCATTCTAGATCAAAATCATCTTCAAATTCCTCTTCAAATTCCTCTTCTTGCCCTTCTATGTGTAAAACAGGCGTGATAATTTCATAAAAAAAGTCGTATCGCTTTTGGAGAGACTTCTCGTCCCACTTCCTATAGTCGCTATACAATTCTTTAGTGATGTTATAACAGCTAATCACTTTGCTTGGGTCTTTGCCGCCATAAATTTTTCTTTTTTCATCAAAATCCCCGTTTAAAGCTTGCGCGTTCTTTTTACGCTTTAAAAGGGTTAAATTTGCGATATTATTTACCCATTCTTCTCTTTTTTCTTTGTCAAAATCCGCGTTCCATTGACTGCCTCTTTTGGGGCTTTGGGGCAAAATATGCTCCACTTGGGTTTCGGCATCCATAACGATAAAATGGGGTTTCTCTTCATCTGCCATGAAATAATTAGCTAGGGCTAAGACAGGACGCACCCATTTGCTAGGATAAACCGAATAGCTATCCCATAAGTTGTAGTGGTATTGGTTAAAGGTGTTATAAGATTCTATGTTATTCAATATAAGCTCTTGGATGGTTTCAATGTCTTTATTGCTTTTAACATTTTTGATAATGTTGATACTCGTTTGCTTGATGCGCGTGATCGTGCCTCCTGCAATCCAAGTTTGGTAATAATAAGACACCAAAAGCTTTTTCAAAGCGTCAAAATCAGGGTATTTGACATAAAGGGCTGTCGTTAAAATACTGGCCCAAAATCTGGAGGGAAGGTATCTCAATAAATAAATGTATCGGTCTGGTTTTTTTAACAAATCGGTATAAGATTTCATAAAAGCGCTCACATCATAAATGAACCCGCAAGCGTCTTTTTTGCTGTCTTTGAATACCTTTTTTAATCCCTTATCGGCTCTCTTTTTAGAAGAACTAGGATCAGCGTATTCTAAATACATGTTAAAAAAGTCTTCCAAATCAATATCTTATGCCCTCAACGCTCTTGCAAGCTTCAACCAATTTGTCCCAAGTGGTTATAAAATCCTTACGCTTTTCACTATCTTGTTTGATTTCTTGCATCAAACTGGATTTTAAAATATCAATAGGGCTTAAGGGTTGACCTCTGTCGTTTAACACTTGAAAGATTTGCATCGCGCTGTCTTGCTCAAAACAAATGATCCTGGTCACAACAATGTGTTCATAAAACCACTTGACAAAATCATCCATATCGCTTATGGAACCATTTTCCATGCTCTCATTCAATAGCTCCTTGAAATAATAAGCGTTACGCAAATAAGTGTTTTCTTCAAATTTCTTATTCAATTCGCTCTTTTTAATATTGTCTTCAAACTCCAAATGGTTTAACACCGTGTTTTCAAAAATACTATTGTAATTTTGAGCGGTTAAAAACTTCAGACGCTCTTTTTCTTCATCGTGTCTGTCATAAATACTCTCTTTAATAAAGGCTTTAGATTTTTGCCCAAGACTATTTTTATGAAGCTTTAAAATCGTGCAAGCCAGAATGATAAAACTCGTTAATCGCTGTTGGCCATCCACAACATCCCATCTGTCATCTTTTTGGTTTTCAGCGATCACAATAGAGCCGCAAAAATATTCATCTTCTCTGTTGTTCGTATAGCTGCCCACCAGATCATCAATCAAAGCCCCTAAATGATCCTTATCCCACACATAAGGGCGTTGGTAATCGGGAACCTGATAAAAATATTCAGCATCCACTAAAATTTGATGGAGTTTTTTTAACTCCACTTCTACTTTTGCCATCACTTCTCCTTTGAATTTAACTCTGTAAGCCCCACTGATTTAAAAATGGGGCTTATCGAATCAAATTTTTTAAAAAGATTGCGGTGCGGGTTAATGAAAGGGGGAATAAAAGGGTTAATGAAAGGGGGAATAATAAAAAGTAAAGGATTTTTAAGCGGATTTTTGTAAAAGCGATAAAAGTATGGTAGCGTTGCTTGATTGCTTGATTGCTTGATTGCTTGATTGCTTGATTGCTTGATTGCTTGATTGCTTGATTGCTTGATTGCTTGAATGATTGAATGATTGCTTGATTGCTTGATTGATTGAATGATTGAATGATTGAATGATTGAATGATTGAATGATTGAATGATTGAATGATTGAATGCTTGAATGCTTGAATGATTGAATGCCATTTCTACCCCTTTTTTGAAAAAAAGATGACTTGGGCTATTGTATCTAGCGGTATTTAATCAATGGTTAATGATGCGTTTTTATCTTATTTTAATGATGCGTTTTTATCTTATTTTAATGATGCGTTTTTATCTTATTTTAATGATGCGTTTTTATCTTATTTTAATGATGCGTTTTTATCTTATTTTAAGTGGTGGTGCGTCTTTATTTTTGCGTTATTTGTTTTATCTAATGATGATGTGTTTTATTTAATGATGTGTTTTATTTAATGATGTGTTTTATTTAATGATGTGTTTTATTTAATGATGTGTTTGATCTTAAAAGCTTTATTCTCTACCCCCTTAATTCCAATCGCTCCCCCATCATTTCCAATAACGCTTATCCATTCCTTTCAAACTCTAAATTTTCTTTCAAACTCTAAAATTTCTTTCACATTCCAAAAT
>NZ_CBOM010000034.1:0-4601 GCF_000476275.1 Helicobacter pylori SA213A
CTAAAGAAACACAAATTTTAAAAAAGGTTATTTTAAATAGCTTGATTGGATATAAAAAAATAATACCGGAGAGTTAGTATGGAAAATTTTCACCAAAAGATTTCTATCATTTTACTTCGCATGCAGCATAGCGTTATAAATTTGAAACAAACTATTGCTATGCAAAATAATATAGCCAAGAGAGAAGAATTAGATAAAAGTCTTTCTAATCTTTTAATAAATTTTAATGAAATAACAAATTTGTTAGAAAACGCTCAAGAGAGCCAAGAAGAAAAGCTCAAAAATCGCTGAAGAACTTCTAGAAAAAGAAATAGAAAAATTTCTCAACAAATTTTAATTCACTGGACTTCACTGCATGCATAAATATCGCCCTTTTATTTACTTGTTAAGTATTGTATTAGCACCTATTGTATTTTTAATTGCGTTATTCTATTTAATGGACATGAAAAGCTTTCACTCTACCATTTTGCTCAGTCAAGAAATTTTTGCAAATTTAAAGCATTTTAAATCCTTTAAGCTCCAAATTCACTTGGCCTTTATCTACGCTCTTACTCCGTTGATTTTCACTATCTATTTGTTTTTTAACGGCGTGAATATGAATAGTCATGGTAGGGCTAAATGGGCTAGTATTAAAGATATTGAAACCTACAAATACTCGCTTGTTTCTTGGGTTAAATCCATTTGTGCTTTGTTTTTTCTGTCTTTATTTGCTCCATTAAGCATCTTTGCCATTTTCAAAAGGCACTTAATAATCTTTTGTAATGAAAGAGTGTTTGAAGATAAAACAGGTTTTAGGATTTTTGATTTCAAAACCTACTATAACACCTTAAAGATTATAATAAGACAAATTTTTTACGAAAATCTTTTAAGCGGTTTGATGCTGATGCTTAAAAATCAAAAAACTTATTACCAAAACTTATTGGAACACCTAAAAGGCTCTATGTTATTAGGTTTAAAAAAGAAAATCCCATCACCTTAAATTTTGATAATGGACTGCCTTTGGGAGTGTATAATGTGATGACTAGAGCTAAAGTAGTGTATTACAATTCTCCACTTTCTACCTTAATTGTTGCTCCTCCTGGTGCTGGTAAAACTTCTGCAGTAGCTATCCCAACACTTTTGAGCGTGCCTAGCTCTTGTGTGGTGTTAGACATCAAAGGCGAATTGTGCGATTTAACGGCTGGATACAGACAAAAGCATTTTAAAAATAAGATTTTCATTTTCAATCCTTATGGAACTGATAATAGTTTATATTTCAATCCTTTTGATAAAAAGATTGTTTCTAAAATGAGCTTTAGCGAAAAACGCCGTTTGGTTGAAGAGATTTCTAACACTATCTTTAACGAAAAATCTCAAGACCCTCATTGGGTAGAGCAAGCTAAGAATGTCTTTACTTTCCATGCATTGTATGAGCTATGTGTCAATGAAGAGACCACCCTTTTTGAAATTGCTCTATCATTAGACAAAAACTACACTCCTTTGATCAATAAAAGAGGGCGTTTCTATCCACAAGTTTTTAAATGTGTTGAAAAAAGCAAAGAGGAAGGTGGTGGTTTTGAAATGAATAATGATGGCACTTACATGTTAGATAAAGACGCTAATGGAATACCTATACAAATTGCTGATGTTGATGTTAGGAAATTATGGTATCAACAAGTGGCTGAACAAATTTACATTGATATTGATAGAAAAGAAAACTATGATGGCACAATTAACAAGTTAGAATTGAAGCTAGATAAAGACAAAATGCCTATTTTAGAAGAAGGCATGTTAGATCCTTTCATGCGTTCTTATGCAAACAGATGGGCGAATGCTAACGACAAGGAATTTAGCTCTATCAAATCTACTTTTGACAGATTTATGCAAGTATTCACGGATTATAGAGTTAAAAGAGCGACCTCTAAAATGAGTTTTGAATATGAAGATCTAAGAAAAGACAATATCACTCTTTACATTAAAATAGCTCAAACAGATATTGACATTATTGCTCCATTGATTAGAGTGCTTTTAGAAAGCATAGGCAAAAACTTACTTTTAAAAGAAAGCAAAAGATTTGATGAAAGGATTTATTTTATATTGGACGAGTTTGTTAGATTTGGAAAACTCAGTTTCTTGTTAGAAATGCCAGCATTGAGTAGAAGTTATGGAGTGGTATTGCTTTACATCACTCAAAGCAATGCAATGATTGAAAAATACTATGGCAAAGAAGACGCTAAGATTTTAAACGGCACGGTGAATTATAGGGTTCTTTTTAGAATGAACGATTATGAATATGCACAACAAATTTCTAATGAAATCGGCAAGATGACCAGAAAAACACGAAGCCACTCTACAGAAAAAGGACAACTCATTATGGGAGGGACTTCTAGTATAGGAAAAGAGGCGTGGGATTTGGTCAGTCCGCAAGATATTCTAAATATTGATAAAGATGAAGTGATTATATTGGTAGGCGGTCATCAAGCCAAACCTTTAAAACTAAAAGCGAATTACTATTTTAGAAATCTCAAAATGACAAAATGTTTGAATTGGGAAGTCAAGCCTAATGAAGAAGTGTTTTCCAAATTGTAAAAAAGATTGTATAAGTATTTCACTTATAAACTTTTAGCATTGTGGTTTAAGTGCTTGACTCATGCATCAAAGCACACAACCTTTACAAACAAAGCACTTAATTTGTTATGAGCAAAGCACACAAGATTTTAGCTAAAAAATAAAGGAAGTTGATACTTGAAAGCAATCAAGTATTTAAAAGACTATCAGTCATTTTGAAAAAGAAAAAGTAAATTTTTTCACCAAATATTTTCAATGAGATAAGTGATTTCTTCTTGATATTTTTTAGGATGGTTTGACAACTCTTTTCCAAACACTCTGCCTTTTTTCAGTTCGCTTTGCAATTTGCGATAGAATTTTCTCAACTCCTTGATCATGTAATTTTCATATTCTCTATCTTTTTCAGGCGACAGCTGATAATTTTTTTCCACAACACAACGCATGATTTCAAAATGCATTTTATTCTCATAATGAAACTTTGTTAAGCGATCTAGCTTTCTTTGATGGGTCAATTTTCTCCTTTGCCACTCAGTCATCACAAATTCACTCCGTTATTTGAGTTTCAGTATTGTAGCATTTTCTAACAAAATTCCAAAAAATAGCCAAAAAAAAAGCTCTCATTTTTAAGTTTTTTTTAAGGAAGCCTACAGCTCCCTTATTTAGCCGTCTGCGTAAGACACCACCACTCAAAAAGTGCACATTTTTTTCTTTTTGAGTGTTATCCTGCCCTTTTTTTGGGTCTTGAAAAAAACACCATTTTTTGCTAAAGTGAATGGTGTGAAATTTGGGTTCTATTAGGGATTTTTTCACCTTTTTGAATACTAAAAGCGAAATCAATCTCACAACAAATGGGAAGAGTTTTTGAGTGGTTTGAAAAACTTTGAAAGAATAGAAAAGAAACGCTATCCTTATAAAATGCGTCAAGTTCTTTTAGACGATGAACAAGAATTTCTTTTTGAATATGAAGAGATACGACCTAAAAAAACTCCTAAACCCAAACGATCTTATGATGAAGTTTTCACAACAGCTATTAAAGAGTACTCAAAAACTTTCATCTCTCAAATTGAAACTTCTACTTTGAACTCTAATGTGAAAACCAATTCTAAAAAACAAGTTGTGATCAAAAACATAGGCAACATGACACAGCTCCATACTAACAAGGCAATGGATTACATTGCTAAAAATGGCGAGTTGGTTAGAGATGAATTTTTTAGATGGATTGATTATGACATTGTTGCTAACGATTGGAATGCAGATTTCACTGAGTTGAGAAGTAAAAATCCCAGATTGAAAAACATGGCTATGCATTTAGTTTTTAGCCTTGATGAAAATTTGCATCCTAGTAATTTAGCAATTCTAGAATTAAGCGTTTATAATTCTTTGATTGACACGCTAGGATATGACTATCCTTTTATAATAAAACTCCATACACACCAAAACAAACCACACGCTCATGTAATCATCAATAAGACCCACAAATTTACAGGCAAACAATTACGGTTTACTAATAAACAGCATGTTAGAGAATTCTTTTTTCAATTGAGAGAAAGCTTTCAAGACCAGTTATATATCCATTCGCATGGTAGGTTAAATTATTCTAACGAGCCTAATATTCAAAAAAGAATAGCTGGAATTAACGAAGAGTTATCCAAACTTATTTCACAAGGTCAAGAACAATTCACACAAAATTTTAATCATAATGAGTTTTTTGATAAGGCTTATGATGATGCTCATATGGAAATGAAACTTCTAGCTAGTGTTAAAAACAAAGAACTAGGCAAGTTAGACTTCATCAAAATTAAAATCATCACTTCAAAAGCGATTGAGCTTTTAGAAGAAAATTTTGAAATAGATGATGAGCATATGGTATGGCTTGAAAAGTTTTTAGAAGAAAAATCCACTAAACCTGACTTAAAAGAATTGAGCATTTTAAGGAAAGGAACTTACAAAAAAGTTATGGAAAATAATTACCATATCAACAATTTTGAAAAAGCTTTAAGAAACAAAAAGACTTCTCTTTTAGAAAAACAACGCTTGAATGCACTAAAACAAAA
>NZ_CBOM010000035.1:0-3919 GCF_000476275.1 Helicobacter pylori SA213A
ATTTAAGCAAACTTTAAGCATTGCATGTCTATAATTACATTTCGTTTTTAAAGATAAGCTTTGAAAAGTTCTTTAATTTGAAACCATTCAAGCAAGTTCTACAAGCTAAAAAGCTTTAAATAAAAGCTCACTAGTTGGTAAAACTTGAGCGTTATAAAAAGATTAGGGATCAAGCATTTTTAGTCTTCTTTAAGGGTTTAACATTAAGAGTGATTATAGCAAGTTTTTGAAGAAAAACGAAGTTATTTGATTTAACATTGTTAATAGCCTATGTAAAAGTAAAGTAAAACTACAACAACTCTGTCTTATATTCATTAAGGCAGTGGTAGCGCTGAAGAATATTCGTGCAATTGTCGTTATTCATTATAAAAAGGCGGGTTTTGAAGGATATTTTAAAATTTAAAACAAGCTTTTAAGAGCAGATGGCGGATGCCTTGCCAAAGAGAGGCGATGAAGGACGTACTAGACTGCGATAAGCTATGCGGAGCTGTCAAGGAGCTTTGATGCGTAGATGTCCGAATGGGGCAACCCAACTAATAGAGATATTAGTTACTCTTTAATAGAGAGCGAACCTAGTGAAGTGAAACATCTCAGTAACTAGAGGAAAAGAAATCAACGAGATTCCCTAAGTAGTGGCGAGCGAACGGGGAAAAGGGCAAACCGAGTGCTTGCATTCGGGGTTGAGGACTGCAACATCCAAGAGAACGCTTTAGCAGAGTTACCTGGAAAGGTAAGCCATAGAAAGTGATAGCCTTGTATGCGACAAGGCGTTCTTAGGTAGCAGGATCCAGAGTAGGCCAGGACACGAGGAATCCAGGTTGAAGCCGGGGAGACCACTCTCCAACCCTAAATACTACTCTTTGAGCGATAGCGAACAAGTACCGTGAGGGAAAGGTGAAAAGAACCGCAGTGAGCGGAGTGAAATAGAACCTGAAACCATCTGCTTACAATCATTCAGAGCCCTATGATTTATCAGGGTGATGGACTGCCTTTTGCATAATGATCCTGCGAGTTGTGGTATCTGGCAAGGTTAAGCGAATGCGAAGCCGTAGCGAAAGCGAGTCTTAATAGGGCGCTTGAGTCAGATGCTGCAGACCCGAAGCTAAGTGATCTATCCATGGCCAAGTTGAAACGCGTGTAATAGCGCGTGGAGGACTGAACTCGTACCCATTGAAACGGGTTGGGATGAGCTGTGGATAGGGGTGAAAGGCCAAACAAACTTAGTGATAGCTGGTTCTCTTCGAAATATATTTAGGTATAGCCTCAAGTGATAATAAAAGGGGGTAGAGCCCTGATTGGGCTAGGGCTGCTCGCCGCGGTACCAAACCCTATCAAACTTCGAATACCTTTTATCGTATCTTGGGAGTCAGGCGGTGGGTGATAAAATCAATCGTCAAAAGGGGAACAACCCAGACTACCAAATAAGGTCCCTAAGTTCTATTCTGAGTGGAAAAAGATGTGTGGCTACTCAAACAACCAGGAGGTTGGCTTAGAAGCAGCCATCCTTTAAAGAAAGCGTAACAGCTCACTGGTCTAGTGGTCATGCGCTGAAAATATAACGGGGCTAAGATAGACACCGAATTTGTAGATTGTGTTAAACACAGTGGTAGAAGAGCGTTCATACCAGCGTTGAAGGTATACCGGTAAGGAGTGCTGGAGCGGTATGAAGTGAGCATGCAGGAATGAGTAACGATAAGATATATGAGAATTGTATCCGCCGTAAATCTAAGGTTTCCTACGCGATGGTCGTCATCGTAGGGTTAGTCGGGTCCTAAGCCGAGTCCGAAAGGGGTAGGTGATGGCAAATTGGTTAATATTCCAATACCGACTATGGAGCGTGATGGGGGGACGCATAGGGTTAAGCGAGCTAGCTGATGGAAGCGCTAGTCTAAGGGCGTAGATTGGAGGGAAGGCAAATCCACCTCTGTATTTGAAACCCAAACAGGCTCTTTGAGTCCTTTTAGGACAAAGGGAGAATCGCTGATACCGTCGTGCCAAGAAAAGCCTCTAAGCATATCCATAGTCGTCCGTACCGCAAACCGACACAGGTAGATGAGATGAGTATTCTAAGGCGTGTGAAAGAACTCTGGTTAAGGAACTCTGCAAACTAGCACCGTAAGTTCGCGATAAGGTGTGCCGCAGCAATGCGGTCTCAGCAAAGAGTCCCTCCCGACTGTTTACCAAAAACACAGCACTTTGCCAACTCGTAAGAGGAAGTATAAGGTGTGACGCCTGCCCGGTGCTCGAAGGTTAAGAGGATGCGTCAGTCGCAAGATGAAGCGTTGAATTGAAGCCCGAGTAAACGGCGGCCGTAACTATAACGGTCCTAAGGTAGCGAAATTCCTTGTCGGTTAAATACCGACCTGCATGAATGGCGTAACGAGATGGGAGCTGTCTCAACCAGAGATTCAGTGAAATTGTAGTGGAGGTGAAAATTCCTCCTACCCGCGGCAAGACGGAAAGACCCCGTGGACCTTTACTACAACTTAGCACTGCTAATGGGAATATCATGCGCAGGATAGGTGGGAGGCTTTGAAGTAAGGGCTTTGGCTCTTATGGAGCCATCCTTGAGATACCACCCTTGATGTTTCTGTTAGCTAACTGGCCTGTGTTATCCACAGGCAGGACAATGCTTGGTGGGTAGTTTGACTGGGGCGGTCGCCTCCTAAAAAGTAACGGAGGCTTGCAAAGGTTGGCTCATTGCGGTTGGAAATCGCAAGTTGAGTGTAATGGCACAAGCCAGCCTGACTGTAAGACATACAAGTCAAGCAGAGACGAAAGTCGGTCATAGTGATCCGGTGGTTCTGTGTGGAAGGGCCATCGCTCAAAGGATAAAAGGTACCCCGGGGATAACAGGCTGATCTCCCCCAAGAGCTCACATCGACGGGGAGGTTTGGCACCTCGATGTCGGCTCATCGCATCCTGGGGCTGGAGCAGGTCCCAAGGGTATGGCTGTTCGCCATTTAAAGCGGTACGCGAGCTGGGTTCAGAACGTCGTGAGACAGTTCGGTCCCTATCTGCCGTGGGCGTAGGAAAGTTGAGGAGAGCTGTCCCTAGTACGAGAGGACCGGGATGGACGTGTCACTGGTGCACCAGTTGTTCTGCCAAGAGCATCGCTGGGTAGCTACACACGGATGTGATAACTGCTGAAAGCATCTAAGCAGGAAGCCAACTCCAAGATGAACTTTCCCTGAAGCTCGCACAAAGACTATGTGCTTGATAGGGTAGATGTGTAAGTGCAGTAATGCGTTTAGCTGACTACTACTAATAGAGCGTTTGGCTTGTTTTTTGCTTTTTGATAAGATAACGGCAATAAGCGCGAATGAGTTACCACTGCCTTACTGAGTGTAAGAGAGTTGGAGTTTTATAAAGACTTTTATAGGATTAAACTTTAATTAAAATGAGATATTCTCTGATTTAAAGTTAAGGGCTATTAACGATCTTCTTTGTTGAAAAACAGCTCCCTATAAAGAGAAAGGGGAGTTAAGGGTAAATGCGTTTTATCTTTAGCTCCCTTTTCCTTGTGCCTTTAGAGAAGAGGAACTACCCAGTTAACCATTCCGAACCTGGAAGTCAAGCTCTTCATCGCTGATAATACTGCTCTTTTCAAGAGTGGGAATGTAGGTCGGTGCAGGGATAGGGAAATGTTTTTTAATCTTGCTTTTTATCTTATTTCATTATTGATTATATTTTAGTGCTTTATTTTTCTGTTGTTTTTTCATTTTTTTTATTTTTAGTTGTTTTGATTTGGGATTTTATTGTTTTATTCAAAGGTTTTAGAGTTTTAAGAAAATGAGTTTGAAAACAAAATAAAACCTGAAGCGATAAAATAAAACTTAAAATCCAATTTTTTAAAAAGTTTAATATCTTTGGAAAGAGTCCGTATCAATTAAACATGGATTTAAGAAAAAAGTTTTAA
>NZ_CBOM010000036.1:0-3505 GCF_000476275.1 Helicobacter pylori SA213A
ATACAAGACTCCATAAAATTGCTCTAGGATCGTGCGTTAAATCTTTAGCCACCTATATATTCCTAAGAACATTACGACTTATTCACCTAAGGCAATTTCATATTTTAAAACCAGGTTTACTAGAAAGTTGGAACATTATCAACGGAACTTATTCAAATAAGATTGTATTACGGAATACATTTTGTGATTATTGTTCAAAAAATACACCAAAACGTGCCATTAGGGATATGATTTAATGTTAAAAATATGCGAACTATTAGATTTATTACTAGATTTTGAATGTGGGTTGATTACCTATATAACAGAAATACCAACACAACATTTAGAACCATTAATCCAAATTTATGTCGCTGAATTTCAAAATCCATGTTCTCTAACATCAAATGATAGAGTAATGCCAATTACAAACCGACAAGTTTCTGGTGCTGGATTAACAAAAGAAGAAGCTTTATTGGCAACAATTGGAGAAGCATTGGAACGCTATAGCATCTCTCAATCAGCACATATAAATAGTATTTATGACTATCCATCTAACCTATATGGAGCTAAAGAATTTCTAGAAACCTTTATTTTATTTTCCGAACATGATTACAAGAAAAAAACAGCTCCTTTTAAAAAACCAAATTTAAATAACCCAATCCATTTTGTTGCTGCCAAAAATCTAAGCACAGGACAAGAGCATTTTGTCCCTCGTAGTCTTGTTTTTATGGATGATGAAGGATGCAATAGATTCGACAAAACTTACAGCACTGGAACAGCTTGTCATATAGATAGAGAGAAAGCCATTTTCTCTAGTCTTTGCGAACTAATTGAACGCGATGTCTATGCATGCTATTGGCTCTGTGGAATTACTCCATTACGCCTAAACAATTGTTTTGTATTAAGTCAACTACCAAATGAGTTTTCTGAAGAAATTTTAAGAACCGGATTAAATATTAAAACATTTGCTTTAATGAACCAATTTGAAATTCCTGTCATTGCTTGTACTATAACAGCAAAAGATGGTGGCATTGCAACCGGATGTTCTTGTCATACTAATGTAAAACAAGCACTAAAAAAAGCTATGATTGAGGCTTTCCACACATTCAATTGGTGCCTAGAAATGAAAAGAAGTAAATTAGAAATCAAGAAAATAACTGATATTGATAATTTTAAAGATCATGTCTCATGGTATCTTAGATTAGATCGCAGTTCTCAATATCTTTGGCATACCCAACAATCCTATGAACTATTAGATTTTCCTACAGAATGGAGTAACATATCTGATAATAATAATACGGAAACACTTATTCAAAAACTTGTAAAAAATCAATTCATCCCACTAGCCATAGATGTTGCAATGCCAGATGTAAAATCATTAGGTTTTGAAATTATCCGATGTATGGCTAGTGGACTACAACCTTTATATGCTGGACAATCTTTTATCCATACTAACAAGCGTAGACTTTCTTGTTTTTTTAATTTTTTACAAAAAAAATCTTTAGAACATAGTGAATATCAATTTCTTCACATAGGAAGCAGACTTAATTTAAATAGAAACCCCCACTGTTTTCCATAGGATACTTAATCATGATAAAGAAATACATTACACCAACTAGCTTTGAAACATCAGAACTCAATGATATTATGGATTTTCATAACCAAACTAAATTATATCCTATCAGTTCTATGGAAACAGCACTAAAAACAGGATGTTATACTGATTCAAAACGAGGTTCTGAAGAATTATCAAAAAACTATCATGTTATGCCTTCTAAACATACAGAAGTAATCGATATCAAGATACCAAAAAACTTTGTAAAAGCCATAAATAAAAGGCGATCAAGTTATCAATTTAGCCAAAAAGCTCCATTTGATCGCACATCTATTCTCAAGGCTCTCAAAACATGTGCAATCAATAAAAAAGTTCGATCTTCAGTGGATCATAACATTGTTTTTTATAAAAGACCTTATCCATCTCCAGGAGCTTTATATCCATCAGAAATTTATATTCTAGAGCACAATGACACATCCTATAACCTTAAGCATTTCAATGCTATTCAATCTACATTGCACACTTTAATTGAAAAAATACCTATTAGTGAGATAAGTCATTGTTGCTGTATGGGTAATAATCTTTTGGCACATAATGCACAAGGTGCTATTCTTATCTCATCGGTATGGGAACGTACAGTTGTTAAGTATGGTTTTAGCGGTTATAGACTCGCACTTATTGAAATAGGAATTATCGCCCAACAACTCACATTAATACTGACTGATTTGGGAGTATCAACCTTGCATTGGACAAGTTTTTATGATGATAAAGTTAGCTCACTCATCAAAGCCGACTTCAAAACAGAATCTATATGCCACATGATTTGGTATGGAGGATCCCTTGATAAGGAAAATTAGTCCACAAACAATATTAGACAAATTACAGCTTAATCAAAATAATTATGAAAATCAAATCCCACCAAGATATCTAGATTCATTAAAATATATATTGCATTCCAACTTATATGGGTACTACTTAGCTAAAAAAACATATATTCTAAGCAACTATACATTAAAGCAAAAAGATCTAAATGATTGCTCCTTGCTATATAATCGATGTAAAAATATTAACCAACATCTACAAAAAACATTATCAAATACAAGAATCATTATTTTATGCAAAAAATCAAAACATCAATTTTGCTTGCATTTTGGAAACTCGATCGCACTAGCTCTCATCTCTAGAAATAGCCAACAATTTCACAAAGATTTTTGCCACGAAGTGTCCCATTTATTTGCATTAAGCAACAATAAATATATAGATGAGGGTATTGCTGTGTTTACTGAAAAAGTAGCTCTACTATTTGATAATTTTGAAGAAATCTTAAAAAATAAAATATGGCTTATATCTCAAACAGCTCACCGTGCAAATAAATATAATCCGTACACCTACGGTTGCACTGCTATTGCTAGTGTAATTCTAGATAACTACAAAAACATTAAACCTTTTTTAGATCAGTGTAAACAAGCTTCATTAAAAAAAAGCATAGAATTAATGCATCTAGCCATTCAAAAGCATTTTAAGAAACAACCAACCGCTCCAAAAAAATTAGAAAATCCAAACCATGAGTATTTTTTAGGAAACATCCATTCTTTTTTAAAACATGTATCTTATATACTAACAAAATCAGTCAATATTTTAAATTTTCAAGATTGGCTCAATCTAACTAGATGCACCTTTCTAGCACCTGTTAATCAAACAGCAAAACAATTGACAAAATCATTCCAATCTGCCCATCATTCACCACCATATGATAAAATCGCATGGCTTTTTAAAATCATAAATAAAATACACAATATACAATCAATTAAAAATAGTCAAAAAATAGCAGAACGAACAAGAAAAATTATTTTAGAAATTAGTTACAATACACAAGATGAACAAATTGGAAATGATGTACTTTTGATGATAGAAATCCTAGAAAAATATATACCAAATACAGCACAAAAATCCATTTTAAAAGGCTACTAT
>NZ_CBOM010000037.1:0-3477 GCF_000476275.1 Helicobacter pylori SA213A
ATGATGACTAATCCCATGATGAAAGTTAGGGGCATTAGTAAGGACTTCTTGGCTAGGTTCTTGTGGATTTGTTTCTCTAGTTCTTGTAGTTTCGTTTGCATGGTTTTGTTGTGTTCTTTGTTGGCTGTCTCTAACTCTAGGTAGCTGTTCTTTAGGCTCTCTTGGGTCTTTTGAATTAAATTCGTGTAGCTTTTTATAGTATTGCTGTTTGTATTCAATGTGTCTGTGCAGTTGTTGTTCCAAGTCTCTAAGCTCTTGTATGAGAGATTGTGTAGCTCTTGGTGTTGTGTTAGGAGCTGTTGATATTTCTCTTGTATCTCTTTCTCGGCTTGTATCTTTGTTCTGGCTATATTCTCTAAGTTCTTGTTCAATAAGTCTTTGTTCAGTAAATCGTTCATCATAAATTATTCCTTTCAATCGTTTGGCTTTTTGTTGGTTAGGGAGCTTGACACTGATATAATCCTTGCCTTGTCTAGTAATCTCATAATTACTCGCTTGTAAAAGCTCTATTATTTCTGCCCTTGAATTTAATAAGCCTTGTGTTACGGCGTTGTAAAGGTAATTATCTAGCTCTTTGTAGTTCTTAAAGATAGCCTTACCTTGTGGGGTTTTTGTGTTGTGGTAGTTACTAATTTGTTGTTTTTCTAGGTCTTTGGGGTTTGTAAAAGTGTATTTTAGATTAACTACATTTTGCCAAGTATCAATGCGTTTTAAATCCACTTTGTGATAGTAAGGGTTAAACGCTTTCTGTCTCTCTAAGTCAATTTTGGGTATAACAAAATTCAACTCCAAACGCCCCTTGTCTGTGTGTTCTACCCATAAGATGTTGTAACGCCCTTGCATTTCTTGTGTGAGTAAAGCATTTTCAAAGCTTTCCATAAGCTCGTATTTTAAACTCTCATCAATATTTGACTCTTCAAAGGATAAGCACCCTACGCATGCCTTGTGTTTTTGAGTAAGAGAGAGTAGAAGGCTTTTAGTTAGATTGGCATCGCCTTTTAAAACTTTGGCTGTGCCTTGTTCTACCCTTTCATTAAGCAAGTAATTAACACTCCCATCACCATCGCCACCCCCTTGATTAATGCCCCAAAATTTAACCAACATACTTGGATCTTATTTGTTCTAACTGGCAACTGATTTCTATGAGTTGTTCTAAACCTAATCTATCCCATGCCCCCTTATTAATGTTGAGATGTTTAGCGATTTGATTTAAATTGTTTCCCCACTTAGCTAATTCAATAACTAGTTCTTTATTAGCAATCGCTTTTTGTTTTTTAGATTTTGTTGGAGTTTGTGAGTTTTGAGTTAAAAGAGAATTTAAAACTAATTGCGAAAAGTTTAGATTTTTTTCTTGCATTTGAGTTTGGATAGTTTGCCATTCTGTTTGATTTAGTCGTAAGCGTTTGGTTATGTTTTTGTTATCAGAAAGTTTTGGCATGTTTTGTTTGACTTATCCCTTAATTTTGATTTATGGGGGGGTTCTAGGGGGTGTCCCACTAGCAAGGATAGGCGATTTTTCACATCGCCGTTCTTTGTAGTTACACAAAGTATCCTTGCCCCTATTATTTTTATTTTAGCATGGATTTGGTTAATTTGGATATAATAGGGTTATCATGATTGATTGAGTTAAGGAGATAAGATGTTAAAAAATGTAGAAATAGGGGTTAAATTTTATAAGGAGCTTGGCAAATTAGAAAAACAATTAGCTAAATATCAAAGTAAGGTTTTAGAAATTAAAAAACAAATGAGAGAGATTAAAAAGCAATATTCTCAAGCTAAGAAAGAGGATAATTTAGCTAGTAAATATATTCCTAATGATGAGTTAAAAAAAGATTTATTAGATATTGATAATCCTAATACGACTGAAAACTTTAAGCCTAAGAATGCTAGTGAAATTTGGCAATTCGCTCTTAATTCTTAGGAGCTTGAATGCTAGAGATTGAGTTAAAAAAGAAATTCACTAAGGATTTAAAAAAACATATTTTAAATCAAAAAATTGAGTTAGAAGTGTTTGACTTAGTGGTTGAAAATTTAAGAAATCAAATTCCATTGAATAAAAGATTTAAAGATCACTCTTTAAGTGGAACATACAAAGGCTGTAGAGAGTGCCACATTAAGCCTGATGTTTTGCTTGTGTATAGAGTGAAAGGCAATGTTTTAACTTTGGTTAGGCTTGGCAGTCATAGTGAGTTGTTTTAGAATAGACATACTTCAAAAAGGTTTTAAAAATGTATGCTTTAGCGTTTGATTTAAAGATTGAGATTTTAAAAAAAATATGGCGACAATAAACCTAATGATGATTTAAGGCAAGAATTAGAACATTTCATGGTTTAATGGACTCAAGGGAGTGCTTATATTAGTCATTCTAAAGAAAACATTCTAGAACGAGTCTATAAAGCAATTAATAAACTATCTCAAATTAAGTAGTTTAAAAAAGACTGTTAGTGGTATTAGGGGTATTAGAGCGTTTAAGTTTGTAACCAAAATAAATGTTTATTGTTAAAATAGTTAAATTTTTAATAACAAGTCTAAACAATAATATAACTTTTAATATAAAATAATTCCATCAAGTTGTTTTTTTGTGATTTTTACATTAAAGGAGATTCTATAATGAACAAAAAACAAACAATTGTAAAAAAATCGCTTTCAAAAAAATATTCTAATAAGCCATTATCAATTGCTTACTATAATAGCAATGATAAGAACTATTTTATTAAAGATTCTGCATTGGTTATTAGTGCTGGGAGATGTTCTTCCACAAGTAGTAGTTGTTGCTGTTGTTGTGGTGGTCATGGAGAGTAAATGTTTTCCAAAAAAGTCTTTCAAGTTCTTCCCACATTAAAATGTAATATTATTGAATCTAATAAGGTTCAATTGCGGTTTCCGAATTCTCAGTGTTTAACAATAGATTATAATTCAAAAGTAATATCTAGAATATTAAATTACAAAGGTTCTCAAAATAAAAATGCTTGGATTACATACATGAAGCAAAGTGGTGTATATAACCCCGATCAGCTATTTGATCTATTTACCAATATAGGTGCGTTGTGTATTAATGAAGATAGTGAAATTAGTGAAATCATTGATGCAAACCTATTGTTTGAATCCCATAAAACATACTTAGTTAGAAACACCATTTTAAATATACCACATTTTAAAACAATACAAATTGTTGGTGAAGGCGAGTTATTTTCTTTATGTATAGAATACATGAAAAACTATACAAAAATTAAAGTAAGCCATAATAATCCAGATATTGTTTTAATTTGCTCAGATACTGACAACATTGATTATTTGAAAAGTAAATGGAATATCTCTTATAACAGCCAATTAAAATTAGTTTTTTGGTGTGACAACGAAATGATACGCTTAGGACCTATCCATGTTAGAGATGAAAGTGCCTGTTTTGAGTGCTACCTTAAGAGAAGTTTGGCAAGCTCTCATTTTAAAGAAGAAATGCTCTCATTTAATAGAAAT
>NZ_CBOM010000038.1:0-2903 GCF_000476275.1 Helicobacter pylori SA213A
GTACTGGTTTTAGCAACTTCAACATTTTTCATTATTGGTGGCATTATTTTATTTTTACTAAGCGCTAATCGCATGTTACTAACACCAAAAGAACGCATGCGTTAAATCCTTAATCCCACCATTTATCAATTGTGGGGCGTGATAGCCCCAATTCTCTATGACAAGCGATTTTTTTGCCTTGTGGGTTTTGAATACGCCATTCTTGTATAAGCAATTGTTTTGTTCCGCTGTTTTTAGGTCTGCCATCTTTATTGTTCCAAGTCTTTCCCTGTCGACTCTGTTTGACATCTCTTATAGCTCTTGCTATTTCTAAGTGGTTTTCTTGAGTTTGATAATTTCGCCTATTCCTATCAATTCTTAACGCCGTAAGAATTTCAATATCTTTAATCTTAAAACAAGCCAATCCCTTATCATAGCTCTCTAACGCACTATAAACATCTCGCTTGGTTAGGGGATTAGTGTGAGGTATATCTTTTAATTTTTCAAAAACTTCTAACATATCCTTTTCTAGCTCTTGCTTGGATACATCGCATTTGTAAGCATAAATCGCCATACACATCATAAAAAAATAGCGATGCCCTCCCTTAGGCTCTTTGCAACGCTTTTTCCACCACTCATACACATCTTTTTTAATGTGCCATTTCTTTTTTTCTCTTTGTTCGCCCCTAACTATCACTCTCTCATACCATTCGGGAAATTTAATTTTAGTCTCTGCTAAGGTGTATTTGCTCGGTCTAAAACGCTTTAAAATATCCACTCTCTTGTCTTCTTTGACATATTGGTTCATATATTCTAAGCTCACTCTGTCGCCTGTTTTAAAGGCGATAATCTTATTGCCATGCTTTTCGTTAATGCTCCCTACCATTCTAAAAGATTGATTGATAGATTGGTATTGAGTTTCTTTTTCTTTACTAGTTTCTTTATAACGCCAAATATTGAATGTAAGAGCGTATTTATAAGCTTTAAGCTGGAGTTTGATATTTGGAAATAAATCTATAGGCTTATCAAAGACATAATACACATGCAAACCTACCCCACTTAAAACAATAAAGGTCGGTCTAGGTATAGGCCAAAAATATTTGCTAGGCTCGTTTTTTTCACAATATTTAACCACTTCAAAGAAAGCGGTAATTTCTTTTAACCCCACCCCATCTAAATCAAAAATTAAAGCATTCATTTGTTGAGCATGAGCTAAGTCATTATGCCTACCCCTATAACTTAAGCCACTACATAGCGTTAAATCGTTTTCTAGCACAAAATCAATATAATCATCGCCCCAAGTGTCTTTAAGCATTATACGGCGTTTTAAAGTGGGTTTATCGGTATCATTTAGAGTTGTCTTTAAGTCTTTATACAAAAACACAGCATTTGGTTTAGAAAAATCCTTATTTATTTCGCCCTTGCTCTCACAATTAGGAAAAATAAAACTATAAAAATCATCCCCATTGCTCCATTCTTCATAATCATTGTAAAACAAGAAATCCTTACAATCCAAATAGTCACCTAATTTCCTACCAACTACCATAACTAACATACCTTACATCATAATCTAATAAATCATTTATTGTTTCAAAAAAGTTCATTTTCTTTTAAAAAACAAAAAACATTTTTTAAAAAACACATGATTTATAACTAAATAAGTTATAAATAATAACATAATCACTAAACACCACCATGGGGGGCTTATATTTATCAATATTGTTTTTTTTACATTTTAACATAAATTTCGAATCATTTTTTTGAATTTTTAGTATTTAGGACTTTTTAATTTTAAGTGCTATTTTCACATTAGATTGCATTAAGAAAGATAGTAAATAGGCTTTTAACTAATTTGGCATTTTAGTTATAATTTTTCAAAAAACCTTAAGAGAAATTATGCAAGATTTGCGATATTTCAAGAATAATATTACGCTTATTCTATCCAAAGACAGATTAGATACTTATAACAGCCTAGAACAATATAAAGAAAATTTAAAACTCATTGCTTCTATCACGCCTAAAATCTCTAACTTAGAAATTTATTTACGCAACGCTTTAGACTATTGCTTGACTCAAATCAAAGGGAGTGATTGGGTATTTAAAAGCAACAATCAAGACATTAAAAAAGCTATTAGTCGTTTTGAAAAGGAAAAATTAAAATACCCTAGTAAGAACGATATTCTATCTAGGCTAACATTGGGGACTATTGTTAGCCTTATTATCACTAATCATTTGCAGTTTCCAATTCTTAGTCTTAAAAATATGGATTTTAAGCAATATTACAATGGCAATACTAACAAAATTCGCATTGGTTTTAATAGGAGTAAAATTTCTAATGTTTTAAAGTCTAAAATTACACTCAATCTTTTAAGAAATATTAGAAATCGCGCGTATCATTGGGAAAACTTACTTAAAACTAAACATGACACGCCAAATATAACCAATGAGATTGATGGAGTTATTGTAGGGATTATGCCAAATAAGATTACTTTGTTCTTAAATGATTTAATTAAAAGTGTTGGAAATAAAGATTTAGAGAAGTTAAGCGAGTTTGGGTGTCAGTCCACCCTATAGCTCTTACCCCTATTATAACAAATTTATGTTAGATTATAATCTTTTTTAAAAAATTACTCATGTTTAAAAAACTTTCAAAAAAAACTTTTTACTTTTGGGCTTCTAATTATTTTTTTAGCTAGATTGTTAATACTAATCGCATATTATCTACTTTTCTAAACTAGATAGGTTTGCTAATCAATAAACTTCTAAACCAAAGAACACACGATAATGACCTACAACCAACGAAAATCAAAAAACCGACTAATGATATACCTAACACCATAAAAAACGATTTTAGGCAAAATACAGAGCATTAAGATGCTAATTATTCAAACTCAAAACCTAAAGGGCACAGACAATCTCAATCG
>NZ_CBOM010000039.1:0-2638 GCF_000476275.1 Helicobacter pylori SA213A
GCAATGCGGGCAACATTGAAAGCCAGACTAAAATAGAAGTAGGAGAAGATATCCCTACAAAAACGCAAGAGCAATTACCCAAAAGTCGAGTTCGGTTGAACGAACGAGAGATTTACGACCTTGATTATGCGATCGTGGATGCAAAAGACTTAAAACCAAGCTTTACCACAGGCGGAACGCAAAAAAGAACGGACATGAACGAAGAACAGATTAAAAGCATTGCTGAAAATTTTGATCCTAAAAAGATATTCGGGAGTGGAGGGTTTGAAGATTTGCCCATCATTCTACATGATGGGCAAGTGATCGCAGGAAACCACCGCATAGCTGGCATGCTAAACTTCACGCCTAAAAGCAGATACATTTACAACAAAGCGATCAAGGAATACTATCACATAGACTTAAAGCCTAACGAGCTATTAGTTAGAGTGCCGCACAACCGACTAAACAACACCGAGATCAACAATTTAGCAGCCTTCTCTAATCAAGGACGCTTTAACAGCGAAAGCGATCATGCGATAGCGGTTTTAAGCCATTACGAAGCCAAGTTAAAAGAATTAGACAAGAAATTAGACGCTGATAGCATTTACTCATTAAAAAACATCGTAGCTAAAAATTTGAATTTTGATAAGGCTACTCATCCTAATGTGGGCGATAGTAATTTAGCGTTGCTTATGTTCAACATGCCAAGGACGAAGACGCAAGGGATAGAGTTACTCAACCGCTGGCACAAAGTTTTTTCTAACGACATTAAAAGCTATGAAAAAGTCAAAAAAATGTTTGTAGATAATGCAGGGAGTTTTCACAATTTAATCCATGACATGAATTTTCCTAATGTGAGCCTGAACGCTTATTTAAGCGATATTATGGATCGCAGTTTTGCGAATTTAAAGAATTACCCAAACACGACGGACAGTTTAAGGGATTTGAGCGAGAAATTTTATAAAACGAGTTCTTTAGATATGTTTGAGAAAAGCGATCAAATTACGAGTGATATAAGCGAGATTTTAGGAGGAGCGATCGCACGATTTGCACGATTTGATGATCCGAGTAAAGCGTTATTTGAAGCCTTAAGAATCGATAACATAAAAAAAGGTTTGAAAGAATTTAAGATCGCAGATCTTACTAAAGACATGTTTAACCCTGATAGTAAGGAATTTAAGGATATTGATATTTACGATTTCACGCATTACCTTTTAATGGTGGATAGAGTGCCAAGCGAGCATAACCCTACCTTAAACCGCTTGATACAAGCCGTAAAAGACATGCAAAAAGAGAGCGAGAAAGGGAAGGTTTAGGGCATGAACAAAGAAGAAGCTAAAAAATACGCATTAGAAATAATTAACAATATCCCAAACATAATCAGCAACGGAAAACTATCAAAAGATGATTTAGGGCGTTTAAGTATTGAATCAAAAAATTGACAAAGTCAAGGAGTAAGAAATGCAGTTATTTGAAAAATGGCAGAATGCAAGAGATGCCTATGATATTTTTTACCAAGAGTCCGAACATTTGGGCTTAGAAGTTGTAACATTTTTAAAGCATTTTTGCGAAGCAAATGATATTCTTACTAATGCGATTTTAAAAATGTTTGATACTGAAAGCGATCGGTTTTCCATATCAGTGAAGACTGCTGATAGTGTAGAGGATTTTCCTTTAGCGTTTAAGTTTAAAAATGCTAATAATGAAGTTTTTGAGTTTGTTGTTAGAGATAATCAAGATAAAAACAAAACCATGCGCGATTTTTTAGAAGCATGCGATCGTGATAACACTACTCACTTGCTAAAAAAACCAATTGAACGCGCCAAGCAATGCTTATCACTTGTGAAGCAATACAGAGAAAATAAAAGAGATTGTGCAGTGGTGATTATTGATTATCTGATCGTGGAATTGTTGGAGAATGGAGGTTTTAATGAATTACCCTAATCTACCTAATAGCGCTTTAGAGATAAGCGAACAGCCAGAAGTGAAAGAAATCACCAACGAGCTTTTAAAGCAATTACAGAACGCTTTGCACAGCAACGCGCTTTTTACGGAGCAAGTGGAATTAAGCCTTAAAGGTATTGTTAGGATTTTAGAAGTGCTTTTGAGTTTGGATTTTTTCAAAAATGCGAATGAAATTGATAGCAGTTTAAGAAACTCCATTGAATGGCTGAGTAACGCCGGCGAGAGCTTGAAAAATAAAATGAAAGAATACGAGGGCTTTTTTAGCGAGTTTAATACGAGCATGAAGGCTAACGAGCAAGAAGTAACGAACATTTTAAACGCTAACACCGAAAACATCAAAAGCGAGATTAAAAAGCTAGAAAATCAATTGATAGAAACCACTACCAGGCTTTTAACGAGCTATCAAATCTTTTTAAACCAAGCGAGAGATAACGCTACCACTCAAATAAACGCCAACAAAACCCAAGCGATAAGTAACATTAACGAAGCGAAAGTTAGCGCTAACAATGAAATAACCGCTAACCAAACGCAAGCGATAGATAACATTAACGAAGCGAAAACGAACGCTAACAATGAAATAAACGCCAACAAAACCCAAGCGATAAGTAACATTAACGAAGATAAAACGAGCGCTTTAAGTAACATCACGCAAGAAAAACAACAAGCCACAAGCGAGATCACCGAAGCGAAAAAA
>NZ_CBOM010000040.1:0-2380 GCF_000476275.1 Helicobacter pylori SA213A
CATTCTTAACCCTACAAGATGATTTTTATGGATTAAAAATAATTAAGGGAGAAAGAGATGAGTGATTGCAAAATGAGTAGGGTTAGTAGGGAATTGTTTAATAATATTAAGTCATTTTTACACCATAAGCTTAAAACAATGATACGCATTCAAAGCGTGAATGATTTACAATTGGTCTTAAAATGGCAGGATAGAGTTTTAGAATGCCAAAGTCTTATCGCATTGAAAGAGCTCAATCACAAGCTTTATAATCAAGGCGTTAGGCATACGATTATGATGCAAGGCTTGTTTTTGTTCTTTGAATATTTTGATAATAGGATTAAGCTCAAATCCTTGCACAATCTAGCAGAAGAACAGGTTATAGACTTCTTATTTGGATTAGCCAAAAACAGGAAGCCAAGCTCTATGGCTAAATATGTGATGGTTTTAAGACAATTCTTTGATTATTTAGACAAGAAAAGAAACTATAGCTTTGATTTTGAACTTAAAAATCTATCGTTTGCCAAGAAAGAAACGCATTTGCCTAAACATTTGAATAAAAATGATTTTAAGGCTTTTATCCAAGCTCTTCTAAAATACCATCCCAAAACCAGTTTTGAAAAACGCAATCAGTGTATTTTGCTGCTCATTGCATTAGGGGGATTAAGGAAGTTTGAAGCCTTAGATTTGGAGCTAAAAAACATTGCTTTAGAAAATAACCACTACCGCCTTTTAATCAAAGGAAAAAACAACAAAGAGAGATACGCTTATATTGAAAAAGAGTTTTTGCAAATTCCTTTGAATGCGTGGCTTAGCGATACTAAACGATTAAAGAGTTTTAAGGGGCGTTTTGTATTTAAGAAAGCAAAAAACAACACCACACAAAAAACTTGCTCTTTAAAGGGCTTTATCGCTAAAATTTTTAAGCTCTCTAATATTGATGTAAAATCTTATGGATTAGGTTTGCATCTTTTTAGGCATAGTTTTGCTACTTTTATTTATGATGAAACACAGGATTTGGTTTTAACTTCAAAAGCGTTGGGTCATAGTTCTTTGCTTTCTACTAAAATCTATATCCATACCACTCAAGAACACAATAAAAAAGTGGCTCTTGTGTTAGGGGGGTTATTAAGAAATGAAAAAAGCGAGTAGGTTTTTAAAAAATTTGATTTATTTTGATTTTTGAGTTATAATGTGCTTACATTCAATGGGCTAACCGAAGCCCACCTTTTTTCACAAACTACTTAAATTTTCCAAGTCTTTATTCCCAATGCTTTTAATTAAATCATCTAAAAACAAGGCGATTTTACTTGGTTCTACACTTATATTCATAGGCATTTTTGCCCTATCATTGTCTTTTAACCCAGTGAAATAAGTCGTAATGCGTGGGCGGTTGTTTGGTTTGGTTTTGAGTAAGTTTTCCCAATGATATGCGCGATTTCTAATCGTCCATAGCAAGTTTAAAGCAATATGAACCTTTGAGGCACTAGATAATGGATTTTTTTTATTGTTGATGAATAATGCATTTTTATTATTGGGGTAATAGGATTTGAAATTGATGCGCTTTAAATCTAATATTACCCCCTCTAATTTATAGTAAAAAACAAGATTAATCACTGCCCCTAAAGACATTTTAGATAAAATCAGAGAATGCGTGATTTCTTTTTTCTTTTTTCTTTTCTTGTTTTGATCGTTTTGATCGTTAATTAAATTTGTTAAAGAATCTTCACTAAATACCCAATCACTCCCTTTGATTTGGGTTAAACAATAATCTAAAGCGTTGCGTAAATAAATTTCTAAGCTAGAGATTTTAGGCGTGATGAAAGAAATAAGTTTCAAATTTTCTTTGTATTGCTCTAGGCTGTCATAAGTATCTAATCTTTCTTTAGATAAAATGAGCGTAATATCATTTTTGAAATGTTGTAAATCTTGCATGATTTCTCTTAAGGTTTTTTGAAAAATTATCACTAAAAATAATTTTCAAAAATTGCCCTAAAATGGCCTTTATCATTTGCTAGATCTATGAGACTTGGGAAGTTCAATCGTCTCCACGCCCACTCTAACACCAGGATGTCCTGGCATGTCTCTCATGTTAGCCGTGGTGCTGTTTATCGTAGATTTTGCGTCTTTATAAGCTTCTAGCGTTCTGCCAAACGCTGAACGACCCACACTCTTAAAACTTCCAGCTATGGCTCCAGCTCCAGCACTAGCTATTTGCACCCCCTGATATACAAAGCTTTTAGCATCCGTTAGACCGCCTTGTGTGCCAAAGATAGCGTTAATCATTTCGGGGACTTTTTGAATGAATGTCAGCGAAATTCCTATTACTACAATAATGCCAAATTTAGCCACTATTTCATTGCTCCCTCCCACTTTGATTGCGTATTGTAATGCAAAAGAG
>NZ_CBOM010000041.1:0-2338 GCF_000476275.1 Helicobacter pylori SA213A
TCTTTAGAGAATGTAATTATTTTTTAATCTCTAAGAAATCAATATCTAGGAATTATGACTATGCGAGAAAGAGTTTTTAAAAGAAAAGTTTTAGATGCGAATATCTTAAAAGAAATGCATGTGAACAATGTCTGTTATTCCAAGCATTCAAAAGATAGGTTTATTCCTTTCATATTTGACAAATTTGGTTATGTTGAATGTAAAATCTTTAAAAAGATATTGAACTTTCCTATCAATACAACTTTCTTTGGTGGCACAGGCTGTAAGAAACTCATGGAGCTTTTATGTGAAATAGTTATAGATTCTAGAAGTTCTAAAATCGCGTTAAACCGCCATTATGCCTTAACTCGCTTGCAATGGTGCGATAGAACCTTAAGACATAATCTCCAAATTTTAGAGAGAATAGGATTTCTAACTGCTTTTAAGAACAAAAAAGGTTATATTTTTTTGTCTATGCATGACTTCACTAAAATAGAAAACTACGAACATTTAGGTTTGAATGGGGAGAGCAATTTACCTAATAACTTCTTTTTAGGAATTTGTGGGTATTTGAAAAAACTCTTCAAGAAATTAAAAGATAGAGCATTCAAGCTCACAAACAAGCACGGTGTATTCTTTTTAAAAATCCCTAAGCATTTTCAAATGCAAAACTTTAACAATATTTTTTTGGAGTTTGTGTCGGTTAATAATCCTTGTCTTTCTTATAGATTGACTTATGATCAACTTGTTGGCAAAAAAATTCCAAATATCAAGTGCTCTTACCAACAAGCAATTGTAAAAAAGAATATCCATAGAGCATTAGAAGAACTATCTATAGATGAGAAAATTTTAGCATCATAAAGAAAACAAAGGACAAAAAATGCAATTCCCACTCAAAAAAGATTTAAAAATTTCACAAAAATATGTGATCCCTAAAGGGTTTGATCCTGCAAACAAAGAATACAAAAATCTTTTGGTGAAAGATATGCCTAAATCAGTGCATAGGGAAATTGAAATCGCTATGGGATTGTTATTTGAAATCAACGAAGTAGAGACTGCGATTGAAGTCATGAAATTTCTCACTCAAGCAATGGATCGTGTTTTGTATGGTGCGAGAGCCAAACATTATGAAATGAGATTAGCCAAAGAGATTAAAAAAAGTAGATTTGGGTGAAAGACTATGGCTTATATCGCTAATTTACAATTCTTACCATTAGATGAGATTTTGCTCTCTAATGGTTATAAACACAAAGTAGAGAAATCAAGCAAAAATAACCCGGCTCTTTATAATGAATACGATACCATTAAAGGCACACTTATTATTTCAAGAAAGCCTGATGGGAGTTATCATTATTTCAACACTCATAATGATGAAGATAAAGGCACGATTATCGCCTTTTGTAAAAATCGTGGGCTAGATTTTAATGATTTGATCAAAAACAGAGATGATTTAGAAATTAGCGATAAGCCAAACCACAAATATAACAATTCCAAGCCTTATACAATCATTACCAAAGAACAAGAAGCAGAGCGTCAAAAAGTGGTGAAACAATTTGAAAAGCTCCCTACCTACGATATAGAAAGCTCAGATTTGTTTCACACTTTATTGGATAGCCGCTCTTTGGATAAAACTTTACTAAAACCTTATAATCATTTACTTAAAGAAGATGAACATGCAAATTTATGCGTGCCTTGCTATTTGATTAATGATAATGGAAACTTAATACAGGGTGGGTATAACAAGCGATTGTCCAAACCTTTCACTATGCAAGGAGCTACTAATCCCACTAAACACTTAATGCAAGCAGGTTCTATCAAGGGTTTTGAAGTTTTATCCCCACAAAATATTAAAAATATTCAAAATATCATTGTGGCTGAAAGCGTTTTTGATGGCTTAAGCGTGTTAGAAATGCAAGGTTTTGATCCCAATCAAACAGCTATTATTTCTACTATTGGTAATTTCACAGAAGAAAGAATGCAAAAATTTGTAGATAAATTTCTTAATACCATCAACACTTATAAGTGTAAGGAATACAATGAATACCACAAAGAAATTGATCGCTACAACAAGCAGTTAGAGGACTATGAAAATTACATAAATTTTCAAAAAAGATATGAAAAATGGCGTGCTAAAGAGTTAGCTAAACACGATAATGACCCTAAAAAAGTCCCTAATGATCCCATTTTCTCGCCCGTAAGAGATAAAAACAATCTTATCCCTAGACCCGTTTTTAAGCCCGCTCTAGCCTTACGCCTAAAAGAACCAAAAATTCCTAATTTAAGTCTTAATGTTATTTTAGCAATGGATAATGATGAACAGGGGCGAAAATTCAACGCTGTTTTGGAAAAAATTTTTTAC
>NZ_CBOM010000042.1:0-2216 GCF_000476275.1 Helicobacter pylori SA213A
TAGTTTAAGCAAACCTTAAGCTTTCTATGACTATACTTTCATTTCCTTGTTTCAGCAAGGGCTTTTAAAGCCACTAACTCACAAGGATAGCTGTTTAAAGCAAACGATCTTTGAAAACTAAGCAAATTGATAGAAGTTCTTTTTAAAGGGATATTCTAAAACAAAATAAGTAATGACTGACTAAATAGAGTGAGGGTTTGAACAACTCCCATTCTTTTATAAGAAATTCTTATCCAACTAGTGCTAATCAATTTCATTGGTTATGATGATTATATCATTATGATTGATGACTGAATGGCATGAGAGTATTTTAAGGTTAGCGTTTGGCTAAACCTTTTTAAAAAGTTTCTTTCTGTTTTGTTGTTGTAATACTTAAGAACACAACCCGTTTTATTCAATAAAGTATAAAACGAGTTCTTGTGATACGCTAAAGCTGTTGTTAGGAATAATAACAGCCTATCAAAAAACAAAAGAGCTTTAGGACAAACACTTTTATGGAGAGTTTGATCCTGGCTCAGAGTGAACGCTGGCGGCGTGCCTAATACATGCAAGTCGAACGATGAAGCTTCTAGCTTGCTAGAGTGCTGATTAGTGGCGCACGGGTGAGTAACGCATAGGTCATGTGCCTCTTAGTTTGGGATAGCCATTGGAAACGATGATTAATACCAGATACTCCCTACGGGGGAAAGATTTATCGCTAAGAGATCAGCCTATGTCCTATCAGCTTGTTGGTAAGGTAATGGCTTACCAAGGCTATGACGGGTATCCGGCCTGAGAGGGTGAACGGACACACTGGAACTGAGACACGGTCCAGACTCCTACGGGAGGCAGCAGTAGGGAATATTGCTCAATGGGGGAAACCCTGAAGCAGCAACGCCGCGTGGAGGATGAAGGTTTTAGGATTGTAAACTCCTTTTGTTAGAGAAGATAATGACGGTATCTAACGAATAAGCACCGGCTAACTCCGTGCCAGCAGCCGCGGTAATACGGAGGGTGCAAGCGTTACTCGGAATCACTGGGCGTAAAGAGCGCGTAGGCGGGATAGTCAGTCAGGTGTGAAATCCTATGGCTTAACCATAGAACTGCATTTGAAACTACTATTCTAGAGTGTGGGAGAGGTAGGTGGAATTCTTGGTGTAGGGGTAAAATCCGTAGAGATCAAGAGGAATACTCATTGCGAAGGCGACCTGCTGGAACATTACTGACGCTGATTGCGCGAAAGCGTGGGGAGCAAACAGGATTAGATACCCTGGTAGTCCACGCCCTAAACGATGGATGCTAGTTGTTGGAGAGCTTAGTCTCTCCAGTAATGCAGCTAACGCATTAAGCATCCCGCCTGGGGAGTACGGTCGCAAGATTAAAACTCAAAGGAATAGACGGGGACCCGCACAAGCGGTGGAGCATGTGGTTTAATTCGAAGATACACGAAGAACCTTACCTAGGCTTGACATTGAGAGAATCCGCTAGAAATAGTGGAGTGTCTGGCTTGCTAGACCTTGAAAACAGGTGCTGCACGGCTGTCGTCAGCTCGTGTCGTGAGATGTTGGGTTAAGTCCCGCAACGAGCGCAACCCCCTTTCTTAGTTGCTAACAGGTTATGCTGAGAACTCTAAGGATACTGCCTCCGTAAGGAGGAGGAAGGTGGGGACGACGTCAAGTCATCATGGCCCTTACGCCTAGGGCTACACACGTGCTACAATGGGGTGCACAAAGAGAAGCAATACTGCGAAGTGGAGCCAATCTTCAAAACACCTCTCAGTTCGGATTGTAGGCTGCAACTCGCCTGCATGAAGCTGGAATCGCTAGTAATCGCAAATCAGCCATGTTGCGGTGAATACGTTCCCGGGTCTTGTACTCACCGCCCGTCACACCATGGGAGTTGTGTTTGCCTTAAGTCAGGATGCTAAATTGGCTACTGCCCACGGCACACACAGCGACTGGGGTGAAGTCGTAACAAGGTAACCGTAGGTGAACCTGCGGTTGGATCACCTCCTTTCTAGAGAAAAGCTTTTAACATTCGCTTGTTAAAAGCCAAAGAGTATTACTTGACAAGAGAACTTCTTATTGCTTAGTTTTGAAAGATTGGGCTTATTCTTTCTTTTTTTCATTCTTGATTTTGTTTAATTCTTGTTTGCTTATTGTTTGTTATTTCTTAATGCTTATATTTTTAGTTGTTGGTGTCTTTATATTTAATGTTTAATGTGTTTAGTTTACTTG
>NZ_CBOM010000043.1:0-2039 GCF_000476275.1 Helicobacter pylori SA213A
GTTCTTTTTGGATGTGGTGGTGGGGGTCGTTTTCGCTATGCGGTATGGTATATTTAAAGACTTTATCCTCTGGCGTGTGAATGATGATTTCATCGTTTTCTAATTTAAGATCGTAGCGATGCAAGGAAGCAATAAGCCCTAGCTCATAAACAATTAACACCATTTCATTGAGCGCAGAGACTAAAAAATGCCCGCTCCCCACCGCCGGATCGCAAATGCGTAAAGTTAAAAGCGTGTTTAGGTATTCTTTAGCTTTTTCATTTGAAAAATTTCTGTCTATTTTTTCTCGCAACGCTTTTAGATTTTCGCAGTCCCACTGATAAATGGCGTTGAATTTATCCAACACAATGGGCGTGATACTCTCTTTGCACATGTAGCTTGTGATGAAGCTTGGGGTATAAAAGCTCCCCTCTTTATAGCCGTTGAGTTTTTCAAAAACAAGCCCTAAAACGCTAGGGTTAATCAAACGGCTTTCGCTGGTATCGGTATTATCTTTAATGTCCTTAGGGGTGGTGGTGAATTTATAAAGACGCAAAAATTTAAAAAAGTATTCCAGCAAGGGCAAAGGTTTATCTTTTTGATAATCTTCATGTTTTTTGAGAACGGAATTTTTATAGATTTCTAGCTTCTTATTGTCTAAAAGCTTGATTTCACACCCCTTTAATTCCAAAGGCGTTTGATCAAACAAACTGGAATTCAAATAAGGGATTTTTTGTAAAATCTTGTCTTCTTTAATTTCTGGTAAACGCTCGTTATTTTTCTTGGCTAGGACTTCAAAAAAGAGGGTGTTTAGGGCGTTGAAATCCTTAAAGTTTTCTGTGGTTAAGAAAGGATTTTTAAAATGCTCGAACGAGATTAAAAGGCTTTCTAAAAGCCGTAAAAACAAGATGCGGTTATTCCAAGCGATGAGTAACGCCATGACTTCTTCATCGTCTAAATTTTTGTATTCCTCTTTTAAAGCAGCGCTTAGGGAGTTTTGGGTGCGGCTGGGCTTGATTAAAGTTTTCCCCTTTTCATTTTGCTCTTCTAACCCTAAAATATAGAGCAATTCTTCATAAAAATCTTTGTTAAGCGTGTTAGCGTCAGAATATTTTGGAATTTTGAGCAAAAAATTAGGGCTTAGGGCTTGATAGATTAGGGCTAAATTTTCTTTTTTGAGAGAGATATGGTGGTATTTCAAAGAACGATCAAGCTCATTAAGGCGCTTTTGGCAAGCATCATAAAACGCTTTTGTGCGTGTATCGTTACCCTTTCTATCGTGGCAATTTTCAAAGGCTTTTTTAATTTCTTTATCTTTATTAAAAACCTCAAATTCGTCCGCATCAATGATATAAAGCTCTTTAATAGTGGCTAAGATAAGATGCTTAAGGTTGTTATTACCCCCTTTTCTTTCTCTGAGATAATAGAAAAGGCTTTCATGCAAGGCTTTAACATTCAAATCGCCCTTTTTAATAAATTCGTTGGGGTTTTTAAGGGCTTTAAATTCAATGATCACTTCCACTTCGTTATTTTCATTAAGAATAGCGCTGTCTATTTTTTCGGTGGGCTTAACCTTGTATTTAAAAACACCTTTCAATAAATCATTAAAAGCGTCGTTGTGGTGATTTTCATTTTCTTGTGGGTTGGTTTCTAAAAAGGCGTTAAAAGCGGTTTCAAAAGCTTTCAGTTGCTCTTTATTTGGGTAGTTTGTGTTGGGTAAATCTAATTTTTTATAATCCATATTAATTCCTTATACCGCTTAAAAACGCATGCTTTAAAAGTTTATCGTTGTTTATAAAAGCGTTTTTTAATGCCACGCTTTTATAAGTATAATGCTTTTCAATGCTTTAAAATGGGATAAAAACGATTATAACAAAAGTGGTATGAATTTTAAATAAAACGCTTTTCTTTAAAATTGTTCCATGTGAAACATTAGAGTAATTGATCTATTGATAAGACTTATTTAATTTAAATTTTTGACTTTCTCCAAACATGTATATAAATGATCAAGAGATATGTCCAAAATGGGTTCGAACATGAAAGAGTTAATGTGAATATTT
>NZ_CBOM010000044.1:0-2030 GCF_000476275.1 Helicobacter pylori SA213A
GGGCTACAAACAGCAACTAAAATCCTATAATAATCCATAAAACACTATAATTTTTGTATAGGTTATTAAGTTTTGTGTTATACTGCTCGCATGAATAAAAGAATGCTATCAATCGGTCAAGCGAGTAAGCTTTTAGGTGTAACTATCCAAACCTTACGCAATTGGGATAAAAGAGATTTGTTAAAACCTGATGAACTCACTAAAGGCGGTGAAAGGCGTTATAAGTTAGAGAGTTTAAGGCGTATCAATAGAAGCGTAGTCTTTAATCAAGATGAATTAAAAACAATAGCTTATGCTAGAGTAAGCTCGCATGACCAACAAGATGACTTAATCAGACAAGTTCAAGTTTTAGAGCTTTATTGCGCTAAATGCGGCTTTAACTATGAAGTGATACAAGATTTAGGGAGTGGCATGAACTACTATAAAAAAGGCTTAACCAAGCTTTTAAATTTAATCTTAGACAATCAAGTCAAACGCCTTGTATTAACGCATAAAGACAGATTATTACGCTTTGGAGCCGAATTGGTATTCAGTATTTGTGAAGCTAAAGAAGTAGAAGTGGTTATCATCAATAAGGGTGATGAGAATGTGAGGTTTGAAGAAGAATTAGCCAAAGATGTTTTAGAAATTATAACCGTCTTTAGCGCTAGATTGTATGGCTCTAGGTCTAAGAAAAACAAAAAACTCTTAGATGAAATGCAAGAAGTAATAACTAACAATGTCAGCTATCTCAATCACGCATAAAATCGCTTTAAAGCCTAATAACAAGCATACTACTTACTTTAAAAAAGCTTTTGGGTGCGCTAGGTTCGCTTATAATTGGGGGTTAGCTAAATGGAAAGAAAACTACCAATTGGGTATTAAAACTAACCATCTACAGCTTAAAAAAGAGTTTAACGCTCTTAAAAAATCGCAATTTAATTTCGTTTATGAAGTAACCAAATACGCCACCCAACAGCCTTTTATCCACTTAAATCTAGCCTTTAACAAGTTTTTTAGGGATTTGAAAAAAGGTTTAGTGAGTTACCCTAAATTTAAAAAGAAAAGAGAGTTTCAAGGTTCTTTTTATATAGGGGGCGACCAAATTAAAATCATTCAAACAGCTAATACTGATTATTTAAAAATACCTAACTTACCCCCAATCAAACTCACTGAAAAACTAAGATTTCAAGGCAAAATCCATAACGCTACCATCACTCAAAAGGGCGATCATTTTTATGTTTCAATCTCTTGTGATATTGATGAGAGTGAATACAAACGAACCCATAAGCTCCAAGAGAGTCATAATAATCTAGGGATCGATATAGGGATTAAATCCTTTGTGAGTTTGTCTAATGGCTTAAATATCTATGCCCCTAAGCCCTTAGATAAGCTTACTAGAAAGCTTGTAAGAATTAGCAGACAACTGAGTAAAAAAATCCACCCAAAAACCAAAGGGGATAAAACCAAGAAATCTAATAATTACTTAAAGCATTCTAAAAAGCTTACCCACTTGCATGAAAAAATCGCTAACATCAGACTTGATTTTTTACACAAGCTCACAAGCTCTCTTATAAAACACTCAAGCTCGTTTTGTTTAGAGAGTTTGAAAGTCAAAAACATGTTTAAAAATCACAGGTTGGCTAAATCTTTAAGCGATGTTTCTATGTCTGTGTTTAACACGCTATTAGAATATAAAGCTAAATACTCTAATAAAGAAATTCTAAGAGCTGACACTTACTATCCAAGCTCTAAGACTTGCTCTAATTGTCAAAAGGTTAAACAAGATTTAAAACTTAAAGATAGGATTTATCAATGCCTAGAGTGTGGCTTTGAATTAGATAGAGATATAAACGCTGCTATCAATCTTTTAAAGCATTTAGTAGGTAGAGTTACTGCCGAATTTACGCCTATGGACTTGACGGCTCTGTTGAATGACTTATCCAATAATCGTTTAGCAACCAGCAAGGTTGAACTAGGAATACAACAAAAATCCCAAATTGAGAGAATTTTATAGCTCTTTATAGGATTTTATAGGTTTGTAGTAACGG
>NZ_CBOM010000045.1:0-1909 GCF_000476275.1 Helicobacter pylori SA213A
TTTTTAACCCATAAACTATAAAACTCATAAACCTAATAATAAGAAAGGATTTTAATGGAATTGTTGGATTTAGACGGAGTGATTAAAAAAGGCGTGTTTGAAATCCCTGATTATCAAAGGGGGTATGCGTGGCAGATGAGGCAATTAAAGGATTTTTGGAATGATTTAGAGCATGTCTCTAAGCTAGAAAACAAATTCCATTACATGCATAGCCTAACCTTAAGAGAGCTTGAGAATGATTTTGGAGATAGCGCTTTTGAAATCATAGACGGCCAGCAGCGATTGGCTACAAGCTTGATTTTACTAGGCCTTTTAGCCAAGATTACTCAACATAAAGACCCAAAGTATTCTTTAATCAACCTTGAACCCATTCTATCCTATAAATATTATGGATTAAGCGAAGCTTTTAGGGCGATCACCGAGGAAGAAAAAGATTTAGAAAAATTTCAAACTTCTTTTTACGCTAAAAATCTTATCAGCGCTTATGCATTTTTTAAAGAAAAAATCAGCGATACCCCCATTGAAACGCTTGAAAAAATGCTTGACGCTCTCACTAAAAAAATGCTTTTTAGCGTGGTGGAATTGAATGACAACCGGATCGATCCATTCAGTTCTTTTGAAACGATTAACAATCGTGGTAAAGATCTATCCACTTTGGAATTGTTCAAAAACCGCTTGCATTTTATAGCGCACAGGATTTGTGATGGAAAAAAATTAGAAAAACTCCAAAAAGAGATCAACGATACCTACGCTATTATTTATTACGATTTGAGACAATTTAAAGACGCTCATTTAGATAGTTTTTTAAAGCATTTTGTGGCGTATTATTATGGCGAGAAAGGGGATTTTAAAGAGAGGTTATTAGATGCGGAGTTTAATGCCCATAAAAGATATACCTATAACACAACTTTTAGTGATGAATATGAAAAAATAGACGATTTGTTATTTTATCTTTCTTATTCTTCTAAAGTTTGGAATTTCTTGCACACGCTTGATGAAAAATCTATCACCCTTAAGCTTGAGATTGAAATCACGCCTAAAATGCGCAACTTGTTAGAAAAAATGCGGCGTTTAAACGCTTTGAGCGATAACGCTTTTTTACCCTTATTGCTCTCTCTTTTAACCATACAGCGTGCTGGAAAAAGCGCTAATGAACAACCTTATACCACCAAAGAATTAGAGGGCTTATTGGAATATTTAGAGCGTTTCGGGTTTTTAATCTATGGGGTTGCTGGCAAGAATACGGCTAAAAACGAATGGATTGAATCAGCTTTTGAAGCGTTCAGAGCGTTCAGATATGGGGAAGAAAATATCGCCATTGAAAAACTTCCAACGCTAGAAAAGAGTTTTTTCAACAGACAAGGAAATAGCGCTTTGGAATTGCTTGAAGAGAGCATCCATTCTAAAAAGAATGCTGAAAAATGGTATAAGTGGGGCAAGGCGCTGAATTACTTGCTGTATAAATACGAGTTGCACCATAACCCTGAAACGACTCTGAATTTTGATGGCAGTATAGAAAGCATTGAGCATATCTTGCCCCAAAATCCCGATCAAGGCTATAGCGCTAAAGAAAAAAATTGGGCCAAAAACCCTCACATCGTGCATGCCTTAGGGAACTTGCTCTTAATCCCTAAAAACGCTAACAGCTCTTTAAGCAACAAGCCTTTTGAGGAAAAAAGAAAGCAATACCTAAAAGGCTCTTATAGCGAAAAAGAAGTGGCTAAAAACGCTTCTTTTGGAGTCGCGCAAATCAAAGAAAGGAGCGAAAAATTATCAGACTTTTTAATCGCGCGTTATCGTATCGCTGAATTAGTGGGTGAAAGTGCGATTAAAGCTTTTAAAAACGCTCTTTTAAAGGACATTGAATGATGCGATACTCAAAAATAAGGGGGCGTTTGAAAAACGCCCA
>NZ_CBOM010000046.1:0-1889 GCF_000476275.1 Helicobacter pylori SA213A
TTTTAAACCCCCCAAGCAGAAATCCCAAATATCTTTAGTGTTTGGGATGAATGCTTTAGTTCCGCTAGGAACTATATAAAAACCTTAAGTGAAACTAACCTTGATTTTCTATATACGCCTTGATAGTTTCAGGGTTAGCTTCACCGATAGAGCAAACAAAAAATCCATCAGTCCAAAAAGTTTTTTCTTTCCAAAAGTGTTTTTGCAATAAGGGGATAAATCTTTTATCGCGCCAAACTCTATAAGTGGTGATCTGTTTGATTTTAGCAATAATGGAGCTAATAGACATTCTAGGGATATATTGAACCATTAAGTGCAAATGATCTATATCGCTTTCCATCGCAATGATAATGAAATGACTTTGGGTGGCTATCTCATCTATAACAGACTTAATAAAATCATTCAAATCCCCTTGCAACAACTTTTTTCTATACTTACACACTAAAATCAAATGGGCTTTTAGATTATGCTTACTTCGGTTGGTTGAAATATACCACCTTAATGGATAATGGTTTTTCCTCATTAGTTTAGCCTTATTCATTATTTATAAAAACATTGTATAATAATACAAGATAAAAACAAGGGAGTCGTTTTGCTTAACGCTGTCAAGTTTAGAATTTATCCTAACGCCCAACAAAAAGAATTGATTTCTAAACATTTTGGCTGTTCTAGAGTGGTGTATAACTACTTTTTAGATTACCGACAAAAACAATACGCAAAAGGCATTAAAGAAACTTACTTCACCATGCAAAAAGTCTTAACCCAAATCAAGCGGCAAGAAAAATACCATTATCTCAATGAATGCAATTCTCAAAGTTTGCAAATGGCGTTAAGACAGCTTGTGAGCGCTTATGATAATTTCTTTAGCAAAAGAGCGAGATACCCTAAATTCAAATCCAAGAAAAACGCTAGGCAATCCTTTGCAATCCCCCAAAACATAGAAATCAAAACAGAAACTCAAACAATCGCACTCCCTAAATTCAAAGAGGGCATTAAGGCTAAATTACACAGGGATTTGCCTAAAGATAGCGTTATCAAACAGGCTTTTATTTCTTGCATAGCCGATCAATATTTTTGCTCTATATCCTATGAAACCAAAGAGCCTATCCCTAAACCTACCATCATTAAAAAAGCGGTAGGTTTAGACATGGGCTTAAGAACGCTCATTGTTACAAGCGATAAAATAGAATACCCACACATTCGTTTTTATCAAAAATTAGAAAAGAAACTCACTAAAGCGCAAAGGAGGTTAAGTAAAAAAGTAAAAGGTTCCAACAACAGGAAAAAACAAGCTAAAAAGGTGGCTAGATTGCATTTAGCTTGTTCAAACACTAGAGATGACTACTTGCATAAAATCAGTAATGAGATAACCAATCAATACGATTTGATAGGGGTAGAAACTTTGAATGTTAAGGGGCTTATGAAAACCTATCATTCTAAAAGCCTTGCTAATGCGAGTTGGGGGAAATTTCTTGCTATGTTAGAGTATAAAGCCCAAAGAAAAGCTAAAACCCTTTTACGCATAGACAGATTTTTCCCTAGCTCTCAATTATGTTCTTATTGTGGGGTCAATACAGGCAAAAAACATGAAAGCATCACTAAATTCACTTGTCCTCATTGCAATATCACACACCACAGAGATTACAATGCGAGTGTCAATATTAGAAACTACGCTTTAGGCATGCTAGATGAAAGGCATAAAGTAAAGATAGATAAAGCTAGGGTAGGGATTATCCGAAGCGATTACACTCATCACACTAATGAGTGTGTCAAAGCTTGTGGAGCTTCCTCTAACGGGGTTAGTTCATATGGCAACATATTGGATCTAGCTAGTTATGGAGCTATGAAGCAAGAAAAAGCCCAATCGCTTTAGCGGTTGGGTAATTCAC
>NZ_CBOM010000047.1:0-1640 GCF_000476275.1 Helicobacter pylori SA213A
ATTTTGCTTGTGTATTTAGTGCAAGATGATGAACTGATTTTGTTAAGGTTGGGCAGTCATAGCGAGCTGTTTTAATGGGCAATTTAGCGAGCGGTCATTTCAAGCCTACCAACAATATCCAAGAACAACACAACGACAGAACGCTATCCCCAAGCTATCTGATCCCTCAAGAATTTAGGGGTCAAAACGAAGTCAATCGCCATTCAAAGCAAGCAATGATTTTAAAAAATCAAATCATAGAGAACGCCCACGAAGCCTACTTGATCACATTCAAACAAAAAAGCCAAGCTAAAAGCTACCAATGGAGCTTAGTGGTTAATATCAAAACAAACACCACCATGTCAGATTTAGAAAAATTAGCCGAACATTTTGAGATCAAGTATGGATTTCAGTGCTATCAAATCGCTATACACCGAGATGAGGGCTACATGGACGAGAACAACCAACCCCACATCAACCACCACGCCCACATGGAATTCATCACGCTCAACAAAGAAAATGGAAAGAACATGTGGGGGCAAATCAATCAGGTGAAATTAAGGCAAATTCAAACCGAGATCGCTCAAATTTTAGGCATGGAGCGTGGCACAGACAAGCGAGTGAGTGGGGCTGAACGCATAGAACCACGCAAATACGCCCAAATGAAAGAAAAAGAACGCAAAGAACGCTTAAAAGATGCCGAGTTTATAGATAGACTAATAAGGAGCATAAGCGAATTTGGCACTAACAATAAAATACTCAATCAAAAAATTAAAGCTAAAAATCAAAAAATAGATGAACTCCAAGAACGCCCTACCACAGAGCAATACAAAGAAGTGCAACAAGAACGAAACGCTTTGAAAAAAGAAATAGATACCGCCCTAAATACCGCTAATGAACATTTCCAGTCCAAAGCAGAAACCCTACAAGAAGCGGTTGCAAGAATTAAAAAAAATTCTGAAATGTTATCAGCAATCTATAATTTTTTAGAGCACATAGCACCCAACTATGTGAGCGGAATAACCGAAAAATACAAGCACGTAGAATTATTCGCCAAGACTTTTGGTGTTGTCAAAAAACTCAAAGAACTCTACAGCAAGATCATGGAAAAATTATTTGGCGACGAAAAAACAGAAAAAGACCCCCAAGACATACTAAACACCATCAGCGAACTCCAAGAACGCCCTACAAAACAACAACTTGAAGCTAAAGAAAGCATAATCCAAGCCAAAGAAAAAGAACTCAACACTCTAAAGCAAGAAAAAAACACCCTAGAAAATAAGCTCCAAGAACAAGCCACAGAAACAAAAAAAGCCCAAGAACGAATAAAAACCCTAGAAAGCAATGAAACCGCGCTTATAGAAGCTCTATACGATAAAGAAAACATAATCCAAAGCAAAGGCAGGACCATCAATAGACTCAAAAAAGAACTCAAAGAACTAGAAGACAATTATCGCCTAGAGCGTGAAAGAATGGTAGCAGAAAACAAACACCTAAAAGATCAAGGACTAGAAAAAATCCACACTCAAAAAGACTACGAGCAGCTAAAAGAACAGCATGAAAAAGAAGTTGAAGCGCTCAAAAAAGAAATCCAAGAACTAGAAAAGACCATCAAGAAAAACAACGAATACACATACACCAAAAGAATGTAGCCATTTAGT
>NZ_CBOM010000048.1:0-1576 GCF_000476275.1 Helicobacter pylori SA213A
GCCCCTAGCTTTTAGCTATGGGGATACAAGGCGAAACGCCTTTAGGCGTGCCAATGTGGAATAGGGGTATTAGAGTCAATATCATGCACAAAAATAAGGGTAATGTTATGAATATCTTGTATTAGTTATTTTTTTTATATATACTACAAATATGAGTAAAGCTGTTTTATACAAAAGCAATCATAATGTTGTCTATTCTTGCAAATACCATATCGTGTGGTGTCCTAAATACAGGCGTAAGGTCTTAGTGGGAGCTGTAGAAATGAGATTGAAAGAAATCATTCAAGAAGTGGCTAAAGAATTAAGAGTAGAGATTATAGAGATGCAAACCGATAAAGACCATATCCACATTTTAGCTGACATTGATCCAAGATTTGGAGTGATGAAGTTCATTAAAACCGCTAAAGGTCGTAGCAGTAGGATATTAAGACAAGAATTTAACCACTTAAAGACAAAACTACCTACTTTATGGACCAATTCCTGTTTCATTTCAACAGTGGGGGGTGCGCCTTTGAATGTTGTCAAACAATACATTGAAAACCAACAAAACAGCAACCGCCCTAAGCAAAAAGAAAAATGGAAAAGTTATGTTGATAACCTACAAACAAAAACTCTATAAGAACGATAAGAATAGGCGTATAGACACACTATTAAGGCGTTATGGCGTGTTTTATAATCATTGCATTGCCTTGCACAAACGCTATTATAGACTTTTCAAAAAGTATTTAAAGCTTAACGATTTGCAAAAACACACCACCAAATTGAAAAAGACCCATCGTTATGCTTTTTTAAAAACACTAGGCTCACAAACCTTACAAGATTTAACTGAAAGGATAGATAAAGCGTTTAAAAAATTCTTTAAGAAACAAGCCAAATTGCCACGATTTAAAAAAGTAGCCAACTACAAATCTTTCACTTTCAAAAGCCAAGTTGATAAAAAGACAGGGTTGAATAAGGGAGTGGGGTTTGAGATAAAAGACAATGTTGTTTCTTTTAATGGTTATAGCTACAAGTTTATTAAAACTTATGCTTTGATAGGGCAAGTAAAAACTCTAACCATTAAAAGAGATAATATGGGCGATTATTTCTTGTGTCTAGTCTGTGAATTAGAAAATAACCCTAACAAGCAAACCGCATGCGATAAAAGCGTGGGCTTTGACTTTGGGTTAAGGACTTTTTTAACCGGATCTGACAACACTAAGATAGAATCGCCTTTGTTTTTCTCTAAATACTTGCCTTTGATTAAACGACTTAGTAAAAACCTTAGCAAGAAAGTTAAGGGTTCTAATAACTTTAAAAAAGCTAAAAAGAAACTAGCCCAACTGCACCAAAAAATCAAACACTTAAGAACCGATTTCTTTTATAAATTGGCTTTGAAGTTAAGCAAAAAATACCAAAGCATTTTCATTGAAGACTTGAACATGAAAGCTATGCAAAAACTTTGGGGTAGGAAAGTGAGCGATATAGCTTTTAGCGAGTTTGTGAAAATCCTTGAAAACAAGGCTCATGTCGTTAAGATTGATAGATTTTATCCTAGCTCTAAGACTTGTTCTAATTGCTTATCTGTTGATGAAAA
>NZ_CBOM010000049.1:0-1353 GCF_000476275.1 Helicobacter pylori SA213A
AATGATTTCTAATATCAGCATACACCCAAAAACCATGTTTAAAAACGCTTTAAATATCCATAATTTTTCATTTAAAAGTCATACTAGTACAGCCATTATTGGCACAAATGGTGCTGGAAAATCAACGCTTATCAACACTATTCTAGGCATTAGATCAGACTATAATTTTAAAGCACAAAACAATAATATTCCATACCACGACAATGTTATACCACAACGCAAGCAATTGGGAGTTGTCTCTAACCTATTCAACTACCCACCTGGATTAAACGCAAACGACCTTTTTAAATTCTATCAATTTTTTCACAAAAACTGCACTCCAAATCTATTTGAAAAAAATCTTTTGAATAAAACCTACGAACACCTAAGTGATGGACAAAAACAGCGCTTAAAGATTGATTTAGCTCTTAGCCACCACCCCCAATTAATTATTATGGATGAACCAGAAACTAGTTTAGAGCAAAACGCTCTTATAAGACTATCAAATCTCATAAGCTTGCGCAACACCCAACAACTTACAAGTATCATCGCCACTCATGATCCTATTGTCTTAGATAGTTGCGAATGGGTATTGCTCCTTAAAAATGGCAACATTGCTCAATACAAACCTTTAAATTCTATATTAAAATCTGTAGCTAAAACTTTTAACTTTAAAGAAAAACCAACCACAAAAGACTTATTAGCATTACTAAAGGATATTTAGTGGGAGCAATTCTATCTATCCTAAAACTTGAAATCAAATCTTATCTCACCAATACAAGCGCGCTATTTTGGACTTTTATTTATCCTATTTTAATGCTCCTATTACTAATTTTTGTTTTTTCAAAAAATACCACTGAAATTTTTTACTTTAATAACATTATAGGTCTAATGGGACTTCTTATTATTTCTAGCGCGATCTTTGGTCTCACACAAGCTATAACAAGCTCTAGATCGCATAATATATTCTTGTTCTACATGCTATCACCAGCAACTTTCAAACAAATAACTCTAGCATTAATCGCTTCAAGACTAATCGTTGTAATCCTATATGCTTTTATCTTTATTGTTCTCTCTTTTTATGCGCTCAATATCATCACTATTCTTAATTTTAAAGCGCTTATTTTGGGGTTTGTTAGTGTTTTTTCAAGCGCATTGTTTTGTTTTTGCTTGGCAATTTTTGTAGCTAGAATTTTTCAAAACGAACAAAGCATCTTAGGATTTTGTAATATCATCAATCTCTATGCGCTAATGTCTTGTAATGTTTTTGTTCCTTTAGAATACCTACCTAATATTGGTCAATTATTTATCAAAACATCTATTTTTTACTACCTTAATCAACTTCTAATCAAAGCTTTTCAAGGGATTGATACT
>NZ_CBOM010000050.1:0-1294 GCF_000476275.1 Helicobacter pylori SA213A
GTTGTTTAAAGCGGTTATGGTTTCTCCCACATACGCGCAACCGGAAGCGAAAGTTTGAGTGGTAACCGTGCCAGGAGGTGAACCTTGTGTGCCACTAGTACCAACTGTTGAGGGGTTGTTGCATGTGGCTAAAAAGCTTGTAACAAAGTTTTTAAAGGTCCCGGTGAGGTTATCAGGGTTAATGGTTTGCCCCACTTGATTGGCTAAATTGAGCATTTGCGCTTGCGCTTGCGCGTTTTTGAGCATGCCTTCAGCGAATTGAGCGTCTGTGAAAGGGTTGAAAGGCTTGCCGTTATTAGCGCCCACTTGAGCGGATTGCTCATTGCTGTTAACGATGTTCGCTTGATTGAGCATCTCTTGAGCGTCCGTGATCATTTTTTGGATCGCACCGATTTCTTCTGAAAAAGCGCCGCATAGCTTGTTAGAGGGCCATTCCCACTTCGGGCCATTAGTCTGATTATTAGGAGCATGGAAAAACGGGCATGCTTCGTTGATGGTGTTGATGAGCGTGCTCGCTTGCGCTAACAGCGCTTGCGCGTTGTCGGGGACACCTCCCATTTGGGTAGTAATATCAGTGTAGCTTGCTCCTAGTGTATTACCAGGTGCGTTATAATCAACAACTTTTGAACTGATCGTGGTGTTCACGGTTTTGCCATCTATGGTTTGGGCTTTGGTTTTTGTTCCGCCATTCCTGTTGTCCTTTAATGCATCACAGTTATTATTATTTTCTCCTGCACATTTATAGCTATAAGTTACGCTCACGGTCCCGTTCTTTTCATTCAGCGTCGGTAAGCCTTGTTTTAAAGCCGTTTGCAAGATTTGATAGGCTTCGTTGAGCTTTTTAAAATTCTCAATACTCATAGGGCCATAGTATCCAGGAGTATACCTGTTCAAAGAACAAGTGATGGAAGTGGATCGATACCCTGGCTCGTTGTCAAAGACGGTTGTTGAAGAAGTGCTTGCTGTGCCATTAGCGTTACCGCCGCATTGCGTCACATAGCCCACGATATTCCAAAACCCTACCGCCGCGTTGATGGCTAAAAGCACGGCTTGATAGGCTGGGGAATTTTTTTTGTCATTTAATAAGCCAGCCGCGCTCGCGCCCAAATCGTTACGCACCCCGTTGATCGCGCTCGGGTCAGAGGAGAGCTTGATAAGGGTGTTTAGGGTGCTGTATTTGGTCAAAAGGTTGTTTAACTTTTCATAATTGTCTGAGAGTTCTTGAATGCCTTTGGTGTTTTTCACCATTTGAGCGGCTTCACCGATTTGATAGCCCGCACTCATGTAAAAGCCA
>NZ_CBOM010000051.1:0-1269 GCF_000476275.1 Helicobacter pylori SA213A
ATCAGGCTTAATGTGGCATTCCCTAAAAGGTTTCCACTTTCCCTTTAGGGCATGATCTTGAAATTGTGGATCTAGCGGTTCTTTCTTTCTTAAGGTTAGAATAACTTCATTCAAAACGCTATCATCAAACCCATTCAAAAGCAATTTATCAAAATCTTTTTGAAAAGATTTTTTAAGATTGAGCTTCAACACCTAAAGCCCTTTTTCTTTCATCGCTATAACTAGAAAAATCCTCAACAATCAAATCTGTCTCTTTGTTATACACATCTCTCATGGCTTGTTGCGTTTGAATGTTTGGGGTTTCATGCCCAAAACAACAATCGTTAGCCCTCTTGTGATCAAAAACAAGATTAAGCTCTTGTAAGACTTTGTTCAATTTTTCCAATCTAGCGGTGAAACTCTTATTGTTTCTTTCTAGTTTCTTTTCTAGTTCTTTGGTGAGATTTTCCTGTAGAGATACTTTTTCTTTTTGTATCTTTTTGATCTTTTCTTCGGTGCTTAATATCAAATTGAAAATTTGTCTTTTGCTTAATTGAGAAAAATCTTTTTGCGTGGTAGTATTTGCCATTATTTGATCCTTTAATGAGATTTTTTTATTATAGCGTGTTTTGTTTGGGGTTTAAGGGGCGCCCCTTATCACAAGGGGACTTGTCGCCTTGTGTATTCTATCGGCTTGCCGATAGCAAACTTAAACCCCTTGCCGACTTGTCGGTTTTAGCTCGCTAAAAGGGTTAGTAGTTTGCAAACTACTAACCCTATATGGGATTAGATCGCTCATTGCATTCGCTTTAGTTTGCTAGGGCAAGCCCTAGAACCCTAATTGAAAGGCAAGCCTTTCAACCATCAAAACGACAAGTCGTTTTGATTGGGATTAATTCACTTGCTGATTTTCACCGATAATATTTCTTAAACCAATTCTTCAAGTGTTTTTCATCTTTAGCGATGAAAGGTTTGAGAAGTTTCTCAGGCTTATCCACATCTTGGATTGAGATACAGATCCGATTATCGTTCAGTTTCACGATCCGAGTGATTTTCAAATAGCTTGTTATCCCCTCAGGGCATTGATCCACGTTGTTATTAGTGATATTGATCGTTTTGCCTATGTATTCTTCAAACTCTTTGATAGGCTTGTTAGTGATAGGGTGGATTTTAGGGGGATCAATTTCTTCTAGCAAATTGTCTTTTTTTAGGCTGTATCCATTAACAAACAGAAGTTCCAAAGCGAATGTCTTGTTGGATACAAGGAATTTTTGAGAGTTTTTGTTAGTC
>NZ_CBOM010000052.1:0-1235 GCF_000476275.1 Helicobacter pylori SA213A
AAATTCCACTATATGCCCCTTATTTCGGTATAATAGTGCAAGTCATGCTAGTATGTCTATTAACGAGCTAACCCCCATAAACAAGGGGTTAGCTTTTAATAAACCTAGTGAAGTAAAGGTGCGAGAATTACAAGCACTAGTACTAACATGAATAATAGCTTCATGGTACGATACCTCCTAACGAGGTGTCGCCCTCTCTATCCTCCAACCCACTAACTCAACCAAGTCAAGCCAATTGCTCCAAATTTTGTCGCACATAGGAAATACCGCACTTGTGAAACTATCAGCACGCTGTTATTGTAGCTCAAAATGGTTAATTGTAGGTATATTTTCTTATAACTACCCATATTGTTGTCAAAAACCGCTCATGTTACCGCAAAAAATTACCTATTTTTCTTATTTTTAAGTGAAAAATGAGAGATTTTTCAGTTAAAGTAACAAGAACTACCCTTATCAGTAACAAGAACTACCCTTATCAGTAACAAGAACTACCCTTATCAGTAACAAGAACTACCCATTTATTCATTTTCACCCCAAAAATGAGAAACCCTACAGCTTCGTTATTTAGGCTATTCCAACCCCCAATCCCTCACGCGCGCGCATGCGAGTAAAACATGTAAAAAACAGCATGCTGTTTAAAACATGTAAATAAAAACAACGCGCATGACGCGCTACATATTTTGGGTTTTTAGTTTTTAGTGGTTTTTTTAGTCTAACGCCAGGTTTGCGCTATCTTGTTTGATTTGCTGACGCAAAACAGCTTCGGCTAACGCCTACGCTTTCAAACTGCGATGCGCTTTTGTCCATGCTCGCTAAGGCTTCGCTTGTTGGTGTTTGCTTGTCAGCAAACAATCGGTCTAAAACCGCTCATTTTGCTCGCTAACGCTCGCTAGGCGGTTTTAGTAGGGTTTAGTATGGGTTAGATTGTAAGCCGAAGTTATATGCGCTTTTAGATGCTAAACTAGTGAGATTGGCTAACTAGCAAGCAACTAAAAGGGAAATGAAGTTTTTTGAATTTTGAATTCTAACTTCCAACTAAAAACAAAATACCCAAATAATGAGCTAAAAACAGCCCTATTTCATCGTTTTGAGTGAAAACCGATGATTATATTAGATTAGAATTTAAAATTCATTCTAGGCGATTTTAGAAAGAAATTTGTCTAAAACAATTCGCTATGACTGCCAAGCCTAACCAAAGTTAAAACATTGCCTTTCACTCTATACACAAGCAAAAC
>NZ_CBOM010000053.1:0-1205 GCF_000476275.1 Helicobacter pylori SA213A
AAAATCACAACTTGCTCGCCTTATCTAAAAGCATTTGCTTCATTTCTTTTTTCTTGTGTTCTAAATAAAAAACAATAGCGTCTTGAACAAACACGCTTTTATTTTCCCTGAACGCTCCAAATTCATTCAAATACTCTTCTACGCTGTTCATCACTTTCTCTGAAATATAGAGCGTGTGGGCTTTTTTCCTGTCTTCTTTTTCATGTTGATTTGTTTCATGCTTGTTGGCATTCTCAAAGCGGTTTTCTAAATCGCTTAGCCTGTCTTTTTTAGTGTTTTTAAATTCCATATTTATCCTTTAAAGTAGATTGTTTTTAATATCATAACACAATTAAGCGTTATTTAGAATTAAACTAATTCTACCCTTTCATTTTTTGCCCCCTAAATACCCGATCAATTCATCATAGAATTGAGACCATTCGTTTTTAGCCTTATTGTCATTGTATTCCATCACGCCCATACCTTCACTCACCGAACGCTTATAAGCTATCCTTTCGCTTAATAGATTATCCATTAAAAACACGCTTTCATTAGCGTTATTTTGGTTGATAAAATCAATGAGAGCTTTTTTCTCTTTAAGAGTAGGGATAGTAGGGATGCGGTTCATCACAATACAAGCTTTTAAGTTTTCATTCAACGCTTGGATGTCTCTAATCCTTTCTAGCATGTCTAATAGCACCGCTGTGTCTAGTTGGCTTGGCGTGGTGGGTATTAGCACCCAATCGCTCAATAGCATAGCCCTTTGGCTTTCTTTGGAATGTTCGCCCTTAGTGTCAATAAGGATGTATTCGTATTTATCCGTCATCTGTTTTAAGGTGTCTGTGATATTACCTGTGCGGTTAAAGAGCGTGAAATTAGGCAAACTCGTTTCGCTTCTAATATTGTTGAACACTTCCAAACTCTTTTGGCTATCAGTGTCTAATGCGGCAATGTCTTTCTTGTCTAGCAATAATTGAACGCACAAGTTCAAGCACAAAGTGGATTTACCGCTCCCTCCTTTTTCGTTAGCTATGGTGATTATCATCGCTTATTCCTTTATCATTTTGTTAAACATATTTTAAATATAAATAGCTTAAAAGTATATAAAATAGAAAAACTTAATACTATGTTATTGTAAATAATTATGTTATCTATTAGTTCTTTTTGAAATGGTTAGCAGTGTTTTATTAGTGGTGGTTTTTTAGGGTGTTTTTAAAAAGGGAAAA
>NZ_CBOM010000054.1:0-1201 GCF_000476275.1 Helicobacter pylori SA213A
GTTTTTAAGATTTGTTATCGTTTGTCCTACATACGCGCAACCTGCTCCCCAAGTGTTAGAAGTTGTCTGGCCTGGATTGGTGCCACGACGCTCGCCCCCTTGCACTTCATAACACACCCCTAAAGAGTCATTTACAAAGGCTTTAGGGATTTTTTCAAAGTTTTTCACCACTTGTTCGGCTTGGTTCAAAATCTCCGCTTGGGCTTGCGCGTTTTTAAGCATGCTTTCAGCAAAACTAGCGTCTGTGTATGGGTTGAATGGTTTTCCAGTGTCTAGGCTGTTTTGATTTTGCGTGTTTTCACTAACGATTTTGGCTTGCGCGACAGCTTCTTGCGCGTTAGCGATCATGCCTTGGATCGCGCTGATTTCATTGGCAAACATCCCACACATTGTCCCATTGCCGCTTATCCCTGCCCAATAATCGCTACCACCATTTTGGAAGTTTGGGCATGCGCTATTTAGGGTAGTGATAATGATGCTCGCTTGTTTTAAAAGCTCTTGAGCGCTATTGGTTGTATTGATCTGTTCTGTTGTTGATGTTCCTTTCGTGTCTATCCACAAGGTTGAAATAGCTTTCCCATGACTCCATGAGTATATTAATGGATCATTTGGTTTGCCACCCGTTCTTTTGTCTCCACTGATAGTAAAATCAAGTTTTGTGGTGGTGTCGCTCAAAACTGGGATCCCATCTCCATTAGATCCATTGGCTGTCAAAGCCTTTTGAATGATTTGATAAGCCTTGTTGATGATCGCATAATTTTTAGTGGATATTGGTCCGCCATGTCCTGGCTCATAATACGAATTGCAAGTGATGGTCGTCGTATTTTGTCCTGGCACATTATTAAAAGTTTGGATACCTCCATTTGCGCTCTCATTGCTGCCAGGACCACAAGCGGTAAAAGCGTAGCTTGTAACTTGCCACAACCCTACTGCAGCGTTCAATGCTAAAAGCACCGCTTGATAGGCGGGGGAATTGGCTTTGACATCTAGCAAATTCTTAGCGCTTGAGCCTAGATTATCCCTTGCGTCGTTGACAGCGCTCGGATCGGAGGATAGCTTTACAAGGGTGTTTAGGGTGTTGTAATTACTTAAAAGATTGTTTAACTTTTCATAATTTTCTGAAAGCTGTTGAATGCCTTTGGTGTTTTTCACCATTTGAGCGGCTTCACCGATTTGATAGCCCGCGCTCATGTAAAAGCCG
>NZ_CBOM010000055.1:0-1194 GCF_000476275.1 Helicobacter pylori SA213A
TTGATCCAAAATCTTAACGATCTCTTGTTGGATTTCTAGGGGTGGGATGGGGATTTTGATTTGAGAATAACGAGAAATCCACTGCCTTGCATGTTCCCCACCGATATTATAAGGAATAGTTTGCATGTAAAAAAAGATAAATCTGATATTAATTGTGGGATCTTTTGGGAGTAAAATCTTCATAGTGCTTGATTTTACTTTAAAAGGGAAATCAACCCATTGAATTGCTGTTGTAAAGTCATCAAATATAATAACCGGAGAGCTTTTACTCGCTTGATAAATATTGTCTTTTTCATTTGTATAACCTAAAATAAAGGTTTTTCCTGCAGTTAAAACGGGAGTGGGATAACTTTTATCAAATTCTTTACTCGTTACGCAATATTGATTGGGTTGATCGTATTCACACACCTCCCCCAACTTCCTAAACCCCACCCCATTAGGCGCCAGGGTTTGGAGTAAAGCTTTCAAGCGTTTGGGGTAGGTTTTGTGCGCTAGTTTTTCTTTGGCGTCTTTATGGTTTTGGTCAATGTCGTTAAAGTCTAAAAGCATGTTTTGGTAATACTGGTATTGCTTTTTGCGCGCTTTTAATTCTGTGTTTAATTCTGTGTTTAATTCTGTGAAGGCGTCTAAAATCTTAACGATCTCTTGTTGGATTTCTAGGGGTGGGATGGGGAACTTATATTTTTTAAAAGCGCTCATATCCACAGAAGCAAAACCTGAAACATTGGTATTGTTTTTACACCATTCCCCCAAAAGAAAGCATTGGTAAAAAAAGAATTTCATGTCTAAAGCAAGATCACAATTCGCTTTTTTGCTTAAAAAAGTGAATTGTTGATTCGCTAACGAATCAACGATTAAAAGGGCATGCTCTCCTATCGTTGCTGTTGTAGAAATAATAATAGAATTTTTAGGGAATAATTTCTTACCCTTTAAAGCCTTTGGGGTAATGTGTTGGATAGAGTCTTTTAAAATCCTCCCATTTTCTCTAATGTCTTCCATTCTAAACCAAGGGATAGTCCCATTTTTCCAAAATTCAGGATTGTTTTTTGATGGGGTGTAACCATTTTTAATTTCAAAAACCTCTTCAAGCGTTTTAAACTCCACCCCCTTAGGCGCTAGAGTTTGGAGTAAGCGCTCTATTTTATGCATTTTGCCCCCTTAAGCTTCTAACTCTTTGATGATAGATTCAAGGCT
>NZ_CBOM010000056.1:0-1166 GCF_000476275.1 Helicobacter pylori SA213A
GCTCACACTAAAGAAATTCCAAACATCTATATGCCTATCAGCAAAGATGCGAACGATGATTTGAAAATCGCTAAAGCATTAGGATTGAAGCAAATTAGCAATAGGATTTTACAAGATTTTTTATTTGATGCCAAAGAAAAAATGCAAAACCCTACTACCACACCATCACAAAAAAGCATCTTGGCTAACCAACTACAAAAACTACAAGATCTAATGCCAAAACCTAAACTACTACAAGGAGTGTTTCATGGTTACCAACAAGATCATGGATTTGGATCTAAATATGTAGCTAATTCTGTCTATTACACCAACAATCAATCTCAAAACAAAGGACATGAAAGATGAAAACAAAACATAAAGGAATAAGAATGTTTAAGCAAATTCGTAGAATGATGAGTTTGGCAATATTAATGCCTAGTTTTTTATTGGCGGCGCCAGATTACAAACAAAAATTCACTCAAATATTGGATTTCATAAGCAATGACTTTATCAAAGCTGTCGGTGGTCTAATCATTGTTGGGACTTGCATTTACGCCTATAAAAATTGGGACAGGCTTGGAGAAATTGGTTGGAAATGCGTTGGGATTATCATTATAACCGCTGCTATTTCTAATGCTAAAACTTTAAGTCAATGGTTATTTTAGATGGCATTGCATATTGTTTGTGTTGAAAGTATCAATATTAGAGAAATCAGCAAAAGAGAAACTTTTTTGGGATTAAACTTGGATAGTTGGATTGTTAGTTTCTTAATGTCGGCATGGTTACTCTCATTCCAACCACTTTATGCTATGGGTTTAATGGCTAGTTGTGTGTTTGTATTCTACATTTTAGAATTTTTTGATGAAGATATAACAGCCATTTTGCATGCACTTTTCACATTAAGAATAGGAGCTAGAAATTATTATGCTTGAGAAAGTTTTTAATTATTTATGCTCGCTAGTTCCTAAGCGTTATAGCATGAAAGAAGAAACTAACATTGTTGGCATTTACAATGAGCATTATCTTTTAAGTGAAAAATCAAACCTTGTAGGCGCTCTTAAATTAGAGGGAATTTCTTATTTGTCTTTAGATGACAAAGAAATAGCGCAAAAATTTAATGAACGCATTTTAGCTCTTAATGAGATTGTAGATGGAGTGCATTTTAAAATCGTAGCTAAAAGGCGTAA
>NZ_CBOM010000057.1:0-1048 GCF_000476275.1 Helicobacter pylori SA213A
CCCCACAACAAGGAGGAAAACGCCATGCTGAAAAGATAAAAAACATTGAACGGGTGATTATAGCGGATTTTTAAAATTTAAAATTGCAAGGAGCAAAAAATGGGTTTTCAAAACGAAAATGAGTTAAAAGTAGGCGCGTTGGTCAAAGCCACGATCAATAACAAAGTGGTGGAGGCTAAAGTCATTAGTATTGGGTTTAATCGTGTAACCTTAAGGAGCCAAAAAGGCAACGAAGCCACTTACGCTTTCAATAGCGAAAAATTCTTAAAATGGTTTAAAGAAGTGCCTTTGAATGAAGTTGCTCATAATCACGCTGAAAAAAGCGGAGATGATTTGTTAAAAGGGCTTAAAATCGTTACGAGCGGTCCGAGTGTCAAGGAAAGGACTTCAACTCCTAAAGAGAAAGAAAGCAAATTCAAATTGGACTTTGATTTCCCTGATGATACCACTAGCCCTTTTATGGTCTTTGCTAATTCTTACGCTAACGAAAAAAGAAGCAAAAGACTTGGTTTGTTATTCTCGCCGATGAGTTATGGTGGAATGGGATTTCAAGCGAGTTTGATTATCATTCATTCGCTCTCTTTTATGGCAGATTTAAAGCATCATAGCGATGCGGAGTGGAATGCTATGATTGAAAACAGAAATACTGACGAGTGTTTCTTTGACACTTTTGATGATATGCTTATGGGTGATGTTACTCTATTCTGTAAAGTGATAGAAACTTACGCTAAAAACTTGCCAAGACCTGATGGTAAGACTAAAGGCGTAACTTTGGAGGAGTGGGCGATGTTTTTACCTAGAAATAAAGAGGAGGCAAAATTCGTGGCACAACTCTTATGCGATGGCGGTATCAATAAATACGATTTAAGTTGCGCGGGTCTTACTCCTGGAGTTTTAGCCGATAATCTTTGGTCTTATGGTTTTAGAGATGAGGATTATGATGATGAGGGTAATGTGATTAAGGAGAGGGATATTGTTACAGGAGAGGAGTTAAATCAAGCGGAGGGTAATGTAGAATAACCCCCCCGTGGGGTGGCTCTCCTTTTTT
>NZ_CBOM010000058.1:0-944 GCF_000476275.1 Helicobacter pylori SA213A
ACCTATATCACCTACCATAACAACACTAATAAGGTTAATCTAGGGAAATTGAGCGAAAGGGAAGCCAATCTTTTATTCGCTATTTTTCAAAGGCTTAAAGATCAAGGGAATACCCTCATTCGTTTTGAACCGCAAGATTTAAAGCGAATGTTGGGCATTAAAATATCCTATGATAATCTTACAAGAACCGCTAGAAGCATGTGGAATAAAATAAAAACCGCTGATTTTTGGGAAGTTAGAGACATTATAGTGAATGGTAGAGAATGCGTTTCTGAAAAAAATTACATGCTTTTTCAAGTTTGTGAAATCGTAAGCGATAAAGAAACAAGAGAATTTTTGTATATGGATATTCAGCTCAACACAGGTTATAACTATCTGCTCAACAATCTAGGCATGGGCGGTCAATACACTTCCTTTAAGCTTTTAGAATTCCAAAGAGTGAGGGGCAAATACGCTAAAACGCTCTATCGCTTGCTCAAGCAATACAAAAGCACAGGGATTTTGAGCGTGGAATGGTCTCAATTCAGGGAACTTTTAGACATTCCAAAAGACTATGATATGACAAATATTGATAAATTTGTCTTAAAAATCGCTCTCAAAGAACTCAGAAAAATCTATCCTTTTGAACACTTGAGCTACAAGAAAGAACGCCGAAGCCATGACAAGCGCAAGGTAACCCACATTGACTTTTATTTTGAGCAATTGCCTGAAGGCGAAAATAAGAAACAAAAACAAGCCGACAAGCAACGCGCTCAAAGAGACATCAAGCTTGTGGCATGGGATATTCACAACCAAATCGCTAAAAGAAACGCAAAAGCCACTATAGAAGCTAGGTTTCTTGAATTGAAAACCTTAATCGGCTATCAGTTCAGACACAACAATGGGACTATTTTGCAAATTAAAGACGCCACTTTTGAAAAGAATCAAATGTTTTTGCATGTTTT
>NZ_CBOM010000059.1:0-895 GCF_000476275.1 Helicobacter pylori SA213A
GAAAAATCCTATCCTATCAAAACACTAAAAGAGTGTTTTATACCGGTGAAAACGAAGTCCCTAATTTCAACCTCTTTGATTACGCTATAGGCTTTGATGAATTGGATTTTAACAATCGTTATTTGAGAATGCCTTTATATTATGATAGACTACACCATAAAGCAGAGAGCGTGAATGACACCACCGTGCCCTACAAACTCAAAAATAACAGCCTTTATGCTTTAAAAAAACCCACCCACCATTTTAAAGAAAACCACCCTAATTTATGCGCGCTCATCAATAATGAGATCGATCCTTTGAAAAGAGGGTTTGCCAGTTTTGTCGCAAGCAATCCTAACGCTCCTAAAAGGAACGCTTTTTATGACGCTTTAAATTCTATAGAGCCGGTTACTGGGGGAGGGAGCGTGAGAAACACTTTAGGCTATAAGGTTGAAAACAAGAGCGAGTTTTTAAGCCAATACAAGTTCAATCTGTGTTTTGAAAACTCGCAAGGCTATGGCTATGTTACTGAAAAAATCATTGACGCGTATTTCAGCCACACTATCCCTATTTATTGGGGGAGTCCTAGCGTGGCGAAAGATTTTAACCCTAAGAGTTTTGTGAATGTGCATGATTTCAAAAACTTTGATGAAGCGATTGATTATGTGAGATACTTGCACACGCACAAAAACGCTTATTTAGACATGCTCTATGAAAACCCTTTGAACACCATTGATGGGAAAGCTTATTTTTACCAAAATTTGAGCTTTGAAAAGATCCTGGATTTTTTTAAAACGATTTTAGAAAACGACACGATCTATCATTGCAATGATGCCCATTATTCTGCTCTTCATCGTGATTTGCATGAGCCATTAGTGTCTATTGATGATTTGAGAGCCAATTATGATGATTTGAG
>NZ_CBOM010000060.1:0-869 GCF_000476275.1 Helicobacter pylori SA213A
AAAAATAATCTTATTTTGTAATTCAATATTGTTATAATTTTTATCGTTATAAATTTCTTCTGCAATATCATAAATTGCTTGAAAGTATAATTTTGAGTTATCTTTTTCAATTTTTTTCTTTTTTCGCTCTGTGCCAAAAACGCTATCAAAAATTTTTGAAATATCCTGAATTTGAATAGTTTTTGTATCTTTTTTAATGTGCAAGCAACTTGTAAGTTTTATATAATTGCTGTCTTTGTCTGCTTGAAAGCTTGTGTATTCAATCAAATTTCTCACAAAAGGTATCAGTGTGAAAAAGTCTTTATCATCTTCTGAGTCTCTAATCCATTTAATAAAACTCTTCAAATACCCACCTTTTTCAAAAATTATTTCTCTAGCATCATTTTTGCGGATCATTTTAATCTGTTTTCTAGGAATATTCAAACGGCTTGCTAGGGTGCGATAAAAATCAAAATTATGCGTCATCACAAGCAGTTTAAATTGTCTGCATTCTTGCAAGTCATTAAGATATTCAATAATTGCATACTTATTTCTATAATCAAAAGAGTCTGAAATATCATCAAAAACTAAAAGTTGGACTTTGTCGCTTCTTTTTCTAGCCTCAATTTCAAACAAGATTTGTAAGATATATAACGCTCTCTTTTCTCCTCCGCTTAAATGTTTTTGCAAATCTTCTTTTTGAACATTCATATCCTGATTGTTATCAGAAAATATAAATCTAAATTGCGCAGTGTCTTTATTCAATAAAATATCTTTTTGATTTTGAAGCTCCACTTTAAAGGGAACAAGAAATCTTTGATTAAAAATTTTAATGACAGATTCCCATTCTTTCTGGTCTTTGTTAGCCTATTTTATAATTTCTTCTATTT
>NZ_CBOM010000061.1:0-827 GCF_000476275.1 Helicobacter pylori SA213A
ATAATTTCTTAATTTTTTCGCTCAATCAATTTTGGTTGTCCAAGTCTTGTGCTGCGCGTGAAATGCCAAGTGTTTTTATTGACTAATTCTTCGTATTCTTGACTCCCTTTTTGAGCGCAAACGCCCTCAACCTTTAACGCTCCCTCTTCATCAGTCCCGATAGTGTCATGATCAATCTTTAGGGCAAAAACGCTCCGTTGGACTTCAGCCCCTCTAGTGGTTGAATCCTCATTCACAATGCCAATCACATAATCCGCCTTACGCATGAGTTCAAAATGCTTGTGCTGAGCCGCTTCGCCTCGTCGTGGGCGAAAATAATCCAAAGTGCATTCATCGCACAACTCTTTAAAATCCTCATTTCCTGGAATAGTCCCTTTATAAGCGCCTGAAACCATGCACAACAACAAATTGTATTTTTCATGCGCTTTCAAATCTTCTAACTGAGCCATCGTTTTTCTCCTTTGAATTTAACTCTGTAAGCCCCACTGATAAAAATGGGGCTTATTGAATTAAATTTTCTAAAAAGGTCGTGTTGGTTAAAAAAGGGGTGGATAATAAAAAGTAGGGGATTTTTAAGTAGATTTTTATAAAAACTATGGTAGTGTTGCTTGAACGCTTGAACGCTTGAACGCTTGAACGCTTGAACGCTTGAACGCTTGAACGCTTGAACGCTTGAACGCTTGAACGCTTGAATGTTTAGTGCCATTTTTACCCCTTTTAAAAAAAGATGACTTGCGGTATTGTATCTAGTGATATTTAATCAATGGCTAACCATTATTTTTATCGTTATTTTTGTCTTAAGATTTTATCTTTCAAACAATTTTTTT
>NZ_CBOM010000062.1:0-805 GCF_000476275.1 Helicobacter pylori SA213A
CAATAAAGGTATAGAATCAAGCACTTTAACAATGCTAAATAATTATTTTTTTGATATGCAAAAAGTTTTAAAAAATTGTTTTGAAGTTCTTAAGGATGGAGGATTTTGCTTTATTGTAGTTGGAAATTCTTGCTATAAAGGAGTGCCGATACAAACTGATGAAATCTTAGCACAAGAGGCACAAAAATTAGGTTTTAAATGCAAGGAAATCATTATTGCTAGGAAGCTTAAAACATCTAGTCAGCAGATGAAAATCATTGATTCTAAAACTAAATTTTATTTACGAGAGAGCATAATTGTTTTGCAAAAGGAGAGATGATGAGACAGGTTAATATGCGATATAAAAGAAATAGCACGGGTTTATTTTTTGACTCTTTCAAACACTTTAAGCACAACCTTTCTAATCTTATAGCAGTGGAACTGCCCACACTTTCTCACCTTGGTGCTGAAAAATATTTAAACCTTATTCCTGCCAACTATAAGTCAAAATATCCCGATATGAGAAAAATAGGACTTATAGATTATGATAAACCAAGTGATTATCATTTTACTCTAACCAGAGAAGCAAAACAAATAATGAAAGCTTTTGGTTATTCTTGGGACATTCATGCGTATGATGAAAATATAGTAAAAAGTAACAGAAAAAATATTGATTCTTTATCGCCTCAAGAATTGTTTTCATCTATTTACAATCTTAATCAATATAAGAAGTCAATTTTACAACTTATTTTATCCTACTATGATACTGCAGATTCCATTCGCCCATATTTGGTGCTTTTTAAATTATATTGAGAAATTACAGTAT
>NZ_CBOM010000063.1:0-651 GCF_000476275.1 Helicobacter pylori SA213A
AACGGCGTTAAACAAGCGAGCGAAGAAATCAAAGAAAAAGCGCGCGATTTTTCTAATGAAAAACTCACTAACGAGCAAATCAAAGAGCTATTAAATAACGCAGAAATCCCTACAAGCGGGAGAGATGCGATCATTTTTGGAACTAATAACCTAAACCATGAAATCGTTGAATTTATACACAAAAACAACAAGAAAATGATTATAGAAAAAGCCTCTAACAAAGAATTAGAACTTTTAGCTGACGCTAACTTTAAACACCCTGAAAACATAAGAGCGAGTTTAGATCATGATGCTATCGCTCACATACTCAAAAGGCATGGCGTTAATTCTGTTAATGTTAGAAATGGAGAAATCCCTGTTACGAACGAAGACATAGCGAATTACAGATATATCGTTAATAACGCTGATGCAATCCTTAGGACTTTAGACAAATACGATAAAGAAGCTATAACGGCGTTTAAACAAATCAACGGCTATGCGGTAGTGGTGGAGCAAGCGATCAATAAGAAAAATGAATTAGCTTTAAAAACAATGTATAAGAACAATGGGAGTTATAAAAATAATGAAGTTTATAAAAAATTTTCAAGCACCTCACTCGACGCTGATGCGAAGGTGCGCCATAGGTTGAGTTCCTATAGTGGTGCTACAGAG
>NZ_CBOM010000064.1:0-640 GCF_000476275.1 Helicobacter pylori SA213A
GAATTATTAAAGCCACTACAGCATCATGGTGCAAACAAAACGATGACTAAAAATCTTATTTTGTTGGAAAAAGAAATTAAAGAACATAACAATGACACTAAAAATGCTTTAGGTATTGTGTATAGCTATCTGTCTTATTCGCAGTTAGCACTCAATGACAAAACAAATTCATTCGCTCTTAATAGACACTTAAAATATTTAAACAATATTGCATTGATTGCAAGCGATACTTTAAGAGCTGAAAATGTTAATGAGACTAACCACTCTTGCATTGAACTTCTAAAAAATCTTACCCAAAGAGAAAATGAAACCATGGAGCTTTTAGAAAAGCGAAAAAATTTCTGTATTGAAAGAAAAGAGTGCCTGCAAATTGAGATTTTAGAATGTGAAGATAATGGCAAAAAATTAGCTCGCCTTAAAAAGTCGTTGCAATTTTTAGAAAAAGAATTAGAATTGCAAAAGAGTGTGAGTGAGGGTGTGGCTAAGATAACACTAAGAGTGTTGCAAGAAATGGTATCTTTACAAAATACGCAAAAATCGCAACAAGAAGTTTCAAAAAATACCGAACCACAACACAATTTGAAGCAATGCTCTAGAGATGATGAGTTTGAAAGATAGCCTTACAAACAGAGCATGACAT
>NZ_CBOM010000065.1:0-566 GCF_000476275.1 Helicobacter pylori SA213A
GTTTCGTAAAGCGCTTTGCTTTTCTACGATTTGAGAAATCTCACTATTAAGCGCTTTAATGTCAATGATCTCTTTCGTGTCTTCTTGCTCCACATAGCGATTCACGGAGAGGTTGTAATCGTTTTCTTTGATTTTCTCAATATTAGCTAGGGTGCAAAAGTGCTTAACCTCTTTTCTTTCAATATAGGTTTGCAAAATCTTTTCTCGGTTGCGCGCTTTGAGCTTGTTTTTCTTGCCTTCTTTGACAAATTCCTTACTCGCATCAATGAAAAGCGTGGTGTCGTCTTTTTTGTTTTTCTTAAGCACTAAAATGCAAGTAGCGATACTCGTTCCAAAAAAGAGGTTGTCTGGTAAAGCGATCACGCAGTCAATGAAATTTTCCTTCACTAAATACTCTCTGATTTTCTTTTCGGCACCGCCTCTATAAAGCACCCCGGGAAATTCCACGATCGCAGCAGTGCCTTGATTGGATAAATAAGAAAGCATGTGCATGGTGAAAGCGAGATCGGCGGCGTTTTTAGGTGCTAGCGCACCGGCTTTGCTAAAGCGCTCGTCATTGATTAAAA
>NZ_CBOM010000066.1:0-560 GCF_000476275.1 Helicobacter pylori SA213A
AGGCGTAAAGTGGCGACCACAATGCATGCCGGTATGGTTACCCTATAAGCCGGCCCTGCAATATCAATCGCTGTCCATACGCCTGTAATGATCCAGCCAACAGGGCCTGTTAAAAAGCTCAGAGTTCTTGTAAGCACCTGATTGCCCGCAAGCGATAAACCACGCCCTAGAATGGTTTTTGCGACCGCATTCGCAACAATGACAGCTAATTGATAAGATTTAAAGCCTCCCATTTTAAACAGCGTTAAAGTCGCCGCACTTAAGGCTTGTCTGTTCAAATTGTCGGTGTTTTTTATGGACAATTCATCGCACATTTCTTTCACTTCTTCATCATCCATTTCTTCCAAACTTCTTTCTAAGATTTTAGAAAGCATGTTTTGTTCAATTAAAGTCGTTTCAGTTTTCTTGTTGTAATTGACCTTTAATTTATCGCACACATCGCATAAAATCTCTTTGTATAAGACCCCTTCACCTTTAATGAAACTCGCAAAACTATTGCTCCCATAGTATTGCAACTCTTCAGCGATTCTTTCTGCGTATTTAGCGTAATCATCGCCATG
>NZ_CBOM010000067.1:0-523 GCF_000476275.1 Helicobacter pylori SA213A
CGCGTGTAATAGCGCGTGGAGGACTGAACTCGTACCCATTGAAACGGGTTGGGATGAGCTGTGGATAGGGGTGAAAGGCCAAACAAACTTAGTGATAGCTGGTTCTCTTCGAAATATATTTAGGTATAGCCTCAAGTGATAATAAAAGGGGGTAGAGCCCTGATTGGGCTAGGGCTGCTCGCCGCGGTACCAAACCCTATCAAACTTCGAATACCTTTTATCGTATCTTGGGAGTCAGGCGGTGGGTGATAAAATCAATCGTCAAAAGGGGAACATTGGCAAAATCCATTTTAATGGGGTTAGAAAGATACACGTAAAAAGCGCTCAAATCAATTTGAGGCAAAAAAGAAAGCTTAGCCGCTAATTTCATTTTACTCGCTCGCTTAATGGCGTATTCTTGCGCATGCAAGCCTTCATGGTTAGACAATACCCTAGCCCATGCGTTTTTTAAGGAGTAGTTTTTGGGCGTTAGGGTGGTTCAAAGGTAGGCTGTCTTCAGCCAAATTCAAAGAAGAAGGCTCGG
>NZ_CBOM010000068.1:0-505 GCF_000476275.1 Helicobacter pylori SA213A
TTCTATGCTTAATACCATTGCCATCTTTTTTAAAATTAAGCATTTTTTCTAAATTAGATAATACTAAAAAAGACACAAAATGATAAATCTTAGAATCCAAGTCTTTAAAGGATTCTATAAAATCCATTATGAGATTAAATCGCTTTTTATCAGCATATTTGCTAAAAGATTCCCATTGTGGAAAGGGATATTCTTTATTGCTAGCTATAAAATTATTTACATTTTTTCTGCTTTTTTTAAATTGTCAGAGTCCAAACTTTCTAATTTTGCTTTAGCGACATTTATGGCAAATGGTGAAGTATCAAAGCCATAGCAAACTTGTATTTGTGTATTCAAGAAACTAGAGCTAACACCACAAAACGGATCATAAACACTCGTAATAGAACAATCAAAACGATTTTGTAAATGCTCTATAAGATAAGGACTAAAAGCTTCTTTATAGGGAAAAACTTCATTTAAAGAGTCTAATATGTCATCATTATTTACTAAACTTGTCAGCGTTGTA
>NZ_CBOM010000069.1:0-486 GCF_000476275.1 Helicobacter pylori SA213A
TAAAATCCCCTTAGTCGCTAACCATTTAGCCAATCCCACTCGTTTAGCATCTAAAAGCGTATCTAACTTCGGCTATCAATCTCATCTCCTACAAAACCGCACAAGCGAAGCGTTAGCGAAGCAATACAAGCGGTTTTGCACCGATTGTTTGCTGACAAGCAAACACCAACAAGCGAAGCCTTAGCGAGCATGGACAAAAGCGCATCGCAGTTTGAAAGCGTAGGCGTTAGCCGAAGCTGTTTTGCGTTAGCAAATCAAACAAGATAGCGCAAACCTGGCGTTAGCCCAAAAAAACCACTAAAACTAAAATCCCAAGATATGTAGCGCGTCATGCGCGTTGTTTTTATTACATGTTTTTAACAGCATGCTGTTTTTACATGTTTTTACCATGCGCGCGCATGTGAGGGATTGGGGGTTGCAACCCCTAATAACGAAGCTGTAGGGTTTCTCATTTTTGGGTGAAAATGAATAAAACTAGAACTTCTT
>NZ_CBOM010000070.1:0-485 GCF_000476275.1 Helicobacter pylori SA213A
TCCGCTCCAAAGCCATAAGTCCACACGTCAGAAGCCGAGTTGAAAAAGCTGGATTTGATGAACGCATGGTTGTAATCAAAGAAGCCATAATACCTTGCACCCCATCTTCTTTTTTGGCCAAAGAATTGTTTGTAGCCCACTTGGATACCGATCCCGTTCATCGCGCCGTTGTTGGTTTGAGAACTGACGATGCCCATTTTCCTAAAGGGGTTTCGGCCTAACTCTTGGTTAATCGTTTGGACTTGGTTATAAGTGTTTTGGTTAAGGTAGAAGTTCTCTTGTATGCCTTGCGGGCTATAAGGGTTGTTCTTTTTGCTCACCGCATTTTGCAAAGATTGAGCGTTAGGGATGCTAGAGAGCGCGGTGGTGATGCTGTTGTAGGTGTTGCCTAATTCATTGTATCGGGATTTGAAATTCACCAAAGTGTCAGCGATATTGACCGCTTGATCTATCTGCTCGGTTTGAGTGCCAAAATGGGCGATGCT
>NZ_CBOM010000071.1:0-442 GCF_000476275.1 Helicobacter pylori SA213A
CCTTTTGTATTCTATTGAGCTTGTGAGTTTTTCATTGTGTCTTTTTTCGCCGTCTTTACCAAAAACAAGCACCTCGAACAAATCCAATAAATCACTAGATTCCAGTTGCTTTAAAAATTCCAAGTCTCTATCATATTTGTATGCCATATTATTCCTTTATATTGTTTTATCACTTATTAAAAACAAACGACTTTTCACGCTCCATCGCTGTTTTTCTAAAGTGGTTACTGATTTTAATATCATTTGTCTAAAACTACACTTAATATTCTAAAAAGGCTAAAAGCCCAACGCTCTTTATAGATTTCATGCTTTAAAGCATCAATTTTCTCAAACACTAAAAATAAAACCCAGACATTTTATAGCATCTAGGTTTATATTGTATTTTTAAGAAAGGTTTAAAAAGAGTTAAAGAAGATTTTTAATTTCGTTTGCTTGTGCCTTT
>NZ_CBOM010000072.1:0-428 GCF_000476275.1 Helicobacter pylori SA213A
CTACATCCTTTTACTATAACTATAACCCGCTTTTTCTACTTTTTTCTCGGTATTAGCAACTACTTTTATTTCTTTATTAATATCAGCAAATATTTTTTGAACGAACAAAAGGCTTTGAGAGGTTGAAAGGTGGGCCTGTGGGTCTGGTTTTAAACTCCTCATTTCAAGCATTTTAGCTTGAGCTTTAGAGCGTATTTTTAGATTTTCTTTTTGCCATTCTTCTGTAGCGTTAAAATCTCTAGGATCTAGTTCTAAATAAGCGATAGAACTTGGTTTATAAAAATCCACTTGTTTAGCGATAGCTTTTTGCGAATAGGGCAGAGATTCTAGCTCTTTTTGCAAATAAGCTATAAGCTCTTGCGCTTTTGATCCTCTTTGAGAGCGGGGTTGTTTAGAGTTTGGGAGGTGTTTTGGCTGGATAGGGGTTT
>NZ_CBOM010000073.1:0-409 GCF_000476275.1 Helicobacter pylori SA213A
ATCAATTCACTTGCTGATTTTCACCGATAATATTTCTTAAACCAATTCTTCAAGTGTTTTTCATCTTTAGCGATGAAAGGTTTGAGAAGTTTCTCAGGCTTATCCACATCTTGGATTGAGATACAGATCCGATTATCGTTCAGTTTCACGATCCGAGTGATTTTCAGGTAGTTGCTGATCCCATCAGGGCATTGATCCACATTGTTGTTGGTGATGTGGATCGTTTTTCCAATGTATTCTGCAAATTCCTTAATGGGTTCGTTAGTGATAGGGTGGATTTTAGGGGGATCAATTTCTTCTAGCAAATTGTCTTTTTTCAGGCTGTATCCATTAACAAACAGAAATTCTAAAGCGAATGTTTTGCTTGACACACGCAATTTTTGAGGGTTATTTTTGCTTTTAGGGTAAG
>NZ_CBOM010000074.1:0-387 GCF_000476275.1 Helicobacter pylori SA213A
TTTGTTAAAACGCCTAGCAAAAAATAGCCTTTAAAAACCACTCTATCGCCTATTTTAGGGCTTGTTTTTAAAAAAGCGTTAGAATTTTAAACTTTTTTATTACGCTATTTTTGACTCTGCTATACTAAAACTTTTGTTTTTAAAAATGGGCTTTTATTTGCTTTGTTTTGTCATTTTAAAACTCATTTTAAAAAATATTTCAAATTCTTTTTATAACAAGCTCTTTTATTATTGATTATAAAAACGCTTTTAGCATTTTTTAACTTCTTTGTGTGGGGTTAGGGGTTTGAAGGTCAGTAATTTTTCTCGGTAGTATTCGTATTGCTTTTTTCGGGCTTTTATTTCAGCGGGGATACCGGCTAATAAATCGGTGGTTAAAAGTGAAAA
>NZ_CBOM010000075.1:0-385 GCF_000476275.1 Helicobacter pylori SA213A
CCTAAGGCGGTGTAACATGGTTGCTAATCCTAGTGTTAACAAATTTGGAGCAATTAGCTTTAAAAGCTAGTGGGTTGGGAGTTTGTAGCGGGTGGCACTCCGTTAGGAGGCACACCATGAAAGCATTTTTGATAGTAGTGATTTTAGTGGTAATCTTAACACAGCCACTATATTAAAACCTTAGCGTTTTAATAACCCTTAATAAGTCCGCCAAGACTTTTTAAGGGTTTCACTCCTATTATTATATCGTCTTTTGAAAAATAAGCATTAAAAGGCTCTCAAATGCCCATGAATACGAATTTTGAACAAATTAGAAAACAAGAATTGGAATTACGAAAATTATTAGAAGAATTGGATACGCTCCCACAAACCCCACAAGTTAAAC
>NZ_CBOM010000076.1:0-328 GCF_000476275.1 Helicobacter pylori SA213A
AAAAGAAAGGGGTGTTTGATTGGAAAAAAATTTTGAATGAGCAAACAAACTAAAATTCTTCACTAGTTGTTTGAAATGGATAGCCAATCTGACTTGTTTAGCAAATTACTGAGAATTTCACTTCGGTTAGCAATCTCAACCTACCTACCTACTTCTTCAAACCAAAAAACAAAGATTTTTTCAAAAAATAGATTTTTCTCATGCGCGTATACATGCGCATTAATTTCTTTGTATTAATATTTGTATGTCTGTGAATGAAAAAAATTTTTTTAGGTTTCTAACAGCGTGTGGGTGGGGATTTGAGCGATCTTGAGAAAAAAACATTTTA
>NZ_CBOM010000077.1:0-326 GCF_000476275.1 Helicobacter pylori SA213A
AAGCTAAATCTAATCTACAAGATGAATACTCTGTTATTATACCAAAAATCTACAAAACTAATCTTAAAGAATGCTTTATTTTCTATTAAAGCTCACATTCTTTTTTCTATTTTTCCTTTATCCTTTCTTTTTTTTGAAAGCACTAATAACTACATGATCTAATATTACTTATTAAAAACAAAAAATTCTTTCCCTTTATTACAATATAATTATGCGGAAAATTTTTTCCGCTTTCTGTTTAATTATCGTATTCATGGGAGCTCAAAAGCTTAAAATAATCTTAAATTTTTAGGCTATTTAATTCGTTATTGTTGCGAAAAAAGTCT
>NZ_CBOM010000078.1:0-307 GCF_000476275.1 Helicobacter pylori SA213A
TTACATGTTTTTAACAGCATGCTGTTTTACATGTTTTACCATGCGCGCGCATGTGAGGGATTGGGGTTGCAACCCCCTAAATAACGAAGCTGTAGGGTTTCTCATTTTTGGGTGAAAATGAATAAAACAGAACTTCTTGTTACTGATAACAGAACTTCTTGTTACTTTAACTGAAAAATCTCTCATTTTTCACTTAAAAATAAGAAAAATAGGTAATTTTTTGCGGTAATATGAGCGGTTTTTGCTAAAAATAATATAACTTTTATAAAATAGTTATAATATTAACAATTTTTAGCTATAATAACAA
>NZ_CBOM010000079.1:0-262 GCF_000476275.1 Helicobacter pylori SA213A
AGCTTCACAAATACTGAATACCAATTCGGCTCCAAAGCGTAATAATCTGTCTTTATGCGTTAATACAAGGCGTTTGACTTGATTGTCTAAGATTAAATTTAAAAGCTTGGTTAAGCCTTTTTTATAGTAGTTCATGCCACTCCCTAAATCTTGTATCACTTCATAGTTAAAGCCGCATTTAGCGCTAATAAAGCTACTAAAACTTGAACTTGTCTGATTAAGTCATCTTGTTGGTCATGCGAGCTTACTCTAGCAATAAGCT
>NZ_CBOM010000080.1:0-238 GCF_000476275.1 Helicobacter pylori SA213A
AGAGTTTGAAAGTCAAAAACATGTTTAAAAATCACAGGTTGGCTAAATCTTTAAGCGATGTTTCTATGTCTGTGTTTAACACGCTATTAGAATATAAAGCTAAATACTCTAATAAAGAAATTCTAAGAGCTGACACTTACTATCCAAGCTCTAAGACTTGCTCTAATTGTCAAAAGGTTAAACAAGATTTAAAACTTAAAGATAGGATTTATCAATGCCTAGAGTGTGGCTTTGAATT
>NZ_CBOM010000081.1:0-232 GCF_000476275.1 Helicobacter pylori SA213A
AATCCTACCCAAAAACCGCTAACAGATCAAGAGGAATTATTAAAAACAAGCGAAAATTTAAACGAAACCCCACCAAAACCTACAAATTTAAGCCCTTTAGAACAAGCCAGAGCCGAAAAGTTAGCGAAGTTAGAAAGCGAGAAGTTACAAAGCGAACAAGAATTTTTAAAAGCTAAAGAGCAAGAATTAAAGCGTAAAGAAGCTTTAAAAAAGAAATTAGAACACGAGCGAG
>NZ_CBOM010000082.1:0-189 GCF_000476275.1 Helicobacter pylori SA213A
AGATTGCAAGCAACGATGCAAGCGATACAACAAGTAAAAATCCTACTATTGCTAAAGACGCTCAAAGCTTAGAAAACACTAACCAACAAATCCAACAAGACGAACAAGCGTTAGAAAACGATTTAGCCAATATCAAACAATTAGCCAACTCCACCACAGGCTTTTAACGAACAAGCCTTTCAATCAAGC
>NZ_CBOM010000083.1:0-159 GCF_000476275.1 Helicobacter pylori SA213A
CTCCAAATTACAAAAAAAAAAAACGCTTTTACGATATAATGCACCCCATGCATGTTCAATGCATCAAATTTCAAACCCATTTTAAAAAGGAAGAATGTTATGAAAAAAACTACTTTTACTCTCTCTCTCTCTCTCGTTTTTGCTCCACGCTGAAGACGA
>NZ_CBOM010000084.1:0-108 GCF_000476275.1 Helicobacter pylori SA213A
TACAAAAACAAAAGATACAAAATTACATAGACAAGATCACTCCAAGTATTTTGAGTGGTTTTAATCAAAAATTCAAAGAAATTACAGAAAAATTACCAAATGAGTTTG
>NZ_CBOM010000085.1:0-107 GCF_000476275.1 Helicobacter pylori SA213A
AGAGTGGGTTCTAGTTCTTCTTTTTTGATTTCATGCTTTGATAGTAATTCTTTAATGATTGTGTCTGTTATTTTGTTAATGCGGTCTTGTATTTTTTGTTTTTGTAA
>NZ_CBOM010000086.1:0-102 GCF_000476275.1 Helicobacter pylori SA213A
GTTGTTTTTTGCTTGTATTTTTCGTTTTAGGCGATTTTTAGAGTTTAGGCGATGGATTAGTCGGATTTTGATTGAAAAAACGAATTAGGGCTAAAAGAATGC